>NZ_VJZD01000135.1 GCF_009377175.1 Streptomyces adustus
CGCCCACACCCTGCGCACCCAGCGCGGCCCCGTCCCCTGGAGCGCGGTCACCCGAGGCGCGCTGGCCGCCGGCCCGCTGCTGCTCGCCGCCGTGCTCGCCGGACGCACCTCCCTCGGTGTCGTCGCCGCCATCGCCGCCATGCTCGCCGGGATCAACGACCGGCCGGGCAGCCGCCGGGCCGCCGTCAAGCGGCTGGGCGTGCCCGCGCTGGCCGGCGCGGCCGGGCTGCTCGTCGGCACGTACGCCGGGCAGCACACCCCGCCCGTGGTCCTCACGGCGCTGCTCACCGTGGTGGCGCTGGTCGCCGGCGGGGTCAGCGCCGTCGGGCCGGTCGCCTCCGGCGCCGCCACTCAGCTGCTCGTCGCCACCGCCATCGGCGCCGGGATGCCCCTGCCCGAGAGCGGCTGGCAGCGCGCCCTCGCCTTCCTGGCGGGGGCCGCGTGGCTGCTCGTGCTGCGGATCGCCCTGCCCACCCCCGGCGCCCTTGCCGGTGACTTCCGCTTCGACGGGGAACGGGAGGCGGTGGCCGCGGTGTACGACGCCGTCGCCGACCTGCTCGACGCGGCCGGTGGCGCCGGGGCGACCGTCCGGCGGGCCGCGCTCACCGCCGCCCTCGACCACGCCCAGGACGCCCTCGCCGGGCCCCGGCTGCGGCGGCACGCCGGTTCCGCAGCCGAGCGGCGGCTGCACACGCAGTACGCCGCCGCGCTGCCCCTGGCCGAGGCCGCGACCGCGCTCGCCTGGGCGGGGGAGGAGGTGTCCGGCAGGACCGGCGAGGGGCTCCGGCGGCTCGCCGCCGCCGTGCGCGCGGGAACCCCCACCGGGCCGCTGCCCGCGCCCAGCCGTTCCCTGCCCGCCCTGCGCGCCCTGGACGACGCCCTGCTGCACGCCGCCGACGCCTTCGACCGGGGCGAGGGCGCCGACCTGCACACCCGGAGGCGGGCCGCGGGTGATCTGCTGCGGACCGTCCTCGGCGGCGGCGGGCGCGAGTACGGGCTGCGGGTCGCCCTCTGCTTCGGAGCCAGCGCGGCCGCGGCCCAGGCACTGCACCACGCCCACTGGTACGGGCGGCACGCGCACTGGTACTGGCTGCCCGCCACCGCCGTCTTCCTGGTCAAGCCCGACCTCGGGCCGCTGGCGTCCCGGGTGCTGTGCCGGGCCGCGGGAACCGTCCTCGGGGCCCTCGTCTTCGCCGCCCTCGCCGAGGTCCTGCCCGGGCCCTGGGGGTTCGTCGTGCTCGTCGCGGTCTGCGGTGCCCTGGTGCCGGTCTCCACCCGCCACTTCGCCGCGCAGACCGCCGTCGTCACCGTGCTCGTCCTCGCCCTGGTCATGGTCGGCGGTGAGCCGCAGGCCTCCGTGAGCCGGATCGCCGAGACGCTGCTGGCCTGCGCGATCGTGCTGATCGTCGGACATCTGCCGATGCCGGGGGAGCGCGGCGGGGGCGTACGCGCCCGACTGGCCGCGGCGGGCGGCGCCGCGCACGCCTACCTCGCCCACGTCCTCGACGAGCCCCGGACCTCCGCCGGACCTGCCGCGTCCGCCACGGGCCGCGAGTCCGGCGGATCCCACACGTCCGGTACGGGCCGCACGTCCGGTGGACCCGGCCCGTCCGGTGCGCCCCACCCCTCCGGCGGGTCCCCGTCCGCTCACCTGCCGAAGGCACCCCTCACCGTCCTCGGGCCGACCGCCCCCGGGCCGACCGCCCCCGGGCCCGCCGCCCTCGGACCGGCCGCCGCCCGGGCCGCCCGCTGGACCCTGCGGCGCGAGGCCTACCGCACGCTCGCCGAGGCCCGTACGGCCATCGCGCACGCCGCCGCCGAACTGCCCGCACTCGCCCGGCACACCGAGGGCACCGACGAGGTCGCCGCCCTGCTCGAACGACTGGTCGACACCACCACCGCCTGCGCCGTGCATCTCGACGACACGGGACGGCTCACGCCCCGTCACACCGAGCGGCTCACCGCACTGCTGGAGGAGCTGACGAGGGTGCGCGAGCGGGCCGGGCTCGACACGTTCCGACTGCCTCTGCCTGTCGGGGTCGGCTAGCACCGGTCCGGACGCACTCGTACGGGCGGGTGGTGCGCGGTTCGGCTCGCGCGGGGGCACGACACCGTCGTACGTCGACGGGGGGACACGACCGTGCGCGGCCGGGCCCGTACGGGAGGTCCGGGTGAGAATTCCGTGAGGCGGCGATGAGTTGCGCTGCTTTCGGCGGTCATCACGGGGAACGGGCCGTCGCACAGGAGGAGTCATGTCGCTTCCGGAGGTCGTCTCGCGCGCGCAGTGGCGTGCGGCGCGCGAGGAACTGCTGCTCAAGGAGGAGGCCGTGACGCGTGCGCGTGACGCCCTCAACGCCGAGCGCCGCCGCCTGCCCATGATCGAGATCGACAAGGAGTACGTCTTCGAGGGCGGCGACGGCAAGGCCACTCTGCTCGACCTGTTCGAGGGGCGGCGACAACTCGTGGTCCACCACTTCATGTTCGCGCCCGAGTGGGACGCCGGCTGCCGCGGCTGCTCGGCGTTCCTCGACCAGATCGGGCACCTCGCGCATCTGCGGGCCCGCGGGACGACGTTCGCGGTGGTGTCCCGGGCGCCGTACACCTCCCTGCTGCCGTTCAAGGCGCGGATGGGCTGGACGGTGCCCTGGTACTCCTCGTCCCTCGGCGACTTCAACCACGACTTCGAGGCGACGCTGGAACGGGACGGGGAGTTCGTCGAGCGGCCCGGTCTGAGCTGCTTCCTGCGCGACCACGACCGGGTCTTCCACACCTACTCCGCCTACGGGCGCGGCCTCGACGGCCTCGGCTCGACCACCAGCCTGCTGGACCTCACCGCGCTGGGACGGCAGGAGGAGTGGGAGGAACCCGCGGGGCGCGCCTGGGCCCTCGGGCCGGCCCCGGGCGGCGAACGCGTGCTCTACCACGACGAGTACGAGGACTGACCCGGACGGTGCCGACGAGTCCGGGATGGCGCGGGACCCTCACATTCCGCGGTGAACGGGTGTCAGCTACGTCTCAGTCCCGCAACTGAGGGAGCCGCGAGACCCCCGGAAGGCGTTGACTCCTGCACGTACGACGTTTTCTGGAGGTGCAGGGTGGTGAACGGGCGAACAGTGCTCGAACGCTTTCCCGCGGGTGGGCCGCGCGGCTCGTGGCCCGCGGAGGAGTTCGCACACGCGCGACGTCAGGAGGGCCTGCCCGCCGAGGTCGTCATGGACCTCGCGACGGACACCTTCCTGGTGATCGTCCGCGGCAGGGACACGGAGTAGGGACCCGAAGCAGGGACATGGAGCAGCCGACTCAGCCCGCCTTCGGGGCGGGCACCGTCGTCGTGAACTGTCCGGCCTGGAGCGCGTACAGCTCGGCGTAGACGCCACCGCTGCCGAGCAGCTCGTCGGGGGTGCCGGACTCCACCAGCCGCCCCTGGTCGAGGACATGCACCAGGTCGGCGTGGCGCACGGACGCCAGCCGGTGGGTGATGAGGACGACCGTCTGCCCGGTGCCGGCCAGCGCCCGGATCTTCTCGAAGACCTCCAGCTCGGCCCGGGCGTCCAGCGCCGCCGTGGGCTCGTCCACGATCAGGATGCGCCCGCGCCGGTAGGCGGCCCGCGCGATCCCGAGCCGCTGCCACTGCCCGCCGGACAGCTCGTGCCCGCCGCTGAAGTTGCGGGCCAGCAGGGTGTCCAGACCGTGGGGCAGGTCGGCGACCACCTGCTCCGCGCCCGCCTCGCCGATCGACGTGCTCAGCCGTTCCTCGGTCAGCGGCGCCGAGGAGCGGCCGACGGCGACATTGACCCGCGCGGTGAACGGCCACCGCTTGAAGTCCTGCGCCACCATCGCGATCCGCTCGGCGAGCAGGCTCCGGTCCGCGGTCGCCGCGTCGACGTCGTCCCACAGGATCCGTCCCCGGTCCGGCCGGTACAGGCCCGCGAGCAGCTTGACCAGCGTCGTCTTGCCCGAGCCGTTCTCGCCGACGAGGGCGACGATCCGGCCGAGCGGGAAGGCGAGACTGATGTCGTCCAGCGCGGGACGGCCGGCGTCGCCCGGGTAGTTGAACGTGACGTTCTCGAACCGGATCTCCCGGGGGTCCTCCGGCAGCGGTGCGCCCCCGGTCGGGATGGCCCGCTCGGCCGCCTCGACGTACAGCCGCTCCAGGTCGCCGACGAACAGGGCCTCCTCGTGCAGCGCGTTCACCTCCAGGACCAGGGTGTCCAGGCTCGCCGAGCCGGTGCGGATCGCGATCACGGCCGTGCCCGCCACGGACAGCGCCATCGTGCCGGTGACCAGCAGCGCGCCGAGCGTCGCGTACGTCGCCACCGTCGCCACGCCCGTCCAGAGCGCCGCGATCAGGCCGGTGCGGGCCGCGAGCCGGGCCAGCCGGGCCTGCTCGGCCTCCGCGGACTCCGACATCGCCCGGAAGTGGCGCAGCAGGAACGGGCCGACCCCGTGCAACCGGATCTCCGGCGCGGCCGCCGGCTCGGTGAGCAGACCGCTGATGAGCTGCCCGGCGCGGGCGTGCTGCACCCAGACGTGGAAGGACTCGTAACGGCGGCGGGCGTTGGTCAGCGCGCTCCAGGCGCTCGGCACGGTCATCGTCACCAGCAGCGGCAGCAGCACCGGGTGCAGCACGGTCAGTACGCCGGCCGCCGCGACGAGGGAGATCATCGCGTTCACCACGCGGGTGCCGTAGATGATCATCCGGCGGGCGGAGGAGGCGCCGTACTGCGCGGTGTCCAGCAGCTTGTGGAAGGCGTGGTCCTCGATCGCGGACAGCTCCACGGCCGCCGCCCGCTCCAGATACAGCTCGGTCGCCACCCGCTCCACCTTGGGTTCGAGGCGGCCGGTGGCGTACGTCGACGCGGCCCGCAGCAGCGCCCCCACCAGCAGCACGGTCGCCATGACGGTCAGGGCGGGGACGGCACCGCGCAGCCGGTCCTCGACCGGGCCGCCGCCCATCAGCCGGCCCAGCACGCTGTTGACCGTGAACAGGCCCACAGCCTGGGCCAGGCCCCGGCCCGCCTCCGCGGCCAGCACGGTCCGCGCGGCGACGCGGTCGGCCTGCCGGGCCAGCCGGAGGCTGGCGGTGAGCAGCGCCGGCAGGCGGGTCAGCATGGCCCGGAAGTCCAGTTCGAGGAAGGCGTCCGCGTGCTGGTTCCAGCCCATGTCGTAGCGGAGGGCACCGCCGAACAGGAGCCGCTCCGACTCGGACACCTCGGGTGCGTCCGTGTCACGCCGCTTCGCCACCGTCGACCTCCCCCGATCGTGGACCACCGGACACGAACGGCCACTATCGCGGGAGGTGCTGCTTCAGGGCAGGGCGCACAGTCGGGACGCGGATGCGCGCGGGCGTACGCCCGGAGCGTCAGACGCCGATCGGCCGCGACCAGGCGGGTGTGGTCCCCGTCAGCCGGCACAGGGCCAGGTAGAGCGGGATCGGCGGAGTGTACGGAACCGTACCGTCCGGTCGGTGGATGAGCCGAGGAAGACGCGCGGTGTCCGGGACGACCGCGCCCGCGGCGTAGTGCGTGGCGGCGGGCCACTCCAGCGCGTGGTCCGAGTCGGACGGGACGATCCACCACCAGCGTGTCCCGTCGGCGTACACGCATCCCACCCGCGGGAGGCGGGGGAGCAGCAGCGGTCCGAGGTCGGCGGGCGCCGCCACCGCGTCGCAGCCGAGCGGGACGGTCATGTCGTCGGGGACGACGAGGCGGTGCCGGGCGGGCGGTGTCGGCCGGTCGCGCCGCAGTCGCATAAGCGTGTCCATGCCGAGCAGTTGGCCGGGACCGGAGAGCGCGTTCACGCGCCGCCCCGCTCCGGGCGCAGGGTGGGCGACGGGGCCCCCGCGACCACCGGTGGGTGCTGCGGGGCGTGCTGCGGGGCGTGCTGCGGGTGGTCCCGCCGCTCCTGTCGCGGCTCGTCGTCGTCGCCCGGACCGCCGGGCGGGCCGGGCTTCGGGCGGGTGCCCCAGCCCAGGTCGTTGTGCGGCTGCGCGGGGATGCGCGGCGTGGCGGCCCCGCGGGGGATCTCCGCCCAGACCAGCAGACCCGATCCCTGTTCCTGGGCACCCCAGGAGTGGCACAGCGCCTCGATCAGCAGCAGCCCTCGCCCGTGCTCCTCCTCGGGCCGCTGCGGGGACGGGTGGGGCTCACCCGGCGCGCAGCCCTCGTCGCGCACCGCTATGCGCACCCGGTCGTCACCGTCGTGCAGCTCGCAGACGACGCGACTGCTCGCCGTGTGCACGATCGCGTTGGTGACCAGCTCGGAGACGACGAGGGCCGCGGTGTCGCAGGTGTCCTCGCACACCGACCAGCCGGTCAGCCGGGCCCGCGTCAGCCGTCTCGCCTGAGTGGGCGAAGCCGGGTGTGCGGCCAGCTCGAAGCGGAACCGGCGCTCGGCACCGAGTCGGACGGGGCCGACTTCCCCCGGTTCGGAACGGGCACGATCGGGGGGACCCCCATCGGCACCGAGACCGAGGGGGCGGCCTGCGGCGGCGTCTGTTCCTAAGGGCGCGGACGGAATCACGCTTGCCACTATCGCCCCGCCGTGAACACTTGGCAAGTGTCACTATGAAAAATGCAGAGTGCTGTGTGACGCGGTGGAGGGCCGTGGCACACTGCTTGCAACAGCACGTCGAGCGGCGCCAGTTGGGATCAGCGGAGATCCGTCCGGATCTTCGGGTGGGTCTTCGAGTGGCGCCGTAGGGCTGTCGGGGATTCTTTTGTCGTTCCTTTGTCACCGGACCGGCCGGGCTGTCGGCGATCTGTGCGACCGAGCCGTCCTGCCGGGAGTTTTCGTGGAGGTGGAGCGTGAGTGAACCGCGGTCCGCGCCGACCGTCGGTCAGGTCGTCCTCGGCAGGCGCCTGTTGGACCTGCGGGAGCGTGCCGGACTCAAACGCGAGGAGGCCGCCCAGATCCTCCGGGTCGCCCCCGCCACGGTCCGGCGCATGGAGATGGCCGAGGTCACGCTCAAGATCCCGTACCTCCAACTGCTCCTGAAGGCCTATGGAATCTCCGACGCCGAGGCCGAGGCGTTCGTCCGGCTCGCAGAGGAGGCCAACCAGCCCGGCTGGTGGCAACGCTTCCACGACATCCTGCCCGGCTGGTTCTCCATGCATGTCAGCCTGGAAGGGGCGGCCGGCCTCATCCGCCAGTACGAGCCCCACTTCGTGCCCGGACTGCTCCAGACCGAGGACTACGCGCGCGGAGTGCTGAAGTCGGGCGCCATCGGCCAGACCAGCCCCGACGACATCGAGCGCCATGTCGCACTGCGCATGCAGCGGCAGGGACTGCTCACCCGTCAGGACGCGCCCCGGCTCTGGGTGGTGATGGACGAGACCGTGCTGCGCCGTCCGGTCGGCGACGCGGAGGTGATGCGGGCCCAGATCGACAAACTGCTCGACGCCATGAAGCTGCCCAACGTCACGCTCCAGATCGCGCCGTTCGCCAATGGCCCGCATCCCGGCACGTACGGGCCCTTCGTGCTGTTCCGATTCGCCATGCCCGAACTTCCGGACATGGTCTACAGCGAGTACCTGACCGGCGCCGTCTACCTGGACGCGCGCTCCGAGGTGGCGACCCACCTGGAGGTCATGGACCGCATGGCGGCGCAGGCCGCTACTGCACATCGCACGAAGGAGATCCTCCGGGATCTCCGCAAGGAGTTGTGAATGGACCGCATCAAGTCCCAGACCAAGTCGCGGATCCGCAGCGAGCGGATCTACAACGGGATGCCCGCACGGGAGTTGGGCAGCGAGGGCTGGCACAAGCCCTGGAGCGGCGGCAACGGGGGCAACTGCCTGGAGGCCATGAAGCTCGCGGACGGCCGGATCGCCGTCCGGCAGTCCACCGACCCCGACGGGCCCGCGCTGATCTACACGTCCGACGAGATGACCGCCTTCATCGAGGGCGCGAAGGCGGGGGAGGCGGACTTCCTCCTGTCCTGAACGGCCTGTCCTGAACGGCCGGCTTGAATTGCTCTCCCGCTCGACCCGTTAAACCGATGACTGTGCCAACTCCCTTACCTTGGTTCCCGACTGACCATGATCACTGTTCGCGCCCCCCACTTACGGAGTGTTGAATGACCGGGCAGGACCACCCCACCGGCGCTGTCCGGATCGACACCAGCCGACCGCATCCCGCGCGGATGTACGACTGGTACCTCGGCGGCAAGGACAACTACCCCGTCGACGAGGAGATGGGCCGGCAGATGCTGGCCCTGGACCCGCGCGTCCCCGTCATGGCACGGGTCAACCGCGCGTTCATGCACCGTGCCACCCGCTGGCTGGCCGAGCGTGGCGTACGGCAGTTCCTGGACATCGGCACCGGCATCCCGACCGAGCCGAACCTGCACCAGATCGCCCAGGGCATCGCGACCGACGCCCGCGTCGTCTACTGCGACAACGACCCGATCGTGCTGGCCCACGCGGCGGCCCTGCTGCGCAGCACTCCGGACGGCCTGACCGAGTACCTCCAGGCCGACGTGCGCGATCCGGCCGCCATAGTCGAGGGCGCCAGGAAGATACTCGACTTCGACCGGCCGATCGCGCTCTCCCTCATCGCGCTGCTGCACTTCATCTCCGACGAGGACGGCGCGCACGAGCTGGTCGGCCGGCTGCTGTCCGAACTCCCCTCCGGTAGCTACCTGATGATGACCCACGCCACCGCCGACTTCACCCCCGAGGAGTCGGCGGCGGCGATCGCGAAGCTCCGGGCGGCCGGCATCACCCTCGCACTGCGCTCCCGCGAGGAGTTCGGACGGTTCTTCCGCGACCTGGAACTCGTCGAACCCGGGGTCGCGGTGGTGCCCGAGTGGCACCCCGAACTGGGCGAACCGGTCCCGGGCCAGGAGGACGGGGTCATCCCCGGCTACGGAGCGGTGGCCCGCAAGGCGTGACACCCGCGGTGGACGGTGGGCCCGGGGGCCTCGGCACGGCTTCCCTCCGGGCCCTGCGCCCCGCGGGCCTCGGGCTCCGTGCCTCTCGGGCTCCGTGCCCCCTCGGGGCCGTGACCGTCGCGGCCGACGGGCCGGTTCCCGCTCCCCGGTTCACGGCGGCGGCAACACCTCGCACAGGGCCTCGACGGCCGCCCCGTACGCATGGTCCGGGGGCGTCGCGTACCCCACCACCAGCCCGTCCCGCACCACCGTGCCCGTGCCTGCCGTGCCCGTCACCGCCGTGTCCGTCTCCGGGTGCCGGAACGCGGCGAGGCCGTCCAGCGCGACGCCCCGCCGCGCGGCCGCCTCGACCGTGGACCCCTCGGTGCCGTCCGGCAGCCGGAGCACCGCGTGCAGACCGGCCGCGACCCCGGTGACCTCGATGTGCGGGGCCCGCGCGGCGAGCGCCCGGACGAGCCGGTCGCGGCGGCCGCGGTAACGCTGCCGGGCCCGCCGCACATGACGGTCGTACGACCCCGAGGCCATGAAGTCGGCCAGGCACAGCTGGTCCGGCACGCTCGCCCACGCCTCGCGCTCGCCCTTGGCGGCCAGCACGTCATCCACGTACCGCGGCGGCAGCACCATCCACCCCAGCCGCAGGGCCGGCGACAGGCTCTTGCTCACCGAGCCGACGAGGACGACCCGGTCGGGGTCGAGGCCCTGGAGGGCGCCGACAGGCTTGCGGTCGTAACGGAACTCCCCGTCGTAGTCGTCCTCGACGACCACACCGCCTCGCGCGCGTGCCCAGTCGATCACCGCGGCCCGGCGCTCGGCGTGCAGCGGACCACCGGTGGGGAACTGATGCGCGGGCGTGAGCAGCACGCCCCGCTCACGGCCCAGCCCGCCGACGAGCGCGCCGTGTCCGTCCACCGGCAGCGGGACGGTGCGCACGCCCGCCGTGGCGAGCAGCTCCCGGTGGAAGCCCAGCCCGTACGCCTCCACGGCCAGCGGTCCGCGCAGGATCCCTCCCGCGCCCTGGCCGGACAGCAGGCGCAGGGCGTGCGCGAAGCCGGAGCAGATCACGATCCGGTCCGGATCCGTGCGGACCCCGCGGGCCCGTGCCAGGTACTCGGTGAGGGCCTCGCGCAGTTCGATCCGGCCGGCCGGATCGCCCGGCCCGAACACCTCGTTCGGCGCCTGCTGGAGCGCCCGCCGGTAGGAGGTGAGCCAGGCCGCGCGCGGGAAGGACGACGCGTCGGGGGTGCCCTGCCGCAGGTCGTGCCGGAGGGCACGCGCGCGTGGGGGAGCCGCCCGGGGCGCCCGGGTGACATCGCGTGCCGACGCGGAGCCGTCCCGGCGCCCCGACGGCGGGGCGGACACCCCCATGGCGACGCGCGTGCCCGAGCCCTGGCGGGCGGTCAGCCACCCCTCCGCGACAAGTTCCGCGTACGCGTCCGCCACCGTGTTGCGGGCGACGCCGAGGTCGGCGGCGAGCGAGCGGTACGGCGGCAGCCGGGTCCCGGGGGCCAGCCGTCCGCCGCGTACGGCCTCGCGCAGCGCGCGGACGACCGCGGCCCGACGCCCGCCGGAACCGGCCGACGACAGCTCCAGATGCAGGTCGCTGCCGATCCGCTCCGCCGAATTGACCCACGATTCCGTCATGGAATTGCACCCTACAAGAGGTCTTTCCGGGCCATAGGTTGGGCACATGACGACGAACGCGAACACCCGCACGGCGAACCCGGTCACGATCACCGACACCCGCACGAACGAGGCGGGCCGCCTCGACTTCGCCAAGGCCGCTCCGAAGGTCTTCCGCGCTCTCATCGGTTTCGACGCAGCGGCCCGCGACGGCCTCCACCCGGCCCTCGTCGAACTGGTCCAGATCCGCGCCTCGCACCTCAACCACTGCGCGTACTGCCTGCACATGCACACCAACGACGCCCGCAAGGCCGGCGAGAGCGAGGACCGGCTGCACATGGTCGCCGTCTGGCGCGAGGCCCGCCACTTCTTCACCGAGAAGGAGCAGGCGGCCCTCGCCCTGACCGAGGCGGTGACCCTGGTGGCCGACAGCGGCGTCCCGGACGACGTCTACGCCGAGGCGGCGGCCCACTTCCAGGAGCAGGAGCTGGCACACCTGCTGGCCCTGATCTTCACCATCAACACCTGGAACCGGGTGGCGCTGTCGACGGCGAAGCGGGCCGGTACGGACGAACGACGCTAGCCGCGGCGTCCCGCCCGGTTCAGACCACCATGGGCCGGTCGTACGGCCCGATCGGCGCCGGAAGCCGGGAACTCCCCGTCAGATAGCGGTCCACGGCCGCGGCCACCGCCCGTCCCTCCGCGATCGCCCACACGATGAGCGACTGCCCGCGCGCCGCGTCCCCCGCGGCGAACACTCCGGGGACGTTCGTCGCGAAGCCGCCGTCCCGGGTGATCGTGCCGCGCGGTTCGAGCCCCAGCCCGAGCTGGTCGATCAGCCCGTCCTCCCGGTCGGGCCCCGAGAAGCCGAGGGCGAGCAGCACGAAGTCGGCGGGGAGCGTACGCCCCGAGCCGGCCACCGGTCTGCGCAGCGCGTCCACCTCGACCAGATGCAGCGACCGCACCTGTCCGTCGGCGTCGCCGACGAAGTGGAGCGTGGACGCGGCGAACAGCCGGGCGTCCGCGTGCGCCTCGGGCGCCGTCTCCAGGTCGCGTGCCTCCTCGTGCGCGGCCGACAGCCGGTAGACCTTCGGGTACGTCGGCCAGGGATCGATGTCCTCGTCGCGCTCGGCGTCCGGCTGCGCGTAGATGTCGAGCTGGGTGACGGACGCGGCGCCTTCGCGCACCGCCGTCCCCAGACAGTCCGCCCCGGTGTCACCGCCGCCGACGATCACGACGTGCCTGCCCGCGGCGGACATCGGCGAGGTCTCCAGGTCCCCCTCGCACACCCGGTTGGCCAGCGGCAGATACTCCATCGCCTGGTGGATGCCGGCCAACTCGCGTCCCGGGACACCCAGTTCCCGCCATGCGGTGGCGCCCGTGGCGACCACCAGGGCGTCGTACCGCGTCCGCAGTTCGGCCGCGCCCACGTCCCGGCCGACCGCCGTGGACGTACGGAACTTCGTCCCCTCGGCCCGCATCTGCTTCAGCCGCCGTTCCAGATGGCGCTTCTCCATCTTGAACTCGGGGATGCCGTACCGCATCAACCCGCCGAGCCGGTCGTCCTTCTCGTACACGGCGACGGTGTGTCCGGCCCGCGTCAGCTGCTGGGCGGCGGCGAGCCCGGTGGGGCCCGAACCGATCACGGCCACCGTCCGCCCGGACAACCGGTCCGGCGGCCGGGGCGGCACGAACCCCTCCTGCCAGGACCGGTCCGCGATAGCGCACTCGACGTTCTTGATGGTGACGGCGGGCTGGTTGATCGCGAGCACGCACCCCGCCTCGCACGGCGCCGGGCACAACCTCCCGGTGAACTCGGGGAAGTTGTTGGTGGCGTGCAGCCGGTCGCCCGCCGCCCGCCAGTCCTCGCGGGAGACCAGGTCGTTCCACTCGGGGATCAGGTTGCCCAGCGGACAGGCGTCGTGGCAGAACGGTATGCCGCAGTCCATGCAACGGTCGGCCTGTTTGCTGATGATGGGCAGCAGCGCCCCGGGGACGTACACCTCGTCCCAGTCCTGGACCCGCTCCGCGACAGGCCGACGGGCCCACTCCTGGCGGGGCGTCGTCATGAAACCCTTGGGATCGGCCATGGCCGTCTTCCTTGCTCGCGCGTGCGACGGGCCGTGCGTCATCGGGCGGCGCTCTTCCGGCCACGATACGTCTCCCGGGCCGCCCGCGCAGAGCGGCCTGCGGCGCTTTCTCCCACCGGCCTCCGCGAGGATCGTCGTGGGCGCCGACGGGCGTCCCGCCGTGGGCTCGCGAAGGCGCCCACCGCGTCCTCGGGCGGGTGTCCCGCCGGGGCCGCAGCGCGCTCAGACGAGCGCCAGCAGATACACGACCGCGGACAGCGCCGAGGCGGCCGCGCGTATGTGGTTCCACCTCGTCCACTCGCGCAGATAGACCGGCCAGTAGGCGGCAGCCTCCGGACCGTCCGGCTCCAGCCTCAGCAGCTGGGCGTTGCGCGGCACGTTCGCGATCACCGTCACCCCGAACGAGCCGGCCAGGTACAGCGCGCTGCCCAGCAGCAGCTCGACCGTCCCGTCGTCCGGCCACAGGACGAACGTCACCACGGCGATCACCGCGCACACCGTGGCCACACCGAAGAACACGACCATGAACGCGGGTGCCAGGGCCGAGGAGTTGATCGCGTTCATCGTGGCGGCCCCCTGGGCCGGCGGAAGCGCGGCCAGCCCCCGCATGACCAGGACCGAGAAGCCGTAGAAGACACCGGCCATCAGTCCCGTGCCGAGGACACCCAGCGCCGCCAGTAACAAGTACGGTCCGTCGATCATTTCTACGTCAGCTCCCACCCGTCGAGCCGAGATCCTGCCCGGCGCCTTCCGCCATCACAAGTGAATTCGTGGCCGTGGCCACCGGCCACGACCGGGGGAACGGACGCCCGCGCGCCCGCCGAGCCCGCCCTGCCACGCTCCCTCACCCGGCCCGGCCGGACACACCACCGCGCCACCCCGCGAGCGCCGACTCCACGCCCGCCGCGATCTGCCGCCGCGCCCGGTGCCGGGGCACCCCGCTCATCAGCAGCGCGTCGTACGGGGTGTCCAGATGCCGTACGGAGGCCACGACCGCCGAGACCACCGCGCCCTCCGAGAGCGCCCGGCCGGCCGCGCTGCGTCCCACCCGGCCACTGCCGCGCGCCGACGCGTGCGCCGCGATCTCCTGCGCCCGGCCCTCGGGGCAACCTGGGAACAGCCGTCGTATCTCCGCCGCGAAGGCGCCCGTGAACCGTACGTCCTCGGCCGCCCGCCGTCGGGCGTCCCGCGCCCGGCGCCGCCTGCGCGCCTCCGCGTCGGCCAGGCAGCGCCGTTCCGCGCGGGCCAGCGCGGACTCCTCGACCAGAATGCCCTGGCGCTCGTACCGGGCCTGACGCCGGTTGTACCGCACGACCACCGCCGACAGCGCGCTCTCCTCCCGTGATCTGCGGGTCAGCGCGGTGTCGCCGCGCGGCAGGAACACCAGATGTCCGAGGTCGGCGCAGTCGAGGCAGCGCGGTGCGCCGTCCTCCAGGACGAGCATCGGCAGCGGCCCGCGACGGCACCCGGCGCACTGCTTGCGCCGCACAGGCTGCACGACGAGAAGTCCGCCATGAAGTCCGGCACCGGTCGGAGGAGTTGCAAGGAGTGCCATATCGGGTTCTTTCCCGCCGGTGAGCCCGCCGTCACACCCGTCCGCGGCGAGCGGCACCGCGCGACGGGCGAGCACCGGCCCGGGTGCGGGGCCGACCGCCGCCGTGCCCCGGTCCGACGCGGCATCATGGCGGTGTGCGACTCGAAGCGATCACCTGGGAACGGCTCGGCGACCTGCTCGCCGAGCGGCTGCTCGACCTGAGACCGGGCGACGGCAGTCCCTGGCTCCGGATCGCCTTCGACGGCGCCCCGGCGGCCCACCCCGGAGACCTCGCCGAACGGGTCGCCGAAGCCCTGCGGCTGCGCGGCCGTCCCTCGGCCGTCGTGGGGACGGAGGGCTTCCTGCGTCCGGCCTCGCTCCGGCTGGAACACGGCCACCACGACGTGGAGGCCTACTACAACGGCTGGTTCGACACCCAAGCCCTGTGGCGTGAGGTGTTCGGACCCCTCGAACCGGGCGGCGACGGGCGCATCCTGCCCGACCTCTGGGACCCGGTCTCCGACCGTGCCACCCGCAGTTCCTACGTCCGGCTCCCGCCGGGCGGCATCCTGTTGCTGCACGGCCCCCTCCTGCTGCGGCACTGGTTCCCGTTCGACCTGAGCGTCCACGTCCTCCTCTCCCCGTCCGCCCTGCGCCGCCGCACCCCCGAGGCCGACCGCTGGACGCTCCCCGCCTTCGAGAGCTACGCGCGCGAGACCGACCCGGCCGGCACGGCCGACGTCCTGGTGCGCGCGGACGACCCACGGCATCCGGCGTGGGGCGGCTGACCCGCCCACCGGACCGGAGCCGGAGCTCTCAGAGCCAGCCGTTGCGCCGGAAGCCGCGGTGCAGCACCAGACAGGCGACGGCGATCACGCCGAGGACCAGGGGATAGCCGAACTGCCAGTGCCGCTCCGGCATGTGATCGAAGTTCATCCCGTAGACCCCGCAGACCATCGTCGGTACGGCGATCACCGCGGCCCATGCCGTGATCTTGCGCATGTCCTCGTTCTGCGCGACCGTGACCTGCGCGAGGTGCGCCTGGAGAATCGAGTTGAGCAGTTCGTCGAAGGACGCGATCTGCTCGGTGGCCCGCAGCAGATGGTCGGAGACATCGCGGAAGTAGGCCTGTATCTCGGCGTCGACCACCCGCATGGGCCGGTCCGAGAGATCCAGCAGCGGCCGGGCGAGCGGGACCACAGCCCGCTTCAGCTCCAGGAGTTCCCGCTTGAGCTGATAGATGCGGCCCGGGTCGGTCCGGGCACCGTCCGCCGAGAACACGTCCGTCTCGACCTGGTCGATGTCCGACTGCATCGAGTCGGCGACATGGAGATAGTCGTCGACCACATGGTCCGCGATCGCGTGCAGCACCGCCGACGGTCCCTTGGCGAGCTGGACCGGATCGCTCTCCAGCTCCTCGCGCAGCGGGCCCAAGGAGCCGTGCCGTCCGTGCCGCACCGAGATGACGAAGTCATGGCCGACGAACACCATGATCTCGCCGGTGTTCACCACCTCGCTGGTCGCGGTGAGTTCCTCGTGCTCGACGTAGCAGACCGTCTTGAACACCGCGAACAGCGTCTCGCCGTACCGCTCGACCTTCGGACGCTGATGCGCCTCGACCGCGTCCTCGACGGCCAGCGGATGCAGGTCGAACAGTTCGGCGATCCCCGCGAACTCCCGGTCCGTGGGCTCGTGGAGGCCGAGCCAGACGAAACCGTCGCCGTACTTGCGCACCTGCGCCACGGTGTCGACCAGATCGCGCCCGCCCGGTGTCCGCACGCCGTCCCGGTACGTCACGCAGTTCACCACGGAGGAGCCGAGCGGAGAGCGCGCGGGATGACTCAGGTCGACGCGTGGGCGCCGACGGGTGAGCCGTGCCACCTTGCGGAGTCCGCCGACCCTGCCGAGTTCGGTGACCCTTCGCAGGTTCCCTGCCATGGACATCTGGATCTCCTCGCGTGGATCTCCTCGCGCCGTACTGCCGAACCGCCGTACTCCTGCGCCCTGGCGTGCCAGTTTGCCAGGTGCGGGGGAGTGGCGGAAAAGCCTGTGGAAACAGGAGATTCCGCTTGGTTCCCGGCTGTGGACGGACCGGCACCCTCCGATGACGCGGGGAGGGTCGCCCGCACGGGACAACCGGCACGACTGGGATGATCGGGGCATGACGCCAACCGACCGGTATCTTCTCGACAATCGTCAGTCCGAGGCCGCAGAGCGCTTCGACGCCTTCGCCGCCCTCTTCGACCCCACGACGTTCCGGCACATGGAGAAGCTCGGGATCGGACCCGGCCGGCACTGCTGGGAAGTCGGTGCCGGCGGTACCTCCGTGGTGTCCTGGCTGGCCGGGAAGGTCGGGTCGACCGGCAAGGTCGTCGCGACCGACATCGACGTCTCGCTCCTGGCCGCCGTGGCCCGGCCCCCGGTCGAGGTGAGCGTCCACGACGTCGGGGCGCAGGAGCCGCCGGGAGCGGGCTTCGACCTGGTGCACGCCCGGCTCGTCCTCGTCCATGTCCCGGACCGGGAGCGGGCCCTCCAGTCGATGATCAACGCCCTGCGCCCCGGCGGGTGGCTGCTGATCGAGGACGCCGACCCGGCGCTGCAACCGCTTCTGTGCCCCGACGAGCACGGTCCCGAGCAGCAGCTCGCGAACCGTCTGAGGCACGGATTCCGCACACTCCTGGCCGACCGGGGCGCCGACCTCGCGTACGGGCGCAGGCTTCCCCGGCTGCTGCGCGAGGCCGGACTGCAAGAGGTCCGGGCCGACGCGTACTTCCCGGTCACCTCGCCCGCCTGCACCGCCCTGGAGGCGGCGACGGTCCGGCAGATCCGCGGCCGTCTGGTCGAGGCGGGCCTCGCCACGGACCAGGACATCGACCGGCACCTGGCGAACGTGGCTTCCGGCACCATGGACCTGGCCACCGCCCCCATGATCTCGGCGTGGGGCCGCAAGGCGTAGCGGCGCCGGGCGCTTCGCGGTCGCCGTCTCACCGTGACGCGGGTGGTCTCCCGCCGACCCGTTCGACCGCCTGTGCCCCGGCCCGGCATCCTTCCGCCGCGGCCTCCTCGGCCTCGGCCCCGGCGAGCAGGGCCGCGAGGAACGCACCCGTGAAGGCATCGCCCGCTCCCGTGGTGTCCCGGGGCGTCGCCGGTACCGCGGGGACGCGGGCCCGCACGGCGCCGGACCTGGCCACCAGCGCACCGCGGGCGCCCTGCTTGGCGACCACCAGCGGGATGTGACGGCTCAGCTTGGCCGCCGCGTCCGCCGTGTCGGGCAGCCCCGTGAGCAGGCACGCCTCGTCCCGGCTCGGCAGCAGGACCGCCACCCCCGCGACGAGCTCGAGGAACCGCTCGACGCCCAGACCGACCAGAAATCCGGCCGACGCGGGATCCAGGCTCACCGGCACCCCACGCGCGCGTGCCGACTCCAGGGCCGCCGCCACCAGGGCCCGGCTCGGCTCCGAGAACAGCAGATAGCCCGACAGGTGCAGCCAGGCGACCCCGTCGAGCAACGCATCCGACCAGTCGCCCGGGTCGAGTCGCAGACACGCGCCGCTGTCGGTGAGAAACGTCCGCTCCGCCGCCTCTCCCGTGTCGACCAGACAGATCACCGTCCCGGTCGGCGCCTGCGCGTCCACGACCAGGTGCGGCCGCACCCCGTGACAGGCCAGCTCCCGCTCGTGCCAGCCGGCCGAGTCCGCGCCCACCCGCCCGAGCATCCGCACATCGGGACAGCCCCGGTGAGCGGCCCAGCACGCGACGTTCGCGCCCGCGCCGCCGGGCAGGGTACGGATCGAGGCGGCCGTGTCGGTGCCGGTGGCGAGCGGCCCCCGATGCCGGGCCACGACGTCCGTGACCACGTCACCGACGACCAGCAGCGCGCCGCCCCGCCCGGCGGTCATCCCCCGGCCCACGCCGCCGCGATCCGGCCCGCCAGCCTCACGTTCCCCCGCACGGCCGCCAGATTGGCGCTCAGCGAGGCGCCGTCCGTGTGCCGCACGAGGTGGTCGAGCAGGAACGGAGTGACCGCCTGCCCGGTGACGCCCTGTTCCTCGCACGCGTTCAGCGCCTCGGCGAGCACCCGCGCGTGCAGCTCGGGATCCAGCTGCTCCCGTTCGGGGACGGGCTGGGCGACGATCAGCGCCGACTCCGGCCCACCGACCGCGTCCTGCGCCCGCATGACGTCCGCCACCTGCCCCGGGGTGTCGAGCCTCCAGTCCACCGGGTGGCCCGAGTCCGACAGATAGAACCCCGGGAAGCGGTCCGTGCCGTACCCGGCCACCGCGACCCCCAGCGTCTCCAGCCGTTGCAGGGTCGCCGGCACGTCCAGGATGGACTTCACGCCCGCGCACACCACCGTGATCCGGGTCCGTGCCAGCAGACCCAGATCCGCCGACTCGTCCTGCGTCACGGTCCACTCGCGGTGCACCCCGCCGAGTCCCCCCGTCGCGAACACCCGTACGCCCGCGAGCGCGGCCAGCAGCGCGGTCGCCGACACGGTCGTCGCCCCACTGGCCCCCGCGGCCACCGCGAGCGGCAGGTCGCGATGGCCGAGCTTGCGGATCCCGTCCTCGTTCGCGACCCGCTCCAGCTGCTCCTTGTCCAGGCCGACATGCGGCCGCCCGTCGAGGACGGCGATCGTCGCCGGTACGGCACCCTCCTGCCGTACGACGGTCTCCAGCTCCAGCGCCACCTGGAGGTTGCGCGGGCGCGGCAGCCCATGCGCGATGATCGTGGACTCCAGGGCCACCACGGGCCGACGCGCGGCTATCGCTTCCCGTACCTCATCGGACACCACCAGCACCACGCGCCTGCCTCCTGTCTCGCGGTTCTCCCTCATCTCTGGCGGGCGGCGCGCCCGGTCAAACCCTCGCGACCGGCGGGGGACGAGAACGCTCCCGAGGCGGTGTCGGGTCCGCGGTCCTCAGAAGAGCGGCTCGGGCAGCACACCCTCCAGGGCGAGCAGTTTCCGCTTGGTCTCCAGACCGCCCCCGAACCCGCCGATGCCGCCGTCGCTCTCGACGACCCGGTGGCAGGGCACGATCACGGGCAGCGGATTGGAACCCATCGCGACGCCCACCGCCTGCGCCGCGCCCGGCTGACCGACCCGGCTCGCCAGATCGCCGTAGCCGACGACCGCGCCGAAGGGCACCGCGGATGCCAGCTCCCGCAGCACCTGCCGGTTGAAGCCCGAGCTCAGCGACCAGTCCAGCGGCAGCTCGAAGGCGCGCCGCTCACCGGCGAAGTACGCCTCGACCTGGCGTATCGCCTCCGCCAGCAGCGGGGAACCGGGTGCCTCGACGGGGGTGGTCCCCAGCCGCTCGGCGAGTCGGCCGAGCGACTTGTCGCGCACCGCGTCGGTGGCGTGGAAGACGACGTTGACCAGGCCCGTGCCGGTCGCGGCCAGAAGCAGCGGACCGATGTCGGTGGCGACGACGGTCCACACGACCCGCTGCTCGTACTGCCCATGGCTGTCCATGCGCCCCACCGTACGGCCCGCCACTGACAACGCCGCCGGAACCGGACACCGGGCAGCGCCCGCCCCTGGCGGCCGGCCGGGGTCAGCACCCCTGGAAGGCCTGGCGCAAGAGGTCGGGCTTGTCGGTGATGACGCCGTCGACCCCGTACCCGGCCACCCTCCGGGCGGTCTCCGCGTCGTCGACGGTCCAGGCGGCGACCCCCATCCGCCTGCCGTGCGGGCCCGTGAGCGCGTGCACCGCGGACACGTACCCCGCGGAAAGGGACCCGTGCGAGGCGTTGATCCGGTCTGTGAAGGCCGCGTAGGCGGGCAGTTCCCGCACGGCAGGGCTGCCGAGGAACCCGGTGGTGACGGCGGGCTTCAGGTCGTGGACCGTGCGCAGGCTGCGCGCGCTGAAGCTCTGGACGACCAGCCGGCTGGCGAGGTGCTGCCGGTCGAGCCAGCCCTCGTTGCCGAGCAGCTTGAGGATCTGCTGCTCGATCCCCGGGTACAGCTCCGGGTTCTTGATCTCCAGGAGCAGGTTCTGACGGTTGTGCTCGACCCGGCGCAGGTACTGCTCGAGCGTCGGCACGCGCACGCCCGCGTAGGCACGGCCGAACCAGCTGCCCGCGTCGAGGCGTGCGATCTCGGCGGCCGTGAAGTCCTTCACTTTCCACGGCGAGCGGCCGGGGAAGACCCGCTCGACGTCGGTCGTGCGCCGGAGGCTGTCGTCGTGGATCACCACGAGCGTGCCGTCCTTGGTGCGCTGGACGTCGTTCTCCACCCAGTCGACGCCCAGTCCGGCGGCCCGGTCGACGGCCGCCAGGGTGTTCTCGGGGGCGTGGGACGAGGCGCCTCGGTGGGCGATGATCACGGGCCGCCGGTCGGAGCGCGCCCGGGCGTCGGAGGCGGGCGTCAGAAGGGTCACGGCGGCCAGGAGCGCGGCGGTCATGACGGCAAGTGCGCGCGCGTACATGCGTACTCCTCGCGTCGGGCGACTACGGACGGTTCAACTGTGACAGCAGAGCGTTCGCCGCGTGGGGTGTGCGAGGTGACCGCAGGCTGAACGGGCGCCCTCACGCCTGCTCACGGTTGCCGCACATGTGCGGCAAAAGTGTGTTTCTTTGTCGGAGATCCGTTCGGTCATTGCGGTGAGAGTCATACTCTCGCCACAGCCTCGACCGGTCAGACGGTCCTGTCTGAGGGGGATAATTAAGGCGATTTCAGGACCGGAACCGGGCGGAGGGCAGCCGAGCATGCAAGGCACGGTCGACGGATTCAGCTACGGTCTCGTCACACCGCTGGTGGCCTATGTCATGGCCTGTCTCGGCGGGGCCCTCGGACTGCGTTGCACCACCAGAGCCATGCTCGTGGCCCAGTCCTGGCGCCCGGGCTGGCTCGCCCTCGGTTCGGCGGCCATCGGTTCCGGCATATGGACCATGCACTTCATAGCGATGATGGGCTTCTCGGTCGACGAGGCCCCGATCCGCTACGACAGGCCGACGATGTACGCCAGCCTCGCCGTGGCCGTCGTCATGGTGGGCGTCGGGATCTTCATCGTCGGCTACAAGGGCGCCAAGGGAGCGGCCCTGTTCACCGGGGGCACCATCACCGGTCTGGGAGTGGCTTCGATGCACTACCTGGGTATGGCCGGAATGCGCCTGAACGGAGCGCTGGAGTACAACACGCTCACGGTCGTCGCCTCCGTCGTCATCGCCATGGCCGCCGCCACCGCAGCCCTGTGGGCGGCCGGCCAGGTCCGGGGGCTGCGCTGGAGCGTGGGCGCGAGCCTGGTGATGGGCCTGGCCGTCAGCGGGATGCACTACATGGGGATGGCCGGCCTCAGCGTCCACCTGCACACCACGCCCCACACCACCACCGGCGACTCGGCCGCGGCGCTGCTCGCCCCGATGCTCATCGGTCCGCTGGCCTTCCTCTGCCTCGCCGGTGTCGTGGTGATGTTCGACCCGCTGATGGTCATGGGCAGGACCGAACAGGTCGTCGCCGAGCCCAAGCCCGGCATCCCGGCCCACCCGGTCGTGGAGCACGCGGGCCGTCGCGTGCCGCCCCGGCCCCGGCGGGAAGCGGTGCAGCGCCGCTCCCGCACCCCGCAGGGCCGCTGATCCGCCCCCGTTGTCAGTGCCGGGCCGTACGGTGGAACCCATGCGGCCCGTTTCCCACATCGAACGCACGGTGGCGCCCTTCGAGGTCGTCAGCCCCTACCAGCCCAGCGGCGACCAGCCGGCGGCCATCGCCGATCTGGCCCGGCGCATCGAGGCCGGTGAGAAGGACGTCGTCCTGCTGGGCGCGACCGGCACCGGCAAGTCCGCCACCACGGCGTGGATGATCGAGAAGCTCCAGCGCCCCACGCTCGTGATGGCCCCGAACAAGACTCTGGCCGCCCAGCTGGCGAACGAGTTCCGCGAGCTGCTCCCGAACAACGCGGTCGAATACTTCGTCTCGTACTACGACTACTACCAGCCCGAGGCCTACGTCCCGCAGTCGGACACCTACATCGAGAAGGACTCCTCGATCAACGAGGAGGTCGAGCGCCTGCGGCACTCCGCGACCAACTCGCTGCTCACCCGCCGTGACGTGATCGTGGTCGCCTCGGTCTCCTGCATCTACGGCCTCGGCACCCCGCAGGAGTACGTGGACCGCATGGTCCAGCTCAAGGTCGGCGACGAGATCGACCGCGACCAGCTGCTGCGGCGTTTCGTGGACATCCAGTACACGCGCAACGACGTGGCTTTCAGCCGCGGCACCTTCCGCGTCCGCGGCGACACCATCGAGATCTTCCCGGTCTACGAGGAGCTCGCGGTCCGCATCGAGATGTTCGGCGACGAGATCGAGGCGCTGTCCACCCTGCACCCGCTCACCGGCGAGATCATCAGCGACGACCAGCAGCTGTACGTCTTCCCGGCCTCCCACTACGTCGCCGGACCCGAGCGCATGGAGCGGGCCGTCAACGACATCGAGAAGGAGCTCGGGGAACGCCTGGCCGAGTTGGAGAAGCAGGGCAAGCTCCTGGAGGCCCAGCGCCTGCGGATGCGGACCACGTACGACATCGAGATGCTCCGCCAGATCGGCAGCTGTTCCGGTGTCGAGAACTACTCGATGCACTTCGACGGCCGCGAGCCCGGCTCCCCGCCGAACACCCTGCTCGACTACTTCCCGGACGACTTCCTCCTCGTCATCGACGAGTCGCACGTCACCGTCCCGCAGATCGGCGCCATGTACGAGGGCGACGCCTCCCGCAAGCGCACCCTCGTCGACCACGGTTTCCGGCTGCCCTCCGCGCTGGACAACCGCCCCCTGAAGTGGGAGGAGTTCCAGGAGCGGATCGGACAGGCCGTGTACCTGTCGGCGACCCCCGGAAACTACGAGCTGTCCCGGTCGGACGGTGTCGTCGAACAGATCATCCGGCCCACCGGCCTCATCGACCCGGAGGTCGTCGTCAAGCCCACCGAGGGGCAGATCGACGACTTGGTCCACGAGATCCGGGGGCGGGTCGAGAAGGACGAGCGCGTCCTGGTCACCACGCTCACCAAGAAGATGGCCGAGGACCTCACCGACTACTTCCTGGAACTCGGCATCCAGGTGCGCTATCTGCACAGCGACGTCGACACCCTGCGCCGCGTCGAGCTCCTGCGCGAGCTGCGGGCCGGCGAGTTCGACGTCCTCGTGGGCATCAACCTGCTGCGTGAGGGGCTCGACCTGCCCGAGGTGTCCCTGGTGGCCATCCTCGACGCCGACAAGGAGGGCTTCCTGCGCTCCGGCACCTCCCTGATCCAGACCATCGGCCGGGCCGCGCGCAACGTCTCCGGCCAGGTCCATATGTACGCCGACAAGATCACGCCGTCGATGGAGCGGGCCATCGACGAGACCAACCGCCGACGCGAGAAGCAGGTCGCGTACAACACGGCGAACGGCATCGACCCGCAGCCGCTGCGCAAGAAGATCAACGACATCGTGGCGCAGATCGCCCGCGAGGACGTCGACACCGAGCAGCTGCTCGGCACCGGTTACCGCAAGGCGAAGAAGGACGGCCACGGCACCAAGGCCCCGGTGCCCTCGCTCGGCGGCAAGGCGGCCGGCGCGAAGGCCGGCCGGACCGCCAAGGCCAAGGAGAAGGTGCCGACCGACCGCCCCGCGGCCGAACTCGCCGAGCAGATCGAGGAACTGACGGAGCGGATGCGCGCCGCCGCCGCGGACCTCCAGTTCGAGATCGCCGCCCGGCTGCGTGACGAGGTGTCCGAGATGAAGAAGGAACTGCGTCAGATGCGGGAGGCGGGCCTGGCCTGACCCTGCTGCCACACCGGACCCCGGCGCAGCGTGCTGTGTTGCAAGACCGACACAAAGTGCGGACCGGGGTTCGGCACTGTCGGTGGCTCTGCGTAGGGTTCTGGACAACCCGCGGAATCCGCGGCAACCGGGGACAGCTCGAGAGGGGAACAAGCCGTGACCGTCAATATGACCAAGGGTCAGGCCATCAGTCTGCAGAAGAACGACGGAGGCAGCCTGACCGCGGTACGCATGGGTCTCGGCTGGCAGGCTGCTCCCCGGCGCGGCCTGTTCGGCTCGCGCACCCGCGAGATCGACCTCGACGCCTCCGCCGTGCTGTTCGCGGACAAGCAGCCGGTCGACGTGGTCTTCTTCCGTCACCTCGTCAGCGACGACGGCTCGGTGCGCCACACCGGCGACAACCTCGTCGGCGGTGCCGGCCAGGGCGGCGACGACGAGGCCGTCCTCGTCGACCTCCAGCGCGTCCCGGTCCACATCGACCAGATCGTCTTCACCGTGAACTCCTTCACGGGCCAGACCTTCCAGGAGGTGCAGAACGCGTTCTGCCGTCTGGTCGACGAGACCAACGGCCAGGAGCTCGCCCGCTACACGCTGGCGGGCGGCGGCGCCTACACGGCCCAGATCATGGCCAAGGTGCACCGGGCAGGCTCGGGTTGGTCGATGACGGCCCTCGGCGCCCCGGCCAACGGCCGTACCTTCCAGGACCTGA
This sequence comes from Streptomyces adustus, assembly GCF_009377175.1. Classification (GTDB taxonomy): domain Bacteria; phylum Actinomycetota; class Actinomycetes; order Streptomycetales; family Streptomycetaceae; genus Streptomyces; species Streptomyces adustus. The sequence continues at coordinate 24,607 of NZ_VJZD01000135.1, forward strand.
TGCCGGTCATCCTTCCGCTTCTCTAGCGGAGCGGCGGGCGGCACACGACACGACACGGCGGCACAGCGCAGGGAGACGCGGGCGATGACGGCCGAGCTGGTACGGGGACAGAACCACCCGTTGTCCCAGGTCCGCCTGGAGATCCGGATCTCCGCCGGCACGCCGGTCGTGGCCGGTGCCACGCTCGGCGACGAGCACGGCAGGGTCCAGGGCGTGGAAGGGGTGGCCCACCCGGGCGCTCCCGCCCTGCCCGGACTCGAGGTCTCCCGGCAGGCGGCCGCCGATCACCGCCTCGCGGTGGACCTGGCCGCCGTGCCGGAGGCCGTGCACCGGGTGAGCGTGCTGCTCGCACTGCCCGACGGCACGGGCGGCCCCGTCCGCTTCGGCCTGGTCGCGGCGCCGTTCGTCGCCGTCACGGGCCTGGACGGCACCGAGATCGCCAGCTACACCATCACCGGGCTGGACGCCGAGTCGGCCGTCGTCGCCCTGGAGCTCTACCGCAGAGCGGGTGCCTGGAAGGTGCGCGCCGTCGGCCAGGGGTACGCGGGCGGTCTCGCCGAACTCCTCGCCGACCAGGGGCTGCCCGAGGCCCGGCAGCTCGCGGCCGGTGTCGACGAGGCGGTCTCCCGCGGCCTGGCCCGCTCGGTCCAGGCACCCAGGCCGAGACCGGCGGACGGCGACCGCTCCCGGCAGCCCGCGGCCCGCGGCCCGGAGCACGGCGAGACCCCGGCCCAGGGCGGCGCGGGCTCCGTGGCGCCCCAGCCCGTGCCTCAGCAGGGACTCCAGAGCCCGTACGGGCCGCAGGCGCCGGTCGGCCCGGGGCAGCCCGGGCAGAACGCGCATCCGGGCGGCGCCACGCCCGCCGACCCTGCCGGCCCGCCGTCCTCCGGGCCCGCGGATCCCTCCGCGCTCACCCCGCCCGGAGCGTCGGCCACGCCCCCGGGCACCCCCTCGGTCACGCAGGCCGCCGCCACGGGGCCGATCGACTACACCCATCC
>NZ_VJZD01000136.1 GCF_009377175.1 Streptomyces adustus
GCCGAGGCCTGACCGCCGTCAGGCCTCGGCCCACTTCTGGTCGGGGGTGCCGCCGCAGGACCACAGCTGGAGCCGGGTGCCGTTGGCCGTCAACTGGTCGCGGTCGAACCCCACACCTCGTCGGCGTGCTCCGCGAACACCGGTCCCCGCCACCAGCCGAGCGCCCGGTGCAGGTTCGACACGTAGGCGTGCAGGGACGCCATGGCTTTCGCCGGCGGCGCGCCCCGCCTCAGTTCGTCCGCGATCCGGTCGATCGGCACGAAGCCACCCCGTGCCGCGATCAGCAGCGACAGCACGGCCCGCTGCCGCGGCGGACCCAACTCGGCTGTCCGGCCCGCGACTTCGGTGCCCGGCGGACCAAGAACGCGAATACACGGCACGCCGCGCGAATCTATCCGAGCCGCAGATCCGGTCCGTCAACAGGCGATAGACGCGGTGCTCGACGGCCCGGCCCGGCACCCGGGACGACAAGGGCAATCGGCCGCGGGGCCGGTCCGGCGGATCCCGTCGGACAAGGCCCCACAGACGAGCGGGGCTCAGCGCTTGAGCGTGAAGGTGAAGTCGCCGGAGAGCTTGCCGCTCAGCCGGACCGCCGAGACGAGTTTCCCGTCCGTGATCAGTTTCTCGACCTCGGACCGGGAAAGACCGCAGCCCTCGGCGATCAGCCGTACCGGCCGGACGGGGATCCTGGCCGCGAAGCGGACCGATACGTCGATCACCTCGCGGTCCAGGTGATCCGATCCGCCGGTGTCAAGACGCCAGGCGTCGTCCCAGTCGAGGGAGACGTGATTGCGGCGCCGCACGGCCGGGTCCTGGAGCAGCTCTGCCGCCAGGGAGGGGTCGTTGTCATGCAGTCGGTCCAGCAACTCCGGTCGTACGGAGCGCACGTTCATCCGCTCCATGATCGTGAGCTTCGTGGTCTCCCCGCAGGAGGTGCAGAGCGCGAGAAGCCAGACGTCTATGAGTTTATGGTTCGCGTTGACGCGGAATTTGCCGCTCGTCCGGAAAGTATCGGACGCGCACACATGGCAACGGCGGCGAATAAGCGGTATGCGGACAGGTTCGACTACCCAGTTTTCGAGCACAGAAGTACACCTGATTCCAGTGAGAAGCTCGCAGCAAAAGGAAGCGCGACGCACATGCGTGCCGCGCGACGAATTAGCGCTTGGGAGGTCTCACGAGGTGTACAACGGCATGTCCTTGACTAGACGGCTCGGATCGGCAGCATGGTAGTGATCCACGGTGACACTGCTCCACTGTTTTTCGGACATCTCACCGCCAGCTTCTGTTTATCGATCGACGTGTCATCACCGGTTCAATCGGGGCGACTTGCGCCGACCGCGCCGGCAAGTAGGACGGACGCTACGGACACCCCCCTGCTCCGCGCGTCCGCGTCAGGTTCAACCGCCCGTACGCACGGCGTCGACCTTCCGTCGCCGCCGCTGCGCATCCTGCTTACCCGTGACCGGACGTCGGGCCGCTGACGGCCGGGGCCGTTCGTGAGGGGAAGGGAAGGGGAATGGGGAGGGAAGAGCCCACTGCACAGTGACGTGTATGTGCGCATACGCCCCTAGAAGCTCGCAGTTCAGGCTGCTCATGGTGATGCCCAGCCACCAACTCGTGAGAAAAGGAGCCGAGCGGGGGTTCCGTATCTGGTCGGTATGGGATCCGTCGCAGTTGGAGGCCGACTTGGCGCCGCGCGTCGCGGAGGTCTCCGAGGAGTTGCTGTTCACCGACTTCACCGACGAGACCGCACTGCGCGAGACCATCGCGCGGACCGCGCGGCGCAACGGCATCGACGCCGTGCTGCACTGCGGACACGGCGGTTCCGTCCTGCCGGTGGTCCGCGAGGCGTGGCAGCTCGGGCTGTCCCCGAACCCTCCGACGGTCTACGAACGGCTCCGGTCCCATGAGGGAGAGGACCGGGCTCCTGCCGAGGCTCCCCGGGTGAGCGTCGAGACGCTGACCGTGAACGGGATCCATCACGTCGTGGGGATGACGGCCCAACGCACCACGGGGCCACCGGACTTCCACGTGACGGGTCATCTCCATCCGGCGCCCCTGACCGACGACGAACAGAAGTTCATCTCGGCGGTGGTCGAGGAGCGGCTGACCGCGAGCGGCTACCACTTCGGCCCGGCCCACACGGAGGTGGCGTTGCTTCCCTACGGGCCGCGGATCGTGTCGTGCCGTGCGCACCTGGGCGGCGACCGTATCCCCCTGCTCGTCGAGATCGCGCGCGGGTTCGACCTGGAGGCGGCGGTCTTCACGGCGCTCCTGGGCAGCCGTCCGGTCGTGCCGAGGGCCACCCAATACGGGGAGACCGGTTTTTTTCTGCTGCCCGAGGGACGGCTGGAGACGTACACCGGCACGGAGGACATCGCCGTGACCCCCTGGGTCCGTGGAGCGCGCTTCCCGTACACGGCCGGCGACCGGATCGCGCCGGTCGGTGATCCGCGCGCCCGGCGCGCCTACGTGGTCGTGGAGGGGAGCACGCCGGAGGTCACCCGTGAGCGCGTCGCCAAGGCGCGGCAGGATCTCATCGCCGATATCCGGCCGGGTGCCCGGTGACGCGCGCCGGGTAGTTGTGTTTTCCTTCTGCGAGGCGAAGGCACGGAGGGACGGACGAGGGAGCCTACATGCCTGGTGCGTGTGCTCCGCCCGATGATCTACCCTCTGTGGCGTGTGTCCCATCTCATCGCTGACGGGGGAGGATAAGGTGCGGGCCGCGACATCGAGTCGACTTGAAGACGACGCGGGCCCCAGGCCGGAATTCGCCGTCCTGGGATCCCTGGAAGTCCGTAGCGGTCGCGAACTCATATCGGTCAACGGCGCATTGCAACGGCGCGTTCTCGTGATGCTGCTCCTGGAAGCGGGGCGCGTCGTGCCCGTCTCCCGTCTCGTGGCGGCCGCGTGGAACGACGAACCGCCGGACAGCGCCGAGCACCAGGTGCGCAAGACGGTCGCCAAACTGCGCAGCCGCATCCCCCACGGCCCCGACATCATCGTCACCGACGGACCCGGATACCGCGCGGACGTCGACCCGGACCAACTCGACCTGCTCTGCTACCAGGGGCTGTTGAGGCAGTCCAGGGTGGCGCTGGAGGCGGGGGAGCCCGATCGGGCCGCGGCCCGACTGCGAGAGGCGCTGGCACTGTGGCGAGGGCCCGTGCTGTCCGGTTCCGGCGGCCGGGTGGTCGACGCCGCGTCGACGGCCCTGGAGGAGCAGCGGCTGACCGCCGCCGAGCAGCTCTACGATCTGCGCATCGACGCCGGCGAGGCCGCCGAGATCACGGGTGAGCTGCGGGCCCTCGTCGACGAGCATCCGCTGCGCGAGACGCTGCGCGGCCGGCTGATGCTCGCCCTTTACCACTCCGGCCAACAGGCCGCCGCGCTCGACGAGTTCGCCCGCACCCGGGAGCACCTCGCCGACGAACTGGGCATCGACCCCGGCGCGGAGCTGACCGGACTGCACGAGCGCATCCTGCGCCAGGACCCGTCCCTCGCCCGCCCGGAACGCGCCGTGGTCTCCCGTGCCCCGCGCCGGGCGAGGGAGGTTCCGCACGCGCTGCCGTTCGACGTGCCCGACTTCTCCGGCCGCAGCGCGGAACTGGAGTGGGTCCGCGACGCGGCCGGGAAGGCCCAGGAGGGGGCGCCGACGGTCCTGGCCCTGGACGGCATGGGCGGCGGCGGCAAGACGGCACTGGCCATCCGCGCCGCCCACCAGCTGGCCGAGCAGTACCCGGACGGCAGCCTCTTCATCGACCTGCACGGCTTCACACCGGGCCAGACGCCGCTCAGCGCGTTCCAGGCACAGGGGGACCTGCTGGCCGCCGCCGGGGTCCCCAGCGAGGAGCTGCCCACGGTGCCGGCGGGGCGCGCCGCGCGGTGGCAGTCGTACATGCGGGGCCGTCGCATGCTCCTGGTCCTGGACAACGCCGCCGCGTCGGAGCAGGTGCGGGAGCTGATCCCCGCCTCGTCCGACAGCCTGGTCCTGATCACCAGCCGCCCGCGGCTGACCGGACTGGACGGCGCCGAATGGACCTCCCTGGGTGCCCTTCCGGAGCCGGAGAGCCATCAGATCCTGCGGAACACCCTGGGTGCCGAAAGGGTCGAGAGGGAGCCGGTCGCGGCCCGCGAACTGCTGCGGCTGTGCGGAGGATTGCCGTTGGCGGTCCGCATCGCCGCCGCCCGGCTGGCGAACCGCCCGCAGTGGACGGTCCAGCGCCTGGTCGAACGGCTGCGGGACCACGACCGGCGCCTGGACGAACTCACCAGCGAGGGACGGGGAGTGGCGGGCGCCCTGCTGCTGTCGTACCAGTCCATGCCCCGGGAACAGCGCACGGCCTTCCGGCTGTTGGGGCACCACCCCGGACGCTATCTGGACGCCGAGGAGGCCGCCGCACTGCTGGACACCGATGCGCTGGCGGCCGAGGACGTCCTGGAAGAGCTGGTGGACGTAAGGCTCTTGGAAGCCCGGGAGCCAGGGGTGTACGCGCTGCACGACCTGGTGCGCAGTTTCGTGCAGCGTGTCGCGCAGAGCCAGAAGGCGCCGGAGGACGCGCAGGCGGTGCGACGCCTGATGGACCACTACCTGGTCGCGGCGGAACACGCCTGCGACACCCTGTTCCCCGGACGGCGCACCTTCAAGGACGCCGACGACAAAGGTCGGCGGCCCGCCGGGTTCGACCACAAGGACAAGGCGCTCCAGTGGCTCGACCAGCACCGCGAGAGCCTGCTGGCGGCGGTGGACGCCGCGTACCACGAGGGACTGCTGTGGCACGCGGCCCGGCTGCCGCGTGAGCTGGGCTTCCACTCCAGCATCCGCGCCTACGACGCCAGCGCGAACGCGGCCCTGGAGACGGGGGTCAGCGCGTCGCGACAGCTCGGGGACCGGTCGCTGACCCGGCTGAACCTGATGAATCTGGCCATGGGCAAGTGGCGGCTCGGGCAGTTGAGCGAGGCCGTCGCCCGGCTGGAGGAAGCCGTGGACCTGTCCCGGCAGATGGACGACGTGCACAGCGAGGCGGAGTGCCGGGCCCGGCTGGGACAGGCCTGCAACAGCATGGGGCAGCTGGAACGCGCCCTGCACCTGTGCCAGGAGGCCAACGTGCGGGCCCGGGAGCTCGGTTTCACCCGGCTCGACGGCTCGTCGCTGAGCACGCTCAGCCTGGTCCAGGTGCGGCTCGGGCTGTTCGACGAGGCGGCGGCGTCGGCGGAGCGGGCGGTCGCCATCTTCGACTCGATCAAGGAGATACAGCTCTCCGTCGACGCGCTGAGCAACCTCTCCCAGGCGATCGAGCGTCTCGGCCGCTTCGAGGAGGCGCTCTCCTGGGCCGACGCGGCGCTGGAGCGATGTCAGCGCATGAGCATGCCCTCCGTGCTGCCGCTGGTGCTCGCCCGCAGAGCCGATGTGCTGGCGAGCATGGGAGAGCTGGACGAGGCGGCGGACAGCGCCGACCACGCCCTCGCCAAGGCCACCAGCAGCACCGACGACATCCACCGTGCCACCGTGCACCTCTCGGTGGGGCGCGTGCGCTACGCGCAGGGCGATCTGGAGACGGCGCAGGCCCAGCAGCTGCTGGCCCACGAGATCGCCTGCCGTATGGAGCTGCGCTACGACGAGGCCTGCGCGCTGTGGGGTCTCGGCCGCACCGCCGAGGCCCAGGGGGACGCGCAGCTGGCCCGGCAGCACCGCTCGGCGGCGGACGAACTCTTCTCCCTCATGAAGGTCCCGGACAACGCACGCTGATCCCCGCAGGTCCGCCGGCCCACGGGCCGGGGGATCGGGCGGGTGTCCGGAGGGGAACGCGCCGGGAAGGCGGATCGCGAACATCAGTGGAGTCGAAACGGCCTTCCTCTCCATAGGAGTTCTCCATGCGCTTCGCCCCTGTCGCCGCCGCCTCCGTCATCGCTCTCGGGGCGCTCGTGGGAGGAATCACGACCTCCTCCGACACCGCCGCGCCGGCGCCGGCCCAGCAGCGCACCGTCGCCCTCGCCTCCTCGGCGGACCTGCTGCCCCTCTCCGGGACGGACAACAACGGCAACGGCTGACCGCGTGGGCCGCAGCCACCGGGTGCGGCCCGCCGGTCCAGCCACCCGGAAGAGTCACTGCTCTGGGGCGAGCCTCGCGACAACGGGGCGCCGCGATCCCGTTCGTGACAGCGAGGCTTCTACCTAATCCTCATCAGGGGGAAATCATGACTATTCGGGTGCTCATCTGTGATCAGCTGCCCGTGATCGCGGACGGTCTCAAGACCCTCCTCGACGCGGTGCCGGACATCGACGTGATCGGCACTACCCACAACGGCATGGAGGCCATCGTGCTCGTACGCACCATGCGGCCCGATGTCGTGGTCACGGATCTGAACCTCCAGACCATCTCCGGTCTGGACATGATCCGCAGACTCGGCAAGGAGGACGAGGCGCCCAGCGTCGTCGTGTTCACCGCCTCCGACGCCGACAAGACGGTGAGCGACGTGCTCCACGCCGGCGCGAGCTGTCTGCTCGGCAAGGAGGCCAGCCCGCAGGAGCTGGTCACGGCCATCCAGGCGGCAGCCGCCGGACAGACCATGCTCGCGCCCAACATCGCGGAGCGCCTGGTCACCTGGTTCCGTGCGCAGCCGGAGCCCCAGGAGGCCGCGACCTGCCCGGAGATGACCGAGCTGACCCCGCGGGAACGGGAAGTGACCAGGATGGTCGCGCTCGGCATGTCCACCGAGGAGGTGGCCCGCGAGCTGATCATCGGCGAGGCCACGGTCCGCACCCATCTCTACCGAGTGCGGACCAAGCTCGGCGTGCGCGACCGCGCCGAGCTCGTGTCCCTGGCCTACCGGACCGGACTCACCCACTCGGCCGGCCGGCCCCTCGGCGACGAGAGAATGGTGTCGGCGGGGAATCTGCGCGCCAGCTGATCCGCCACGGCCGGCTGCCCCCTACAGCCGGCTGATCTCCCAGGGCCGGACGGCCGCCGCGACCGGAACCTCCAGGCCGGCCGCAGCGTGCCGCGCCGACCTGACGCGGTCGGCGCCGACCGTCCGCCACAGCGCGGCGGGATCGCCGAACCGGACGGACTCGGCCGCGGCCAGCCGGAAGTACCGGTGCAGGCCCAGCTCCGCCGTCATCGCGCGGACCCCGCAGCTCTGCATGCTCCACCGCACCACGTCGCGCGCGGTCTCGGCGGCCATCGCCAGCGCCATCACGGGCGCGGTGCCCACGGCGTCCGGCTCCGAGTCGACCGACCAGGCCCCCCGATACACCAGAGCCCTGGTCGCGCGCAGCGCCACCAGGGCGCGCGCCAGCGGGAACGAGACCGCGGGCAGATCACGCAGTCTGGTGCCGAACTGCCGCCGGAACCCGGTGTATTCCACCGCGGCCCGGTGCGCACCGTCGGCTATGCCCAGCAGGTAGGCGGCCTGCCGCAGCCGGGCCCGGCCGAGCGGACCGGCGGGCGAGTCGTCCAGCGGTCCGAGCACGTCCGCCGCGCCGACCGAAGCGGCGTCGAACCGGGCGACCGGCGGCCAGCACCCGCTCTCGGTGGTGCAGCCGGGCGCCTTGCGCTCCACCGCGACGAGTACCGGCTCGCCGTCCGTCCTGGCCGCCACCAGAAGCGTCCCGGCGCTCACGTCGTCGACCGTGACCGTGCCGGTCAGCCGCCAGCCGCCGGCCCGCGGGGTCGCGACGACCCCACTGCCGGCCGGCAGCGCCTCGAAGCCCGCCAGTGCCGCGCCGGCCGGACCGCCCAGGTCGGCCGCCGTCGCGTCGGCCCGGTAGGAGTTTCCGCGGGCGGCGCGGCCGAGCTCCTCGCTGACCAGCACCCCGGCCGTCAGGCCGAGGTCGAGGCCGCCGGCCGCGACCGGCCGCTCGAAGTCGGACGCGCCCAGCTCGTCGAGCACCGCCCGGGTGGGGCCGAGGGCTCCGTCGGTCACCGGTGCGCCGTGCAGCTCCGTCCGGGCGGGGACGCCGGCCAGGCCCGTACGCAGTGCCCTGCGCAGCCGGTCGACGAGTGGATCGGGGGTGAGGTCCATGTCAGTTGCTCTTCCTGTCCGATGGAGTCGAACGCGGCGGCCATGATCTGGAGCATGACCTCGGAGGTTCCCGCCGACAGCGTCAGCCCCGGCGCCTCCCGGTAGGCGGAGTCCAGGGTCACCGCGGCCCCGCTGCGGTTCGCCCGCTGCTCGGGGCCGGGGACGCCGACGGCCCACGCCGCGATGCCCTGGGCGAGTTCGCTGCTGTGGTACTTGGCGACGGCCGTCGCCACCTGGTCGATCCGGTCCGACGCGAGGCCGGTGAGGACCTCCCAGGCCAGGACATGGTCGGCCGTCAGCGTGCCGTGCCAGCGGCCGATCTGCTCCAGCCGGTCGTCGTGCGCGGAACCCGGATCGCCGTCGATCAGCGCGTCCAGCGCGGCCTGGAGCCAGCGCTCCGCCTTGAGGTGGTAGTCGAGACCGGTGCGTTCGATGGCCAGTGCCTCGTTGAGCAGCGGCCACCCCTCGTCGCGCGGACCGAGGAGGTTCCCGCCCGGCACCGGGACCGCGTCGAGGTCCACCCGGTGGAAGTGCTCGTCGCCGACGCCGGGTATCAACGACACCGTCACACCGGGGGCGCCCATGTCGACCAGGAACAGGCTGATTCCCTGGTACTTCCCGGCACCCGGCGTCGTACGGGCCGCGCACAGGCCGAGGTCGACGAAGCGTGTCTTGAGGCTGAACACCTTGGTGCCGGTGATCCGGTAGCCGTCGCCGTCGGGCTCGGCCACGGCCCGCAGCGCGCCGAGATCCGATGCCGCGTCCGGTTCGGTGTAGAGCACCGAGGCGAAGCTCTCACCGCGCGCCAGAGCGGGCAGATACCGGCGCTTCTGCTCGTGACTGCCCGCCATCAGCAGGAACTGGCCGACGATCTGGATGGTGTTGACGTGGAAGGTGTCCGGCACTCCCGCGCGCACCAGTTCCTCGGCGACGATCGCGGCATCGGTCGGCGGGCGGCCCTGTCCGCCGAACTCGACGGGCCAGTGCACGGCCAGCAGGCCCAGCTTGCCGAGCAGCCGGTAGAGCGGACGCGCGTCCGGCTCGACACCGTCGGCGCCGGTGGCCTCCGCCGCCGCGGCACGCACCTCGACGGAGCGCAGGGCCGTGCGCACCTCCGCCCGGAACCGTTTTTGATCCTCGGTGAATCCGAACCGCATGGACGTCTCCTCAAGAGGCGAGCGACTCTTCGATCGCCGCGACGACCCGGCTCAACGCCGGTTCAGTGAACAGGGTGTAGTGGTCGCCGGGTACGGTCTCGGCCCGGAACGGGCCCGTGCACACCGTCCGCCACTGCTCCTCCATGGCGAGGTGGGGCGAGGCGGTGAGCACGGTGACCGGTCCGCCGTACGGGCCCGGCGGGCGGTACGCCTGCATGGACAGCGCACAGGACCGGAACGTCTCGAAACGGGAGGTCAACTCCTGCTCGGTCAGCTCCAGTTCGACGCCGAGGCGAGTCAATGACTCCTTGACGTCGGCCACGCCGACGGCCGGGTCGTCGAGGACCGCGCGCACCCGGGGGCCGTCGCGTCCCGTCAGCCTGGCGACGTCGTGCACGAACCGCTGCCGTACCGTCGCCTCGTCGAGGGGGACGGAGTCCTCGTCGTAGGCGGCGTCCAGCAGGACCAGCGGCGGTCGTTCCCCGGTCTTGTGCTCGATCTGCCGGGCGACCTCGAAGGCGAGCACCCCGCCGTAGGACCAGCCGGCCAGGCAGCCGGCCGGGGGCAGGCCGGTTTCCAGCAGGGAGTGCGCGATCCTGGCGGCGGTCGCCGCCAGCGCGTCCCGCGGGGCGACGAGGGCGTCGTGTGGATCGGCGGCGAAACCGGTCACCCCGATGTCCGCGCGCAGTGCCCTGGCCAGCGGGATGTAGCAGAACAGCTCTCCGCCCGACGGGTGGAGCAGGATCGCCCGCGCCGGACCCGACGCGCGCATCACCACCGGTGCCCGGTCGTCGCCCGGCGCGGGTCCGCGTCCGGACAGGTTCTCCAGCGCGTCGAGCGGATCGTCCGCGTCGTCGCGCCGTGCGGCGCGGACGGTGTCGACGGTGGCGGCCAGATGGGCGACCGTGGGCGAGGCGAAGAAGTCACCGAGTGCGATCTCCACCCCGAACCTGCGGTTGATCGCCGACATCAGCTGCACGGCCTGGAGACTGTTGCCGCCGGCCAGGAAGAAGTCGTCGCGCACACCGATCCGGTGGTCGTGCAGCAGGGGGGCGAGCACATCGCGCAGCAGCGCGCGCTCCGTCACGGTGAGCGTCTCGTCGCCGGCCTCCTCGCCGGTGCGGTTCAGGTCCGGTGCGGGCAGCCTGCGCCAGTCGACCTTGCCGCTGCTGGTGAGCGGCAGCTCGTCGAGGACCACGAAGTACGACGGGATCATGTACGACGGCAGGAGCGTGCCCAGGTGCTCGCGCACCGCCGGCACCTGCTGCTCGGTGACCCCGGTCAGATGGCCGACCAGGTGCTTGTCCCCGTTGTCGTCGGTCCATGCCCGTACGCTGACCGGGCCGATGCCGTCGAAGCCGGTCAACGCCGACTCCACCTCGCCCAGTTCGATCCGCAGTCCGCGGATCTTGACCTGCTGGTCGATCCGGCCGAGGAAGACGAGCCGTCCGTCCGCCAGCCGTTTCACCAGGTCCCCGGTCCGGTACAGCCGTCCGCCGGGCGCGGTGCCGAACGGGTCGGCGATGAACTTCTCCGCGGTCAGCTCCTCCCGGTTGAGGTAGCCGCGCGCCAACCCGGCCCCACCGATGACCAGTTCGCCCGGCACTCCGATCGGCACCCGGCGCAGGTCGCGGTCGAGCACGTGCGCCACATGGTTGGTCATGGGCAGACCGATCGGCGGTGAGGCGTCCCAGCTGCCCGGGCACTCCTCCACGATCATCGTCACCGTGCACTCGGTCGGCCCGTAGCCGTTGAACAGCCGCCTGCCGGGGTTCCAGCGGTTCACGAGCTCACCGCTGAACGCCTCCCCGCCGACGAACGCGATCCGCAGGTCGGTGAACCGCTCGGGCGCCAGCAGCGGCATCACGGTCGGAGGCAGGTCGATGACGGTGATGCCGGCCTGTTCCATCAGCGACTGGAGCCGCTCGACGGACAGCCGCTCGTCGTCGGTCGCCACGCACAGACGGGCTCCGGTCAGCAGGGCCGAGAACGTCTCGAACACGGAGACGTCGAAGGTCGCCGAGGCGAACCCGAGCACCCGGTCGGCAGCGGTCAGGTCGAACAACTCCCGTGTGGAGTCGATGAAGTTGACCACGCCTCGGTGCTCCAGCAGCACCCCCTTCGGCTTGCCGGTGCTGCCGGAGGTGTAGATGACGTACGCGACGTCGCCGGGCCGCGCCGCGAGCGGGGGGTTGTGGTCGGGCAGCGCCGCCAGCTCCTCGCGGACGTCGTCCAGGGTCACGACGGGCGCGTCGACCTCGCTCAGGGCCCGGCCGGCCTCGGCGTGCGCGATCACCGTCCTCACACCCGCGTCGGCGGCGATCTCCGCGACCCGCCCGGAGGGATGCGCCGGGTCGAGCGGCACGTAGGCCGCGCCGGTCTTGAGCACCGCGAGGATCGCGGTCGGCACGTCCAGGTTCCTGCGCAGACACAGGCCGACCCGGTCGCCCGGTCCGACGCCGCGTCCGCGCAGGAGGGCGGCGAGCCGGTTCGCCCGGGCGTTGAGCTCGGCGTAGCCGGTCTCGACGCCGGAGACGACGACCGCCACACCGTCCGGGGCCTCCTGGACGCGCGCCTCGAACTCCGCCACGACCGTCGACTCGCGGATCGGCCGCACCGGACCCTTGCCGACCTCGGCCAGGAACTCCTCGTCCGCCGCGCTCAGTACCTCGGCGGCCGACAAGGGGGCGTCCGGGGCGGCGGTCAGGGTGTGCAGCAGCCCGTCGTAGTGCCGGGCGAACCGGGCGACGCTCTCGGCGTCGAACAGCTCGCTGTCGAACTCGACGGCGAGGGGGGCGTCGGCTCCGGGAGCCGAGGGTTCCACCAGGTTCCAGCTCATGTCGAACCGGGAGGTGCCGGTCGGGACGTCCTCGTGCGAGGTGGTGACACCGGGCAGACCGGTCGTGGGGTCCGCCCGCTCCACCCCGAACACGATCTGGAAGATCGGCGAGCGCGACGGGTCGACGACCGGATCCACCGCGTCGACCAGCCTGTCGAACGGCAGGCCGGCCCGCTCGGACGCCTCGGCCGTGACCCGCCCGACCCGCCGGACCAGCTCGCGGAAGGTCGGGTCGCCGGAGACGTCCGCGCGCAGCACCCGCAGGTCGGTGAAGAGGCCGATCACCGAGGACACGGCGTCGTGCCGCCGGTTCGCGTCGGGTGAGCCGATCACCAGGTCGTCCAGGCCGGAGTAGCGGTGCAGCAGCGTGAAGAACGCGGCGGTGAGGACGTCGGACGGGCTCACGCCCTCCTGCCGGGCCAGTTCCCCCGCCCGCTCCAGGGCCTGGTGCCCCACGGCGCGGCGGACACTGTCGCCCGCGAAGGTCCGTATCTCGCCCCGCGGCCGGTCGGTCGGGAACTCCAGCACCTCGGCCCCGGCCAGCTTCTCCCGCCAGTACGCGGCGAGCTCGTCCAGCTCGGCGCTGCCGAGCCGGTCGCGCTGCCACACCGCGTGGTCCGGGTAGTGCACCGCGAGGTCGGGCAGCCGCGGCGCGTCGCCGTCGCGCGACGAGCGGTGGAACTCGGCGAGTTCACGCAGCAGCACGGCGCGCGACCGGGCGTCGCAGACGGCGGTGGGTATGTGGAGCAGGAACAGGTGGTCCTCCGGCGCCACCTTGATCAGCAGCGCCTGCCACATCGGCGTCCGGGCCGGGTCGAGCGGTTCGGCGACCCGGCCCGCGATCAGGGCCCGCGCGGCGGCCAGCCGCTGCTCGTGGTCGCCGCCCGTCACCTCGACCACCGGCAGTTCGACCGGGACCTCGGTGGCGACGACCTGCATCACGGTGCCCTCGCGCGGCACGATCGCGGTCCGCAGCGCCTCGTGCCGGGACACGACCGCGGCCAGCGCCGAGCGCAGCGCCTCCGGGTCCAGCGCGCCCCGCAGCCGCAGGCACAGCGGCGTGCCGGAGGCAGGGCCGTCCGGCGCCTGGCGGTCGAAGAACCGCAGGGTCTGCTGGGCGGTCGTCAGCGGCGTCGGGCCCGTGGTGCCGCGCGAGACGGGGCCGCGCCGCGCCACGGCTTCCGCGTGTTCCCGCAGCCGGGTCAGGAACCGCGCGCGGCGCGGTGCGGGCAGCGCGGCGAGGCGCCGGGTCATGTCGGTCACCTGAGACTCCTCACGGCCAGTGGCGCCGCGCCGGCCCGGACGTCCGAGCGCACGGGCAGGTGGGCCAACTCGGAGATGGCAGTGGTCAGTACGCCGATGCCACGCAGGTAGTCGGAGAGCACGATGTGCTCGTCGTCGGCGTGGTCGAGGCTGCTGTCGCCGGGGCCGTAGGTGGCCATCGGGACGTCCCAGACCTCGGCGAGGGTGTTCATGTCCGAGGTGGCCGTCTTCACCACCAGGCGCGGCCGGGCGTGCAGTCGGCGGATGCCGGACACCAGCGCGCGCACCACCGGGTCGGCCCGGCCCACCCGGCAGGCCGCCACCGAGTTCAGCACTTCGAGCCGGCCGGCCGGCAGCCGGTCGCGCAGCCCGTTCACCAGCTCGTCGACGTCGAATCCCGGGGGGATGCGGATGCTGAGGTCCGCCGTCGCCGAGGTCAGATCGCCGTTGAGCCGGCACAGGGTCGCGCCGGGTCGGTCGAACACCCCGTGGCTCGCGTCCGGGCCGAGCAGATCGACCAGCGCGTCCCAGCAGGCGACGGCCAGTTCGGACGCCTTGGGCACCGGGTTGCTCGGGTGGGTGGCCGGACACTTGACGGTGTAGCGCAGGTCCAGCTTGCCCTTGTAGCCGAGGACCACGCTCGACCAGCCGCTGGGTTCGCCGATGATCAGCGCGTCCGGCCGGTCGTGGGTGGCGCGGATCGCCATCGCGCCGCGCGAGCGCGGGGTCTCCTCCTCGACGACGCCGACCACCACGAGCCGGCCGGGGAAGTCCGCCGCGCCGGCCGCGGCACAGATCATCGCCGCGAGGGGTCCCTTCGCGTCGACCGCGCCGCGGCCGTAGAGCCTGCCGTCCTCGGAGCGGACCGGGAACTGGCCCGAGACGGTGTCCATGTGTCCGAGGAGCATCACGGTCGGGCCGGGCCCGCGTTCGATCACGCCGATCACATTGCCCACGCCGTCGATGTGCGACCGGAAGCCCAGGTCCGTCATCGCCTCGGCGAGGTAGCCGGCCAGCTCGTGTTCCTGGTAGGAGGAGGAGGGGATCTCCAGCATCTCGCGCAGCAGTCCGGCGGCGTACGTCTCGGTGACGGTGCCGGAAGAAGTGAACGCCCAGTTCATCGTTGCGCTCGTTCCCGTAGGTGGTCGACGATGTGGTCCGCGACGTCGACCCGGTCGCCGAGCGCGGATTGGAAGCCGGAGAACTCGACCCGGTGATTGACCTCCAGGACCAGCAGCCGGCCGTCGCGGTCCTCGATCAGATCGACACCGGCGATGTCGGCGCCGACGGCGGCGGCCGCGTCGAGGGAGAGCTTCTCGATCTCCGGTGTCACCTCGCACGGCCGGGTCTGCCCGCCGAGGGCCACATTGGTGCGCAGGGACTCGCCGGTCCGGTAGACGGCGCCCAGCACCTGTCCACCGACCACGATCACCCTGATGTCCCGGTCGGGTTTCTCGATCAGCTCCTGCACGTACACGAGGTGCGACTGCGGGCCGGGCAGTGCGGCGGCGTACTCCAGCACCCCTTCCGCACCGGCCCGGTCGGGCAGCCGCACCACCAGCCGGCCCCATGAGCCGACCAGCGGTTTGATCACCGCCGGGTAGCCGATGGAGTCCAGGGCGGCCAGCGCGGCCTGCGGGGTGAGCGCGAGCGCGGTGCGCGGAGTCGGTATCCTCGCCGCCTCCAGGGCCGTGGTGGTGAGCCATTTGTCGCCGCACACCTCGGTCGCCTGCGCGCTGTTGACCACGTCGACTCCCGCCGCGGCCAGGGAGCGGGCCGCGTACGCCGCACGGACCTGACCGATCTCCCGGTTCAGCGCGAGACTCCAGGGCCGATCACGCCGACCGGCCAGGAACCACTGCCGGCGGGTGTCGACATGGTCGAAGGGAACACCTCGCCGGTCGAACGCGTCGAACAGCCTCTTCTCGTCCGCGCCGACCCTGCTGGCGAGCACCGCCATCCTGCGGTCACCTGGGCGCTCCGGTGTCGCTGACACGTGACCTCCGTATGAGAACCAGTGGTTGGGAGGACGGTATGACCGGCCTTCCGTGCAGAAAGGAAACTACGCCCGAACCGGCATCGCGCACGTCCGCGGGGAGTTTATTCGCGGGTGCTCGCCGTGTTGGCCCCTCCGGTCGCGGCTGCGAATTCTGATTACCTTTCCGGCGCGGTCGCCGTGCCACTCTTGAATGGATTCGAATACCTGCCGCAATGGTTCACGGCCGACAGAGAAGAGAGAGAAGAGGGGGAATTGTGGGACACGAATCGGAGCGCATCCCGGTGCTCGCCCTGTGGAGCGCGCCGCGCTGCCGCTCCACCGCGTTCGCACGGATGATGACGGAGCGGGGCGACCGCGCCGTCGTGCACGAACCGTTCTCCCGCGTGGTCGACTTCGGCGAGGTGGAGGTCGGCGACCGGATCGCGCGCGACGAGCGGGACGTGCTCGCGGCGCTGCGTGCCGTCGCGGCCGACGGGCCGGTGTTCTTCAAGGACACGACGGACTTCCACTACCCGGCGCTCCTCGCCGACGAGGACTTCCTCTCGGCCGCCACGCACACCTTCATCATCCGCGACCCGGCCGAGGCCATCGCCTCGCATCACGCGCTCAACCCGGACCTCGGCCGCGACGAGATCGGCTTCGCCCGGCTGTACGAGATCTTCACCGCCGTGCAGGCCGCCACCGGCACCACGCCGGTCGTGATCGACTCCGACGACCTGCTGGACCGGCCGGCCGACACCGTACGGGCGTACTGCGACGCGGTGGGCATCCCCTTCCTGCCGGACGCGCTGAGCTGGCAGCCGGGCATGCGGTCGGAGTGGCGGTCGACCGGCAAGTGGCACAAGTCGACCAGCGAGACCGCCGGCTTCGCCCGCAGCGCCGGCGGCGGAGCCGAGGCGGTCGCGGCGGACCCGGTGCTACGCGCCCACCGCGACTACCACCAGCCCTACTACGAGAAGCTGCGCGCCGTCGCGCTCCGGCCGTGACCACTCGGACCGGAATAGTCGCCCTGATTACCCGGCGAGCGCACCTGACAGCGATTCGGGTATTCCGGGTAGTCACGGTGCGGACGAAAAATGTGAACGACCGGCCTAGGTTTGGAATGTAAGGCGGTGTTTCAGTGAGTGTCAGAACAGAAACGTACGAACCGGTCGACATTTCCGGCCATCGCAACAACACGGCCATCTCCGCGGCGACGGAGACCGGGGCCGGCGCGTTCAACGTATGGAGAAACTCCTTCGCGGCCGAATACCTGCCCGCGGGCGGGAGCCTCGTCCACGTGGAGGGCGTTCCCTTCGAGTTCCCTCCGGTCTGCGACGGACCCGACAACGTCCGCTGCGGCGGACAGTTCATCCGGGTCCCCGAGGGCCGCTACGACTGGATCCATGTCCTGGCGGCGTCCGAACGGCGCTGCGAGGACACCGTCGAGCTGAGCTTCGCCGACGGCTCCGTCGACACCGAACCGCTGCGGGTCTCCGACTTCTGGGCGGCACCCGCGTGGTTCGGCGAGGTCAAGGCGTTCGAGAGCCTCGTCATGCACTACCCGCACCACGTGCAACGAGGTGTCCCGGCGGTGATGTGGGCTCAGCGCGTGCCGGTCACCCGGCGGGCCGGCCTCACCGGCATCCTGCTGCCGCGCAATGTCGCGGTGCATGTCTTCGCCGTCACCCTCCAGCGGACGGAGACCTGACATGACCGTCGACACGACGACCCGGACCTACACGATCACCGGACCGGAACCCGAGTGGTGGTACCGCGACCTCGTCAGCTGCCTCCAGTCCACGTTCGGTTCGGTCCTGATCCGGGAGGGAGCCGACCCGCTGGCCGTGCTCGGCGCGGGGTGGCGGTTCCTGCACCTGCCGGGCGACGTCAGGTCCGAGGAGTTCTACTACCCGTGCCCCGCCGACGAATCCGGCGGCACCGACCTCGGTGCCGCGCTGGCACCCCACCACGAACTGCACGCGCGCTGGTGGCAGCCCGCCGACGAGAACGACGTCTGGCGGGAGGTGCGCGAGGCGCTGGCCGACGACCGGCTGGTCATCGCGGCCGTGGACAACTACCACCTGCCGTTCCGGCCCGCGTACGGCGACGTGCACGCCGCGCACCTGGTGGTGATCTACGGCCTCGACGAGACCCGCGGGGTGGTCCACGTCTCCGACGCGATGCCGCCCGCGTTCCGCGGCGCCGTCCCGATCGAGAAGTTCCTGCTGAGCTGGGGGTCGGCCAACCCGACCGACGTCCAGGACGCGTTCTTCAGCGACTCGAAGATCGGCCGGCGCTGTCTCGACGTCCGCCTCGACGCCCCGGCGGCGCCCCTGACGCCCGAACTGCTCGGCGGCTGGCTGCGGACCGACGTCGACGGCTTCACCACGGCCGGCCCCGCCCGTACCGGTCTCGCCGGATACGACGCGTTCGCCGCGGAACTGCTGGAGCGGTGCCGGGCCGGGGACGCCGACGTGCTGCGCGAGCTGTACCCGTTCGGCTGGGCCATGCAGGCGCAGGCCTCGCTCCACGGCGAGCTGCTGCGCCGCTGCGGCCGTGAATGGGACGACCCGGAGCTCGCCGGGGCCGGACGCGCGGTCGAGGCCGTCGCGCACGCGTGGACCGGACTGCGGTTCACCGGCGCGCACGGACTGGAGGACCCGAGCGCGGCCGCGTCCGACATCGCCCACCACGCCACGACGCTGCGCGGCGCGTACGTACGCGCGGTCGCGGCCGTCGGAGCGGCGGCGGCGCGGCTGTGAGCACACACCAATCGACCACCGTGGCCCTGTGGAGTGGAGAGTGATGAGCAAGCTGGCAGCGTTCGGCGGCACGGCGGCCGTGCCGAGGGACCGGCGCCGAGTGCAGTGGCCGTTGGTCGAGGAGGAGGACCGCAAGGCCGTCCTCGACGCGCTCGACGGCGCACGGCTCGT
Source organism: Streptomyces adustus (assembly GCF_009377175.1). Classification (GTDB taxonomy): domain Bacteria; phylum Actinomycetota; class Actinomycetes; order Streptomycetales; family Streptomycetaceae; genus Streptomyces; species Streptomyces adustus. The sequence goes on from NZ_VJZD01000136.1 coordinate 18,201, forward strand.
GTCCGACACCGACGGCGTGAACCCGGTGTCCGACCTGGAGGAGAACTGGGCCCGCCGGTTCGGCTTCGCGCACTGTGTCGCGGTGTCCAACGGCACCGCGGCCCTGGCCCTGGCCCTGTCCGCGCTCGACGTCGGACCGGGGGACGAGGTGATCGTGCCCGCGCTCAGCTTCATCGCGACCGGGCTCGCACCGGTGCACCAGATGGCCGTCCCGGTCTTCGCCGACATCGACCCGGTCACCTTCAACATCGACCCGGACGACGTGGAGCGCCGGATCACCCCCCGGACCAAGGCGATCATCCCCGTGCACCTGCACGGCGCGCCCGCCGACATGGACCGGATCACCGCGATCGCGCGCAAGTACGGCCTCGCGGTGGTCGAGGACGCCGCCCAGGCGCCCGGAGCCACCCACCGCGGGCGCCCGGTCGGCGGGATCGGCGACGCGGGCGCCTTCAGCCTCCAGGTCAGCAAGAACATACCGACCTGCGGCGAGGGCGGCCTGCTGGTGACCCGCGACCCCGAACTGGCCGAGGCGATGCGCTGCGGCAGGCAGTTCGGCGAGGTGATCGAGGCCGGCCGCGAGCGCGACTACGTGTCCTACGGCCTGGGCTGGAACTACAAGATGAACGCCCTTCAGGCCGCGTTCACCAACGCGCAGCTCGACCGGTACGACGGCTACGAGCGCGCGCGGCAGCACAACGTCACCGGGTTCCTCGCGCGGCTCGCGCAACTGCCCGGACTCCAGGTGCCGACCGCGCTGCCGGACACCACCCACGCCTGGCACATCCTGCGGTTCCGGTTCGACCCGGCCGCGTTCGGTCTGGACGGGGTGCGGCCGGAGGCGCTGCGCTCGGCGCTGCGGCGGCTGCTGCGCGCCGAGGGCGTACCGATGTCGCAGTACCAGCTGATGCCGCTGCCCGACCAGAAGGTGTTCGTGGACCGCGTCGGCTTCGGTGCGGGCTACCCGTGGTCCGTGACCGGCGCCCGCGGCACGGTCGCGGGGGCCGGCTACCCGGTGACCCGCGCGGTCATCGCCGACTCCCTGACCATCCAGAAGCGTCACCTCCATCCGGGCGCGGGCGAACTGCTCGGCATGTACGCGGACGCCTTCGAGAAGGTGTGGGCGAACAAGGACATGGTGGCCACGCTCGCGAGGGCGGCCTCATGACCGTCACCCCGGTCCTGGAACGGGACGCCCTGGACACGGTCGCCGCCCGGATCCGCGCCCATGTCGTCGACATGTGCGCGGGGCCCGAGGGCGGCCACCTCGGCGGTGCCTTCTCCTGTGCCGACGTGCTCGCCGCGCTGTACTTCTCGGTGCTGGACGTGGACCCGCTGCGGCCGGACGACCCGGACCGCGACCGCTTCCTGCTCAGCAAGGGCCACGCCGCCGTCGGCCTCTACGCGACGCTGGCCGAGCGCGGCTTCTTCCCGGTCGAGGAACTCGCCGGATACGGCCGCCCCGGCAGCAGGCTGATGGGCCACCCGGTGCGTGCCGTGCCCGGTGTGGAGCTGCCGACCGGATCGCTCGGCCACGGACTCGCGCTGGGCTGCGGGTTCGCGCTGGCCGCCCGGTACGCCGGGCGCGACGCGCGCACCTTCGTGCTGCTCGGCGACGGCGAACTCCAGGAGGGCTCGGTGTGGGAGGCGGCCATCGCGGCCGCGTCGCTGCGCCTGGACCGGCTTGTCGCGGTGGTGGACCGCAACGGACTCCAGCTGACCGGCGCCACCGACGGCATCGCGCCGATGGAACCGCTGGCCGAGCGCTGGCGCAGTTTCGGCTGGGCGGTCCGCGACGTGGACGGCCACGACCCGGACCTGCTGGCGGAGCACCTGGACGCCGCGCCGTGGGAACCGGGCAAGCCGAGCGTGCTGATCGCCCGCACGGTCAAGGGCCACGGCCTGCCGTTCCTGGCCGGGCGCAGTGCCAGCCATTACGTGACGCTGTCACCGCGCAACCACGCGCGGGCGGTCCGCGCCCTGCGGGACGGCGAGGTGGCCGGATGAGCCGCGCCACCCGGGAGGCGTACCGGGACACTCTGCTGCCGCTGCTGCGGCGGCGTCCCGAGCTGATGTGCCTGGACTCCGACACCGGTCTGTTCGGCGCCGAGTGGGCCGAGGCGGCCGGCGAGCAGTACCTCAACCTCGGCATCGCCGAGCACAACCTGATGGGCGTCGCCGCCGGGATGGCGGCGTGCGGACGGATCCCGTTCGTCAACACCATGGCCGCCTTCGCCACGTCCCGGGCCCTGGAACCGATCAAGATCGACATCGCCTACAACCGGTTGCCGGTCCGCATCATGGCCACCCACGGCGGTCTCGCCGCCGGCCACCTCGGCCCGACGCACCAGGCCCTGGAGGATCTCGCCGTGATGCGGGTCCTGCCCGGGATGACCGTGGTGGTGCCCGCCGACGCCGCCGCCACGGAGGCGTTCGTCGAGCAGAGCCTGGACCTGCCGGGACCGCTCTACGTCCGGCTCGGCCGCAAGCCGACACCGGAACTGCCCGCGGCCCCGCCGCCGGTCATCGGGACGGCGCAGACACTGCGGCAGGGCGGCGACGTGGTGCTCGCGAGCTGCGGTCCGTACCCCGTGCTCGCCTGCCTCGCCGCGGCCGACCTGCTGGCCGCACAGGGCGTCGAGGCGACCGTGCTGAACATGCACACCCTGCGGCCGTTCGACACCCGGACGCTGGTGGCCGCGGCCCGGCCGGCCTCGCTCGTGGTGACGCTGGAGGAGCACTGGCGCGGCGGCGGTCTCGGCGGCGCGGTGGCCGAGGCGCTGGCGGAGTCGGTGCCCAGGACGGTGCTGCGACTCGGCATGCCGGACCGGTTCGTCGACACGGTCGGCAACCAGGAACACCTCGTCAACCACTACGGCCTCACCGCGGAGCGGGTGGTCAGGACGGTCCGTACCGCCCTCGACCGCGGCCGCGCCGATCTGATCACCTCCCACTCGTGACACCTGGACCCCGTTAAGGAGGCAAGCGCCGTGGACACCACGCGCAGCCACGTAGTCCATATCGGCTTCGCCGAGCAGCACATCGACTCGATCGAGTTCGACGGACACCAGGTGTCCCTGCTGGTGCACCGGCATGTCGCCGAGCGCATGTCGCACGCCGCGCGGCAGCGGTTCGCCCGCATCGGCGTCCTCGACGTGCCCCACACCCTGGAGTTCGACACCTACGACCAGGTCCTCGACCAGATGATCCACCTGGTCGAGGAGTTCGCCGCGGAACTCGGCCCGCCGACCGCGATCGTCGCCATGTACGAGCACGTCACGCTGCCCGCGGCGCGACTGCGCGACCACTTCGGGGTGCCGGGGGTCGACACCGAGACGGCGCTGCTCTGCCGAGACAAGGTCCTGATGAAGGAGGCCGTGCGCGGCGGCGGCATCCGCATCCCCGAGTTCTGGGCGGTGGACGCGAGCACTCCGTACGCCGACCTGGAGAGGATCGCGGCCACGGTGCCGGGCCGGCTCGTCCTCAAGCCGCAGCGGCAGGCCGGCAGTTTCGGCATCTCGGTCTTCCGCGACGGAGCGGAGTTCCTCGCCCATGCCCGGGCCCACGGCATCCCCGACGACCACGAGGTCGAGGAGTTCGTCGAGGGCGAGGTGTGCCATGTCGACGGCGTGGTACGCGACGGCGAGATCCGCTTCATCAGCGCCTCCCGCTACATCGGCGACTGCCTCAACTTCCAGACCGACGGGCAGCACCTCTCGGGCGTCACCTTCGACGACGCCTCGACACTGGCCCGGATCACCGACTTCACCGCCCTCGTGCTGAAGTCGCTGCGGCTGCACACCAGCACCTTCCATCTGGAGCTGTTCCTCACCCCCGACGACGAGCTGGTCTTCCTGGAGGTCGGCAACCGCTTCGGCGGCGCGTACATCAGCGACTCCATCCGCGCGGTCTACGGCGTGGACCTGGTCCGCGAGTCCGTCCTCGCCTGCATGGGCCTGCCCTCCGAGGCCGAGGCCGTCACCGGCATCCTCGACCACGAGGGCGTCGGCGCCTCCGGCTGGCTGTACACCGCACTGCCGGAGAGCGAGCCCTGCGTGGTCCGGCGGATCCGCGGCCTGGACACCTGCCCGGACTCGGTGGTGCTGTCCGACATCCCCGGCATCGGCCAGACGCTCAACGGCGACATCACCGTCTTCCCCACCGCCGGCAAGTTCGCGTTCTCCGGCGCGAGCACCGCGGAGGTCGAGCGGGACATACGGCGGCTGGCCGCCTCGTACGCCCTCGAAACAGTCCCCCGGAGGACCTCGCACGTCTGATCCGCATCACACGGAAAGGTGAATCCATGATCACAGGCAGCGCCGGTGGCGCAACGTTGCAACTGGAGGATCTGCACGGCTCCCTGTCCGACCCGGTGATGAGTTCCATGACGCTCCTCAACGAGGCCGCGGGGCGGTTCCCGCAGGCCGTGTCCTTCTCGGCCGGACGGCCCTACGAGGAGTTCTACGACCCGTTGCAGATCCACGACTACCTGGAGCGGTTCCGCAAGTACCTCGAAGTGGAGCGCGGCCTCGACCCCGACCAGGTACGGACGGCGCTCTTCCAGTACGGACACACCAAGGGGCTGCTGACGGACCTCCTGGTGCGGCACCTGGCCGTCGACGAAGGGGTGAGCGCCGACCCCGATTCCGTCGTGGTGACCACCGGCTGCCAGGAGGCGATGATCCTGCTGCTGCGCGCCCTGCGCACGGGCGGCGAGGACGTGATCATGGCTCCGGCACCCACCTACGTGGGCTTCCTCGGCGCGGCCCGTCTGATGGACATGCCGGTCCTGCCCGTCGCGGAGGGCACCGGCGGCATCGACGTCGAGGACCTGGTGGTCCAGCTGGGCCGGGCCCGGCAGCGGGGACTGAACCCGCGCGCCTGTTACGTGGTGCCCGACTTCGCCAACCCCAGCGGGCTCAGCATGAGCCTCGCCGACCGCCGGCGGCTCCTGGAGGTGGCGGAGCGGGAGAACATCCTCGTCATCGAGGACAACCCGTACTCCCTGTTCAACGCCGACGGCCGACGCCTGCCCTCACTGAAGTCCCTGGACACCGCACAACGCGTCGTCTACGTGGGCTCGTTCGCCAAGACGGCCTTCCCGGGCGCCCGCGTGGGCTACGTGGTCGCCGACCAGGTGGTCGAGGGCGCCGGCCCCGGCGAGGGCCCGCTGCTGGCCGACCAGCTCGCCAAGCTCAAGAGCATGCTGACGCTGAACACGTCGACCATCTCCCAGGCCGTGATCGGCGGGAAGCTGCTGGCGAACGAGTGCAGCATGACCCGGGCCACCCAGCGCGAGACGGAGATCTACCGCCGCAACCTCGCCGCGGTCCTGGCCGGCCTGGACAAGTACTTCCCCGCCCCGGCGGACGGCTCGGCTCCCCGGACGACCTGGAACATCCCGGGCGGCGGCATGTTCGCGGTCGTCACCCTGCCCTTCGAGGCCGACGCGGAGACGCTGGAGTACTCGGCAAGCCGGTTCGGGGTGCTCTGGACCCCGATGCGTTACTTCTATCCCGACGGGGGAGGCACGCACCAGATCCGCCTCTCCTTCAGCGTGCTCACCCCCGAACAGATCGAGGAGGGTCTCGCGCGGCTCGCCGCCCTCGTCCGCGACCGTACGGCCTGACCGTGCGACGACACGTCCCGGCGCCCACCCGGCGCGGAATCCGGAAGCCCCGCGGGTCCTCGACCTGCGGGGCTTCCGAGTGCGGTCACCGCGACCAGGAGCATCGGCTACCGGCCCGCGAGCTCGCGGGCCGCGGCCGAGACGTCCCTGAGCAGAGCGTCGATGTCGGCCTCGGTCGTCGTCGGATTGAGGAAGACCAGCTTCAGATGGACCCGCGGCGTGCCGTCCGGTCCCGCCACGTTCGTCCGGGCGAGCAGAGCGCGGCCGTCCGCCATCAGCTTGCGGCGCACCGCCGCGTTCAGGGCGCTCTCGTCCGCCGCCGGGGTCCCGTCCGCGCCGGCACAGCGGAAGATGACCGTGGTGAGCAGCGGGTCCGCCACCAGCTCCAGGCCGTCGGCGGCCGCGATCCGGCCCGCGGCGTAGCGCGCCTGCTCGTGGCAGGCGTCCACCCAGTCGCCCATGCCCTCCCGGCCGACCGTGAGCAGCGTGGCGGCCATCTTGAAGGCGTCGGAGCGGCGGGTGGTCTGGAGCGAGGTGCCGAGCAGGGCGGTGAAGCCGAGGGACTCGTCGTCGGACGGGTTGAGATAGACGGCCTGTTCGTCGAGGCACTCCATGTGCGTGCGGTCACGGACCACGAGCACGCTCGAAGAGGCCGGGGTCCAGCCGAACTTGTGCAGGTCGAAGGCGACCGAGTCGGCCCGGCCGAGGCCGTCCAGGAGCGGAGCCAGCCTCGGCGAGAACAGCGCGCCGATGCCGTACGCGGCGTCGACGTGCAGCCAGATCCCGTACTCGGCGGCGAGGTCCGCCAGTTCGGGCAGCGGGTCGAAGGAGCCGTGGTCGGTGGTGCCGGCCGTGGCGACGACGGCGACGGGGACCTCGTCGGCATCGAAGCCCTCGACGATCCGGCGGGCCTCGCCGGTGAGCATCCGGCCCCGGTCGTCCACCGGCACCTTCACCACGGCGGAGCGGCCGAGCCCCAGGAAGCCGGCCGCCCGTGCGACCGAGAAGTGGGCGGCCGCGGAGGCGAGGATCCGGGGGCGGACCGGACGGCCCGCGAGCCCCGTCGCCGACACGGCGCCGGTGTCCTTCAGCGCACGCTCCCGGCTGAACAGCAGGCCCATCAGGTTCGAGATGGAGCCGCCGGGAGTCAGGGTCCCGCCGGCCTGCGCGCCGAAACCGACCCAGGAGGCCAGCTCCCGGACGAGCCGCCGCTCCAGTTCGAGCGCGAACGGGCCGCTCTCCCAGGCGTGCAGCGACTGGTTGAGCGCAGCGGCCAGCAGCTCGGCGGCGGCGGACGCGGCGGTGGGCGCGCACTGCATACGGGCCACGGCCGAGGGATGGGTGAGGTCGACGGCCCATCTCGCGTACGCCTCGAAGAGTTCCGTCACCCGCTGCGCGCTGGGCTCGTCGGCGAGCAACCGCCCGCCGCCCAGCGCCTCGTGCACCGCGGCGACGGCCGCCTCGGGCCCGCCGGGGGCCACCGGGCCGCCCCGCTTGAGGGCGGCGTCACCGAGGGCGCGCAGGGCCGTGTCCAGGAGGCTCCTGAGCTGTTCCAGCCCTTCCGGACGGCCCGCGAGGGCTGCGTTCCTGCCAGTGGAGATCATGACTTCCGGTTTCCTTCGGTGAGGGTGGGAGAGAAGGTGGGGCTC
>NZ_VJZD01000137.1 GCF_009377175.1 Streptomyces adustus
CTCCCTCCCCGGCCGGGCCCGGCGGTCCGGGCGGCGCCTATCCGCCGCCGTACCCCGCGGCGACGCCGGGCGGTGCCCCCGGCAACCCCTTCGCACCTCCGGCCCAGGGCGGCGAGCCGGTCCCGCCGCCGCCCATCGCCCCGGACGGCCCCGGGCAGACGCCGTACGGCTACCCCGGCGGCTACGGCTACCCGACGCAGCCGGGCTACGGCGGCGGCGCCCATGGACCGCAGGCCCCGGGTGCCTCCGGCCTCCCCGGCTACTACGGCTGGCCCGGTATGCCGCTGCCGCCCATGGCGGACAACGGGATGGGCACCGCCGGTCTGGTGCTGGGCATCCTGTCGGCCGTCGTGTTCTGTCTGTGGCCGATCGCCATCATCATGGGCGTCCTCGGACTGATCTTCGGCCTGATCGGCCGTCGGAAGGCGAACCGGGGCGAGGCCACGAACGGGGGCCAGGCCCTGGCCGGTGCCATCTGCGGCGGCGTGGGCATTTTCCTCGGCATCGGAATGATCGTCCTGATGTTCATCGCCCCCTGATCTCAGGCGAGCCGCTCCCGGGCCTCCATCAGCGCGAATCCCAGCAGGTTCGGCCCCCGCCACCGCCGCGGGTCCGCCGCCGCCTCGTCGTCCGCGGCGAGGCCGATGCCCCAGATCCGGTCGACGGGGCTCGCCTCCACCAGCACGCGGTCGCCCGTGCCCAGCAGAAAGTCCCGCAGCCCGGCGTCGGAGCCGAACTTGTGGACGCTGCCCTCGACCACGATCCGGAACCGCTCGCGCTCCCACACCGTCTGGTCGAAGCCGCGCACCAGCCGCCCGGCCTTCTTCGCCTGCGCGGGGTGCCCGGCGGCCAGTACGAGCCGCTCCGCCTCCGGGTCGTCGAAGAGCCGTGCCTTGCCGGCCATCATCCAGTGCTCGGCGGTCGCGTAGGCGACTCCTTCGACCACGAACGGTGACGGCCACCACTGACTCAGACAGCTCGCCCCGAGCTGTCCGTCGGGCCGGGGGCGATGGCCCCAGAACCGCAAGTACTTGATCCTCGCCCCCGCGTGGACCTCGCTGACCAGGGTCTCCCAAGAATCGATCTTCCCCATGCACGCGAGTCTGGCAGGTGCCACTGACACTCCGTCCTTCCTTTTCCGTGCCGACTCGACACCTGGTCGACAGATTCCGTCGCGTAACCAAAAGGCAACAACGGAATCACTTGTTGGAGTCCTATTGCTCTGTCAGGATCGGCACTCAAATCGAGCTGGAGCTACGCCACCCGACCCCCGTACGACCAGTACGAGCGGGCCGACGGCGGAGGAGAGCGACATGCAGAACCCGGGCACAGCCAACGCCACCCCGGACCGGTTTCCCGCCCAGGAACGTCTGGCGGACGGTGCGCAGTTCATCGCCGGCCGTCTGACGAAGGGCACCTCCGGTCGCACCCACGCGGTCGTCGACCCCGCCACCGGTGAGGAGGTCTACACCTTCGAACTGGCCGGGCCCGACGACGTGGACGCGGCCGTCGCCGCCGCGCGCGAGGCGTTCCCCGGCTGGTCCGGCGCCACGCCCGGCGAACGCTCCGAGGCGCTGCACCGCTTCGCCGCCGTGCTCGCCGAGCGCGCCGAGGAGTTCGCGCGTGCCGAGTCGCTCCAGTGCGGCAAGCCGCTCAAGCTGACCCGCGAGTTCGACGTCCCGGGGACCATCGACAACACGGCCTTCTTCGCCGGTGCCGCCAGGCACCTCCAGGGGCAGTCCGCGGGCGAGTACTCCGGCGACCACACGTCGTACGTCCGCCGTGAGGCGATCGGTGTGATCGGCTCCATCGCGCCCTGGAACTATCCGCTCCAGATGGCCGCCTGGAAGATCCTCCCGGCGATCGCCGCGGGCAACACCATCGTGCTGAAGCCGGCCGAGCTCACCCCGCTGACCGCGCTGCTCTTCGCCCAGGCGGCGACCGACGCCGGACTGCCGGACGGGGTCGTCAACATCGTCACCGGCACCGGCCGGGAGGCGGGCGAGCACCTCGTCGCCCACCCCGACGTGGCCATGACCTCCTTCACCGGTTCCACCGCCGTCGGCAAGCGGGTCGCCGAGATCGCGACCGCCACCGTCAAGCGGATCCACCTGGAGCTGGGCGGCAAGGCCCCCTTCGTCGTCTTCGACGACGCCGACCTGGAGGCCGCCGCCAACGGCGCCGTCGCGGGCGCCCTCATCAACACCGGCCAGGACTGCACGGCCGCCACGCGCGCGTACGTGCAGCGCCCGCTCTACGAGGCGTTCGTCGCGAGCACGGCCGAGCTGATGGAGACCGTACGGCTCGGCGACCCGTTCGCCCCCGGCACCGACCTCGGCCCGCTGATCTCGCACGTCCAGCGCGACCGCGTCGCGGGTTTCGTCGACCGGGCGCGTGCCTACGCGCGCGTGGTCACCGGTGGCGAGGTGCCCGAGGGGGAGCTCGCGGACGGTGCGTACTATCGACCCACTCTCGTCGCGGACGCCGCTCAGGACAGTGAGATCGTCCAGTCGGAGATCTTCGGTCCGGTACTGGTCGTTCTGCCGTTCGACAGTGATGATGAGGGCCTCCGGTTGGCCAACGACACGCCGTACGGCCTTGCCGCCTCGGCGTGGAGCCGGGACGTCTACCGGGCGAACCGGGCCACCCGTGAGATCAAGGCGGGCTGTGTGTGGGTCAACGACCACATTCCGATCATCAGTGAGATGCCGCACGGCGGCTACAAGCAGTCCGGCTTCGGCAAGGACATGTCCGCGTACTCGTTTGAGGAATACACCCAGGTCAAGCACGTCATGTTCGACAACACCGCGGTAGCCAGGAAGGACTGGCACCGCACCGTCTTCGGGGACCGGCCGTGACCGCCGCCCGGCGGTAGCCGGATACGCGGCGGCCGGACACCCGAGACGACCGGCCGCCGCCGAGTGAGAAACCAGGCCGCCTGACCCGCGGCCGCCCATCCTCCCGAAAGGGCACCACGCGCATGGAGCAGTACGAGCCCGACCGCCTGACCCCGGCCCAGACGGCCGCCATGCGGCGCAGCCTCCGCAACGGCAGGGCAGCCATGACCCGCCGTTCGCTGCTGCGCGCCTCCGCGGGCGGCGCGCTCGCGGTCGGCGGAATCGGGGCGCTGAGCGGCTGCGGGATCCCCGCGGCCGGCAAGACGCAGGGCGGCACCTCGGCAGAGGACCACTCGGCCACGGAGAAGACCCTCAACTTCTCCAACTGGACCGAGTACATCGACCTCGACGACAGCGGCAAGCACCACCCGACGCTGGAGACGTTCCGCCGGCGGACCGGCATCTCGGTCAAGTACACCGAGGACATCAACGACAACAACGAGTTCTTCGCCAAGATCAAGCCGCAGCTCGCCGCGGGCCAGGACACCGGCCGCGACCTGGTCGTCCTCACCGACTGGCTGGCCGCGCGCGTGATCCGCCTGGGCTGGGTCCAGAAGCTGGACCCCTCCAACCTGCCCCACGCGTACACCAACCTGTCGCCGCAGTTCCGCAACCCCGACTGGGACCCGGGACGCGCCTACTCGTACCCGTGGCAGGGCATCCCCACCATCGTCGCCTTCAACAAGAAGGCGCTCGACGGCATCGAGGTGAAGTCGGTCTCCGACCTCCTCGACAACCCCAAGCTCAAGGGCCGCGTCTCCTTCCTGTCCGAGATGCGCGACACCATGGGCATGACCCTGCTGGACATGGGCAAGGACCCGGCGAAGTTCACCGACGACGACTTCGACGCGGCGATAGCCCGGCTCCAGAAGGCCGTCGACAACGGCCAGATCCGCCGCTTCACCGGCAACGACTACACCTCCGACCTGACCAAGGGCGACATCGCGGCCTGTGTGGCCTGGGCCGGCGACATCGTCCAGCTCAAGAACGACAGCCCGGACGTCGACTTCGTCATCCCGGACAGCGGCTACATGACGTCGACCGACAACATGCTGGTCCCCAACAAGGCGCGTCACAAGACGAACGCCGAGCGGCTGATCGACTTCTACTACGAGCCGGAGCAGGCCGCCGCGCTCGCCGCGTACATCAACTACGCGACTCCGGTCGAAGGTGTGAAGCCCTACCTTGCCAAGATCGACGAGGACGCGGCGAACAACCCGCTGATCGTCCCCGACAAGGCCATGCAGGCCAGGTCCCACTCCTTCCGCGCGCTGAGCCAGAAGGAAGAGACGGCCTACGAAGAGAAGTTCGCGAAGCTCACAGGGGCGTGACGATGATGACGACAGAAACCAGCGGCGACGTCCGCCTCACCGGGATCAGCAAGACCTACGGCTCCTTCACCGCCGTGCACCCGCTCGACCTGACCGTGCCGCAGGGCTCCTTCTTCGCCCTGCTCGGCGCCTCGGGCTGCGGCAAGACCACCACCCTGCGCATGATCGCCGGTCTGGAGGAACCTTCCTCCGGCACCGTGTACCTCGGCGACCAGGAGGTGACCCACCTGCCGCCGTACAAGCGGCCGGTGAACACCGTCTTCCAGTCGTACGCCCTCTTCCCGCACCTGGACATCTTCGAGAACGTCGCCTTCGGCCTGCGCCGGCGCGGGATCAAGAGCGTCAAGAAGCAGGTCGAGGAGATGCTCGACCTGGTCCAGCTCGGCGAGCAGGCGCGCAAGAAACCCCACCAGCTCTCCGGCGGCCAGCAGCAGCGTGTGGCCGTGGCCCGCGCGCTGATCAACCACCCCAAGGTGCTGCTGCTCGACGAGCCGCTCGGCGCCCTCGACCTCAAGCTGCGCCGCCAGATGCAGCTGGAGCTCAAGCGGATCCAGACCGAGGTGGGCATCACCTTCGTCCACGTCACCCACGACCAGGAGGAGGCCATGACCATGGCCGACACGGTCGCGGTGATGAACGCGGGCCGGGTCGAGCAGCTCGGCTCGCCCGCCGACCTCTACGAGAACCCGCAGACGACGTTCGTCGCGAACTTCCTCGGCACCTCCAACCTCATCGAGGCCGAGGTCGACGCCAAGTCCGGCGCCGAGATCGTCCTGAAGGCCGGCGGCGGCAGGCTCGTCCTGCCCGAGGCGCGCTGTTCCGCGCCCACGGCGACCGGCGGCAAGGTCCTCGTCGGGGTCCGCCCGGAGAAGATCTCCCTCGTCCACGCCGACGAGGCGGACGCGATACCCGACGGCCGCAACCGCGTCACCGGCAGGATCGCGCAGTCCAGTTTCATCGGGGTCTCCACGCAGTACGTCATCGACAGCCCCGTCTGCCCCGAGTTCGAGGTCTACGTCCAGAACATCGACCGCGACTCCCGGCTCGCGCCCGGCGCCGAGGTCGTCCTGCACTGGAACCCGGAGCACACCTTCGGCCTCGACGCCGCCCAGGACATCGACGCCGGCGTCGAGACGGCCGAGGAGGAGGCCGCCTGATGGCAACCGTCACCGAGGCCGAGGCGCCACCGCTCGCGCCGCAGCCCGCGCCGAAGCCACCGAAGAAGCGGGGCCGCCTCGTCCCGTACTGGCTGCTGCTGCCCGGACTCCTGTGGCTCGTCGTCTTCTTCGCGCTGCCGATGATCTACCAGGGCTCCACCTCCGTGCAGACGGGCTCCCTGGAAGAGGGCTACAAGGTCACCTGGCACTTCGCGACCTACTGGGACGCGCTGAGCGAGTACTGGCCGCAGTTCCTGCGGTCGGTCTTCTACGCGGGCGCCGCCACCGTGCTGTGCCTGGTGCTGGGCTATCCGCTGGCGTACCTGATCGCCTTCCGCGCGGGCCGCTGGCGCAACCTGATCATGATCCTGGTGATCGCGCCGTTCTTCACCAGCTTCCTGATCCGTACCCTCGCCTGGAAGACGATCCTCGCGGACGGCGGTCCGGTAGTCGGCGCCCTGAACACGCTGCACGTCCTGGACGTCACCAGCTGGCTCGGCTGGACGGCGGGCGACCGCGTCCTGGCCACCCCGCTGGCGGTGGTGTGCGGTCTGACGTACAACTTCCTGCCGTTCATGATCCTGCCGCTCTACACCTCGCTGGAGCGCATCGACGGACGGCTGCACGAGGCGGCGGGCGACCTGTACGCCAAGCCGATCACGACCTTCCGCAAGGTCACCTTCCCGCTGTCGATGCCCGGGGTGGTCTCCGGCACGCTGCTGACCTTCATCCCGGCGGCCGGCGACTACGTCAACGCCGAACTGCTCGGCTCCACCGACACCCGCATGATCGGAAACGTCATCCAGACGCAGTTCCTGCGCATTCTCGACTATCCGACGGCCGCGGCGCTGTCCTTCATCCTCATGGCCGCGATTCTCGCCATGGTCACCTTCTACATCCGCAGGTCCGGGACGGAGGATCTGGTCTAAATGCCCTTCGTCAACTGGCTCAAGCGCCATCTCGTGGTCATCGCGGGACTGCTGACGCTCTCCTATCTGCTGCTGCCGAACATCGTCGTCACGGTGTTCTCCTTCAACAAACCGAAGGGCCGCTTCAACTACCAGTGGCAGCAGTTCTCCACGGACGCCTGGAAGGATCCGTGCGGCGTCGCCGACATGTGCGGCTCGCTCTCGCTCAGCCTCCAGATCGCCTTCTGGGCGACGGTCGGCGCCACCGTCCTGGGCACCATGATCGCCTTCGCGCTGGTCCGCTACCGCTTCCGCGCCCGCGGCGCGGTGAACTCGCTGATCTTCCTGCCGATGGCGATGCCCGAGGTCGTCATGGCCGCCTCGCTGCTCACCCTGTTCCTCAACATGGGCGCCCAGCTCGGCTTCTGGACGATCCTGATCGCCCACATCATGTTCTGCCTCAGCTTCGTCGTCACCGCGGTCAAGGCGCGCGTGATGTCGATGGACCCGCGCCTGGAGCAGGCGGCCCAGGACCTCTACGCCGGACCGGTGCAGACGTTCCTGCGGGTCACCCTGCCCATCGCGGCCCCCGGAATCGCCGCCGGCGCGCTGCTGTCCTTCGCGCTCTCCTTCGACGATTTCATCATCACCAATTTCAACGCGGGCTCGACCGTCACGTTCCCCATGTTCGTCTGGGGCTCGGCACAGCGCGGCACGCCCGTCCAGATCAATGTCATCGGTACGGCCATGTTCCTGCTCGCCGTACTGTTCGTCCTGGTTTCCATGCTCATCGGAAACCGCCGCGGCAGGCAAAAGGCATAGGCCTCCTCGGAAATTCCAATTCGCTAGACCCTTCGTAGGGAGTTGAAATCATGGCCCCAAGCGCCATGACCCGGTGGACAAAGTCTCTTTCCGAAGCACAGCCGGTCCCGTACTGGCTCGAAGACCCCGGCAAGCCCCACCCCGAGCCCGCGCTCACCGGCCCCGAGACCTGCGACCTGCTGGTCGTCGGCGGCGGCTACAGCGGACTGTGGACCGCGCTGATCGCCAAGGAACGCGATCCGCGCCGTGACGTGGTGCTGCTGGAAGGCCGTGAGGTGGGCTGGGCCGCCTCGGGCCGCAACGGCGGATTCTGTGCCGCCTCCCTCACCCACGGCCTGCCCAACGGCCTCACCCGCTGGCCGGACGAGATCCACAAGCTGGAGGAGCTGGGCGCCCGCAACCTCGACGAGATCGAGAAGGCGGTCGCCCGCTACTCCCTCGACTGCGACTTCGAGCGCACCGGCGAGATCGACGTCGCCACCGAGACGTACCAGGCGTGGGAGCTGCGGGACTGGTACCAGGAGCTGGAGCGCAAGGGCCTCGCCGACGGCATCGAGTTCCTGGACGCCGACGCCGTGCGCGAGCAGGTCGCCTCGCCGACCTTCCAGGCCGGCCTGTGGGACCGCCGGGGCGTGGCCATGGTCGACCCGGCCAAGCTCGCCTGGGGTCTGAAGAAGGCCTGCATCGAGTCGGGCGTACGGATCTACGAGCACACCCCCGCCCTGGCCCTGAAGCCGTACGGTGCCGGCATGGCCGTGAGCACCCCGTACGGCGAGGTCCGCGCCCGCCGGGTCGCGCTGGGTACGAACATCTTCCCGAGCCTGGTCAAGCGGGTACGGGCGTACACCGTGCCGGTCTACGACTACGCGCTGATGACCGAGCCGCTGACCGACGCGCAGCTGGCGTCGGTCGGCTGGAAGAACCGGCAGGGCCTCGGGGACTCGGCGAACCAGTTCCACTACTTCCGGCTGTCGGCGGACAACCGGATCCTGTGGGGCGGCTACGACGCCATCCACCACTACGGCGGCCGGGTGCGCGCCGAGTACGACGACCGCCCGGAGACGTACGCCAAGCTCGCCGGGCACTTCTTCACCTGCTTCCCGCAACTGGAGGGCGTCCGCTTCACCCACGCCTGGGGCGGCGCGATCGACACCTGTTCGCGCTTCTCGGCCTTCTTCGGCACGGCCCACCAGGGGAAGGTCGCCTACGCGGCCGGGTTCACGGGTCTGGGCGTCGGGGCGACCCGGTTCGGCGCGGACGTGATGCTGGACCTGCTGGCGGGCGAGCGGACCGAGCGCACGGAACTGGCGATGGTGCGCAAGAAGCCGCTGCCGTTCCCGCCCGAGCCGTTCGCCTGGACCGGGATCGCGCTCACCAAGTGGTCGCTGGCCCGGGCCGACTCGCACGGCGGCCGGCGCAACCTGTGGCTGAAGACGATGGACCGGCTGGGCCTGGGCTTCGACAGCTGACCGGCGGCGCGCCCGTCACCGGGTGCGGGCCGGCCGACGGGTATGACCGGGTTCACTCCTTCGGGGAGCCGCAACCCGCGTAATGCCGACGGGGGACCTCCCTCTCCCTCGTGACGCGACAGCGTCCACGAGACACGGGGAGGTCCTCTCATGACCGGCGCGAAGACGGCCGTCGACTGGCTGGCATCCGTCGCACCCGACCCCGAGGCCTGCCGCTTCGAGTGGGAGCGCAACCCCCGAGGGATCGCGTTGCTGCCGGCCGGCAAGGCCTGGGACGTACTGATCCTGCCGGGCGAGCTCGGCCTTCCGACGCTCGACGTGCTCACCCGCATCCTCGACCAGCCGGGTCCGGTGCTGGCCGACTTCGGCGACGCGCGCGTCGGCTTCCTGGTGCCGCCCGGCACCGCGGCCCGCTGGCTCGGCACCGGCATCCGTACGGTCGGCGCCGGAAGCTGGATCGTCGTGCCGTATCCGGGCCGGTCCGCCGGCAAGGTCCGCTGGCTGGTCCCGCCGGACGGCGCCGGCACCCTCACCGACCCGACCCTCCTGGAACTGGCGATGCACGAGGCTGCGGCGGGGCTGGCGATGGAGGAGGGCGGTTAGCGTTCCCACCGCTGCCGGGGGGTGCTCCCCGCGGACAGCCGGAGCAGGAAGCGCCACAGCGCGAAGAGCAGCACCGTGCCCAGGCACCAGCCGGCCACGACGTCCAGCGGCCAGTGGTAGCCGCGCCGGACCAGGCCGTAGCCGACGCCGAGCACCAGGACGAGGCAGCCGCAGGCCAGTGCGCGGCGGGCCGGGCCGGGGCGCAGCAGGGGCAGGAGCAGCAGGGTCGCCGCGCCGTAGGCGACGGCGGCGGTGGTGGTGTGGCCGGAGGGGTAGTAGCCGACCGCGGGCGGCACGGCCGGGGTGCCCGGGCGGGCGGTCCACTCCTTGAGCGGGACGACGATCGCCGGGACCAGGACCAGCAGCGCGGCCGCGGCCAGCGGCGGCAGCCACCAGCGGGGCGTTCCGGCGGCCCGGCCCGCCCGGGCGGCGTACGCCGCGACCAGGGCCAGGACGGGCACCGCGATCGGGACGCCGCCGAGGTCGGAGAGCAGCTCGCCGAGACGGTCGGGACGGATCAGGGCGTGGCTGACGTGCTCGTCGGCACGCAGCAGCGGACCGTCGACGAGGACCTGCCAGGTGATGAGCGCGAACAGGAGCGTCGATACCCCCGGCACGAGCAGCAGGAGCGGGCGCGGTCGCCGTCCGGGCGGCGCTGTCGCGACGGTGGGCGGTGTCGTGACGGTGGGCGGTGTCGTGACCGTGGGCGGTCCTGCGGCGGTCGGCGGCGCGGGAACGCACTCGGGCTGCGGGTCCGGGCGGGTCGGCATGGGCTCCAGCCTGCCAGGTGCGAGCCGGAGCACGGGAACACCGCGGCTCCGGGACGACGCGGACCGCCCCGCTCATGGAGGCGAGCGGGGCGGTCGGGCGGCGTGTGTCGGCGCGTCGGCCCGGTGGCTGAACGCAGGTCGGCCGCCCCGGAACAAGGGGGGGTGGTTCCGAGGCGGCCGTCCGGATCGGCAGGCCGCGCGCCCCGGGGGGTCTGGGGCGGGCGACTGTCCGATCGGTGAGGAAATCCGGGGCCGGGGCCCCGGGTGTGTGCGCGAGGGCACGACCAGGTCGAAGCTGGGGAGGCCTCGGCCCGATGTCACCCACAGTCCCCTGTGGGTGAGGGTGAATCTCTCATCTGAAGAGAACCTACGGCAGCGGATCCCCCCGGGACAGCCGGAACCGGGTCCTGCCATCCACCTCGCACACGTTCTTCACACGCTCTGCCGTTCACCGCGTCAGACGTGCGGGAAGTGGGCTCAGATGCGCGCGAAGGCCTGCTCGATGATGTCGAGGCCCTCGTTGAGGAGGTCCTCGCCGATGACCAGCGGGGGCAGGAAGCGCAGCACGTTGCCGTAGGTGCCACAGGTCAGGACCAGCAGGCCCTCCTGGTGGCAGGCCTTGGCGAGCGCGGCGGCCGCCTCCGGGTGCGGCTCCTTGGTGGCCCGGTCCTTGACCAGCTCGATGGCGATCATCGCGCCACGGCCACGGACGTCGCCGATGATGTCGAACTTCTCGGCCATGGCGGTCAGGCGCGCCTTCATGACGGCCTCGATGTTCTTCGCCTTGGCGTTGAGGTCGAGCTCCTTCATCGTCTCGATGGCGCCGAGCGCACCCGCGCAGGCCACCGGGTTGCCGCCGTAGGTGCCGCCCAGGCCGCCCGCGTGCGCGGCGTCCATGATCTCGGCGCGGCCGGTGACGGCGGCGAGCGGCAGACCGCCCGCGATGCCCTTGGCGGTGGTGATCAGGTCCGGGACGATGCCCTCGTCCTCGCACGCGAACCACTGACCGGTGCGGCAGAAGCCGGACTGGATCTCGTCCGCGACGAAGACGATGCCGTTGTCCTTGGCGAACTTGCTGATAGCCGGCAGGAAGCCCTTGGCGGGCTCGATGAAGCCGCCCTCGCCGAGCACCGGCTCGATGATGATCGCGGCGACGTTGTCGGCGCCGATCTGCTTGTTGATCATGTCGATGGCCTGGGCGGAGGCCTCGGCGCCGGCGTTCTCCGGGCCGGTCAGCCAGCGGTAGCCGTAGGCGACCGGCACGCGGTAGACCTCGGGCGCGAACGGGCCGAAGCCGTTCTTGTACGGCATGTTCTTGGCGGTCAGCGCCATCGTGAGGTTCGTACGGCCGTGGTAGCCGTGGTCGAACACGACGACCGCCTGGCGCTTGGTGTAGGCGCGGGCGATCTTGACGGCGTTCTCGACGGCCTCGGCGCCGCTGTTGAACAGCGCGGACTTCTTGGCGTGGTCACCCGGGGTGAGCTCGGCCAGGGCCTCGGCGACCGCCACGTAACCCTCGTAGGGCGTGACCATGAAGCAGGTGTGGGTGAAGTCGGCGAGCTGCGCGGAGGCGCGGCGCACGACGGCCTCGGCGGAGGCGCCGACCGAGGTCACCGCGATGCCGGAGCCGAAGTCGATGAGGCGGTTGCCGTCGACGTCCTCGATGATGCCGCCGCCCGCGCGGGCGGTGAAGACAGGGAGCGTGGAACCCACGCCGGCCGCGACCGCGGCCAGACGGCGGGCCTGAAGCTCCTGCGACTTCGGGCCGGGGATGGCAGTGACGACGCGGCGCTCCTGCGGAAGTGCGGTCATGGGGGGCTCCCTGAAGATCTTGCGAAACCGGAGAATCCGGGCGGGCGTTTTCGGACGCTTACCTCTTTTCTCGCAGGCTAGGACGGAGAGGGTGGGGTGGGCATGCTCCATGTGGGCGTTTTCCGGGGCGCCGGTTGTCCGCCGTGGACATAGCAGGCCCCCGGGGCATTGCCGCGGTCCGGCCGGGTAAGCGGTGAACTCCCCTTGCGGGGGCGTTAGATTGGCTCGCTGATGGTGGACGGAGCGGCTGGTCAGGGGGCAACGGCGATGGACAGCGACGGGACGCAGGACGCACGGGGCACGCATGCGAATCCTGTGCCGCGCCCGGCGGGATCGCAGGACGGGCCGGCCGTCCCGGCCAGGCCGTCGGCGCCGCCGCCCGCGCGCGCCCCGGAGCCGGGCGCGCGGACCCGGCCGGCCGTCGCCGACTGGCTGGACGCGCCCCGCCCGGACGCCCGGCCCGGTATCTGGCGGCTCGGCTACCGCCTGCCCAAGGCGGCCCGGGCCGCGCAGCGACTGGCCCCGGTCACCGTCGTCGGCGTGCTGGTCCCGCTGGTCGTCGCGCTGCTCCTGTGGTCCCTGTGGCGCCGCGGCACCCTGCCGTACCAGTGGGCGCTGCTGCGGCTGTTCACTCCGGACGACTGGTGGTGGGGCGGCACCCTGGCCTCCCCCCGGGGCATGGACGGCGCCGAGGCCAGGGTGGTCTACGACGGCGTCTTCTTCGCCGTGCTCGTGTACGCCATGGGCCGGCTGGGCAGCTGGGGCGACATCGTCCGGCACCTGGTCACCCGGCGCGGGCAGCCCGCGCGCGCCCTGCTCGCGGCCCTGGGCGCGCTGGTCACGCTGAGCTTCGTCTTCCCGGGCGCCTTCGGCGTCGGCTGGGACGCGCTGCCCGTCGTGGACCCCCTGTTCTCCCTCGTCGTCCTGATCACCGGCGGCTACGACGTCTTCACCTCGGCGTTGACCACGGACGCCCTCTACGCCGCGATCACCCTGCTCGTCCTGTGGCCGTTCGCCAGGATCGGCGGCTGGTGGCCGCTGCTGCGGACCCGGCTCGCCGCCCGCGGCGGCACCCCGGCGGGTCAGGCCCCGCAGCCGGCCCCCGACGAGTCCCGCACGTCCTGGCCCGAACTGCGCGCCGCCGGGCAGCACGAGGCGGCGGACATCCTCACCGCCGAGGTGCGGGCCGGCCGGATGAACGACGTGGACTGCGCCCGGGTCGCGCACGCCTGGACCCAGGCCAGGAGCCTGGCGCGGCTCGCGGCCTTCACCGACGCCGTGCTGCGCCAGGGCGCCGCCGCCCTCACCCACCCCTCCGGCGCCCGCGACCTGCCCGGCCGCGCCGCTCGGCACGACCTGCTCGCGGGGCAGGTGCGCATCGGACGGTGGGCGAGCGGCGACCGCACCCCGCCGGCCTACGGCGGTGCGGGCGCGGCCCTCGGCCCGGAGACGCTCGGCACCTCGCTCCTCGTCGTCGGCCCTTCGGGGTCCGGCAAGACCCGGCACGTGATCGCTCCCGTGGTGGAGTCCCTCGCCCTCCAGGCGCTGACCGGCCGGTGTGCCGTGGTCGCCGTCTGCGCGGCCGGGACGCCGCTCGGCCCGGACTCGGCGTTCGACGTCGTGGTGCGGATCGGCAACCCCGCGTCCGTCCACGACCTGGACCCGTATGCCGAGTCGGACGATCCCGACGAGGCCGCCGGTTTCCTCGCCGAGGCGCTGGCGGGCGACCTGGACACCGTCGGCGCCCAGCGGGCCGCCACCGCCCTGGCCCAGCTGCTCGGGCCGTACCGGGCGGCGCACGGCGCGTTCCCGTCCCTGCCCGTGCTGCGGGAACTGCTGGAGGGGGAGCCCACGGCACTGGCGGCCCTGCGCGAGGCGCTGGCGGGCGAGCGGCACCTCGCGATGCGCCGGGAGCTCGACGCGCGGCTGCGGCAGGCCGGCACCCCCGCCGACCCGGCCCCGGCCCTCGCCGACCGGCTCGCCCTGCTGGACCGGCCCGCCTTCGCCGACTTCTTCGGCGCGGGCGACGACACGATCCGCCCGTTCTCGCTGCGCGCGGTGGCCCACCATCCGCTGCGGGTCCGTGTCGACCTGCCCGAGCACGGGCACGAGGAGGCGTCCCGGCTGATCACCCGGCTCGTGCTGGCCCAGTTCGCCGCGGTCGTCCGCGACACCGGCCGGGCACACTTCGCCGGGCTCGTCCTCGACGACGCGACCGGCGCGGTCACCGCCGGGTCGGTACGCCGGACGCAGGGACTGCGCTCGCAGAACGCGGGCGTGGTGTTCGCGCTGCGTACCGTCGCGGACGTCCCCGAGGCCCTGCACGGGCCGCTGTACGGCGCGGTCGGCTGCCGGCTGGCCCTGTCCGGGGTGACGACCTGGGACGGCAGCAGGTTCGCCGCCGCCTGGGGCACCGAATGGGTGGAGACGCGTGAGGTGGCCCAGCACACCGTCTTCGCGGACCAGCCGATGACCCGCGCCATCCACGCGCTGCGCAAGCTGGTGACGGGCAAGGCGGTGACCACCGAGGCGGTGACCGTGCGCAAGGTCGAACGGGAACGCTGGTCGGCGTCCGAACTCGCGCACGGGGTGCCCCCGGGGCACGCGGTGCTGTCGCTGACGACCGTCAAGGGCGATCACGCGCCGCCGCTGCTGGTGGATCTGGGGGACGGACGGGTGGTACGGGGCCACTGAGCCACATCCGTGAACGTACGGTCACACGATGACCGTACGGTGAGGCAGAATCTGCATAGGTTGTTCATACGCAGCGGCCAAAAGGCCGCGGTGACCACCGGAGCTGCCCGGACCCGTACGGACAGCGCCGGACCGGACCCACAGACCTGAAGGCCTCATGCCCCCTACGCTCGCCTCGCTCGTCCACCACTCCGCACTCAAGCTGACCGTGCGGGCCGGGGAGGAGCGCCTGGACGTGCCCGTCCGGTGGGCGCACGTCAGCGAGCTCGCCGACCCCGTCCCGTACATGGAGGGCGGCGAGCTGCTGCTGATCACCGCGCTGACCCTGGACGCGGAGGATCCGGAGGCGATGCTGCGGTACGTCAAGCGGCTCGTGGGCGCCGGGGTGGTGGGGCTCGGCTTCGCCGTCGGGGTCAACTACGACGAGATCCCCAAGGCGCTGGTCGACGCGGCCGAGCAGGAGGGACTGCCGCTGCTGGAGGTGCCGCGCCGCACGCCGTTCCTGGCCATCAGCAAGGCCGTCTCCGCCGCGATCGCCGCCGACCAGTACCGGGCCGTGACCGCGGGCTTCGCCGCCCAGCGCGAACTGACCCGGCAGACCCTCAGCTCCGGCCCCGAGGGCCTGCTCGCCGCACTCGCCGCGCAGGTCGACGGCTGGGCCGCGCTGTACGACGCCTCGGGCGCCGTCGTCGCCACCGCGCCGGAGTGGGCGCTGCGCCGGGCCGCGCGGCTCACCGCGGACGTGGAGCGGCTGCGCGAGCGGCCGGCCCCGGCCTCGTCGGTGGTCGGCGGCCCCGGCAACGAGGACCGTGTCGAACTGCACTCGCTCGGCACCGGCCGCCGGCCGCGGGCGGCGCTCGCCGTGGGCACGGCCGCCGCGCTCGGCACCGCCGAGCGGTACGCCGTCCACTCGGCCATCGCGCTGCTCACCCTCACCACCGAGCGCTCCCGCTCGCTGCACGCCGCGGAACAGCGGGTCGGCGCGGCGGTGCTGCGTATGCTCCTGGCCGGGGAGCCGGACCACGCCCGTGCCGTCGCCGGGGACCTCTACGGCGGGCTGCTCGACGCGCCCTTCCGGGTCATCGTCGCCGAGTCGGCGTCCGCCTCCGCCGCGCTCGCGCGCACGCAGTCCGAGCCGGCCGCGAGCGTGGCCGCCGCCAAGCCGTCGGCGGCCGCGCTGGTGGCCGCCGAGGCGGGCGGCGATCCGCTGGGCGGGCTGGCCGAGACCGCCGAGTCCGCCGCCGCGCGCGCCGGCGAGGCCGTCCTCGTCGTCCCGGAGGGGGAGCGGCTGGTGGTGCTGGCGGTGGACGGGGGCGCGGCCGTGGCGGCGTGCGGGCAGTACGCGACGGCGCTGGAGGCGGCGCGGGCCGCGGGGACGCGCGAGCAGACGGCCGGCGGCGAGGAGGACGAGCTCGTCGTGGGGCTGTCCGCGCCGGCCGGGCCGATCGCGGCCGGGGCGGCCTACAAGCAGGCCGAGCAGGCGCTGTCCGTGGCCCGGCGGCGCGGACGGGTCTTCGTCGAGCACGAGCAGCTGGCCGCGGGGTCCGTGGTCCCGCTGCTCGCCGACGACGCGGTGAAGGCGTTCGCGGACGGGCTGCTGCGGCCGCTGCACGAGCACGACGCGACCGGCCGCGGCGACCTCGTCGCCTCGCTCCGGGCCTGGCTGTCCCGGCACGGGCAGTGGGACGCGGCGGCGGCGGACCTGGGGGTGCACCGGCACACCCTGCGGTACCGGATGCGGCGGGTGGAGGAGATCCTCGGCCGGTCATTGGACGATCCGGACGTACGGATGGAGCTGTGGCTGGCCCTGAAGGCGACGGCGGCCCCGGAACCCGCCCCGCCTCGAACCTGAGCCCGCCCCGGGCCCGGGGGCTTGTCCGGCCTTGAGGGATCTACGCGGCCCGTCCGTCGCCGGGGGGTGGGCGCCCGACAAGGGCGCCGTGTCCCCGGGCACGGCGGAGGGCCCGGCGGCGACCGTGCCAAACCGTAGCGTCCCGGGCGGCCATCACTCCTGCACGGACAAACGCCCGCTCGCCCGTGCGGGCCTACCGTGGTGGAGGAAAGCCAAGAAAACCTCCAAGCGGAAGGGCCGGGAACTCGCACATGACTTCCACCCACGCCTTCTGGCTCGCCGGCCGCCAGGTCACCGGCGAGGACAGCTTCGACGTCACCTCCCCGTGGGACGGCCGGCTCGTCGCCAAGGTCAGCGTGCCGACGGACGCCCAGGTCGAGGAGGCGGTCGCCGCCGCCTACGCCGTCCGGGACGAGTTCGCCGCCACCCCGGCCCATGTGCGCGCCGCCGCCCTCGACCACGTCAGCAGGCGCCTGGCCGAGCGGACCGAGGAGATCGCGCAGCTCATCTCCGCCGAGAACGGCAAGCCGATCAAGTGGGCCCGTGGCGAGGTCGGCCGCGCCGTCTCGGTGTTCCGGTTCGCCGCCGAGGAGGCCCGGCGCTTCAACGGCGGCGAGGCCCAGCGCCTCGACACCGACGCCGGCGGCCAGGGCCGTCTCGCCCTCACCCGGCGCTTCCCCAAGGGCGTCGTCCTCGGCATCGCGCCCTTCAACTTCCCGCTGAACCTGTGCGCCCACAAGGTCGCCCCGGCGATCGCGGCCGGCGCGCCCATCATCCTCAAGCCGGCGCCCGCCACCCCGCTCTCCGGCCTGATCCTCGGCGACCTGCTCGCCGAGACCGAGCTGCCCGCGGGCTCCTGGTCGATCCTCCCGGTCGCCAACGACAAGATGCCCGCCCTGGTCCAGGACGAGCGCCTTCCCGTCATCTCCTTCACCGGTTCCGAGACGGTCGGCTACGCGATCATGGACTCGGTGCCGCGCAAGCACTGCACCCTGGAGCTGGGCGGCAACGGCGCGGCCGTCGTCCTCGGCGACTTCGCGAGCGACGCGGACCTCGACTGGGCCGCGACCCGCATCGCCACCTTCTCCAACTACCAGGGCGGCCAGTCCTGCATCTCCGTGCAGCGGGTCATCGTGGACTCCGCCGTCCACGACCGGCTGCTGCCGCGGATCGTCGCCGCCGTCGAGGCGCAGGTCACCGGTGACCCCTCCGACGCCACGACGGACGTCGGCCCGCTGGTCAGCGAGGCCGCCGCGCAGCGCGTGGAGTCCTGGGTCGACGAGGCCGTCGCCAAGGGCGCCGCTCTCCTCACCGGCGGCAAGCGCGAAGGCGCCTCCTACGCGCCGACCGTCCTGACCGGAGTCCCGGCGGACGCCACCCTCGCCTGCGAGGAGGTCTTCGGACCGGTCCTCACCGTGCAGAAGGTGGACGGCGAGGCCGAGGCGTTCGCCGCCGTCAACACCTCCAAGTACGGCCTCCAGGCGGGCGTGTTCACCCACGACCTCCAGGCCGCGTTCCGCGCCCACCGCGCCCTGGAGGTCGGCGGCGTCGTCATCGGCGACGTGCCCTCCTACCGCGCCGACCAGATGCCGTACGGCGGTGCCAAGCAGTCCGGCGTGGGCCGCGAGGGTGTGAAGTTCGCGATGGACGACTACACCTACGAGCGGGTCCTGGTGCTCACGGGCCTCGCCCTCTGACGCAGCACACACCCCGAAGGGGCCCGGTACCGAGAGTCTCGGTACCGGGCCCCTTCTCTGCGTCGGCCTCCTCCGGACCCTCAACCGGAGAAGCCGACGTGCGCGAGCCGCAGCGGGCCGCGCAGCCTGAGACGCAGATCGCGCACGCCCTCGGCGGCGAGGTCGGCGCCGAGGGTGCGGTAGTCGTACGGGCCGGAGCCGGAGCCGGAGCCGGAGCCGGAGCCGGAGCCGGAGCCGGAGCCGGGCGCGGGGAGGGGGAGCGTGGCGAGCGGCGCGCCGCCGCCGAGCGACACCTCGACCGTGCCCGTGCCCGCCACGGTCACCGTCACCCGGCGGACGCCCGCGCCGAAGTCGCAGTCGCGGTAGACCAGTTCGCCGGTCCCGGCCGGTCCGGGCGTCACCGCGTCGCCGGACGCCTTCGTACGGTCGACGATCACGATCCCGCTCTGCTCGTCGAAGTCGGCCGCGCCCAGGCCCCGTTCGCGCACCGGACGCGGTGCCGCGCTCGCACCGCCGAGCGTCACGGCCGTACGCAGCCGGACGTCCTCGCTGGAGGCGCCGACGAGCAGTTCGTACGGGCCCGGTTCCACCCGCCATCGGCCGTGTGCCACGTCCCAGAACCCGAAGGCCGCGAGGGGGACTTCGAAGACGGGCCGCGCGCTCGCCCCGGGCGCCAGGGTGATCCTGGTGTGCGCCGCCAGTTCCCGGCGCGGGCGGACCACCGACGGGGCCGCGGCGCGCAGATAGAGCTGGGGGACCTCGTCGGCGGTGACGGCACCGGTGTTGGTGACCGTGCAGGACACGCGGACCGTGCCGCCCGTGCCGCCCGTGCCGTCCGCCGTCAGGTCCGCGTAGGCGAAGGACGCGTACGACAGGCCGTGGCCGAAGGGGAACAGCGGGGTGCCCTCGAAGTACTGGTACGTCTGGCGCGAGCCGATCACGTCGTAGTCGAGGAGGTCGGGCAGGTCGGCGTCGTCGGCGTACCAGGTCTGCGGCAGCCGGCCCGCGGGGGAGACGTCGCCGGCCAGCACCCGGGCCAGGGCGGTGCCCGCGGCCTGCCCGCCGTGCGCGGTCCACAGCACGGCGGACAGACCGCCCGCTCCGAACGCGTAGGGGTAGGCCGAGACCAGCGCCAGCACCGTGCGCGGGCCGGCGGCGCGGGCGGCGCGCAGCAGCCGCTCCTGCTGGGCGGGCAGCCGCAGCGTCGTACGGTCCTCGGTCTCGCGGCCGTTGATGTGCGGGTCGTTGCCCGCCACCACCAGGACGGCGTCCGCCCGCGCGGCGACCCGCGCCACCGCGTCCTCGCCGCGCTCGACCAGGACGAGTTCGAAGATCTCCGGGCCGATGTCGGGTTCGTCGGCAACCCGCACGCCGTCGGCGGCGACACACACGGGGCGGCCGGTGCCCAGGTGCCTGAGGAGGTGACCGTTGCCATGGGGTTCGAGACGGAAGGTCTCCTGGACCACCCAGCCGCCGGGCTGGTCGGCGGAGGCGCGGACGTACCCGTCGTCGGCGACCGACAGATAGCGGCCGTCGGGGGCGCGCAGGGTGAGCACGCCCTCGCCCCAGTCGACCAGCGCGAATTCCGTGCCGAGGACGTCGGTGGTGAGCGGGGGCAGATCGGTGCGGCCCGCGAGCAGGGCCGGATCCAGCGCGCCCTCCGTGCCGCGCACCCCCTCGGCGTCCTCGCCGGCGTCGTCGACGGCGGGGACGTGCAGGAACGTCCCCGCGGAGGTGCGCAGCCGCACCCGGTCCACGCCCTCCGCGAACTCGACGTGCTCGGCGCCGAACCGCTCGTACAGGGCCTCCAGGGGAGTGGAGCGGTGCAGCAGCGAGCCGCTGTACCAGTCGAGTTTGCACTCGTCGGCGAGCAGGCCGACCACCGCGAGGCGGGTACCGGGGGCCAGGGGCAGCAGGCCGTCGTTGCCGAGCAGCACGATCGCCTGCTCGGCGCTCTCCTGCGCCAGCGCGCGGTGGGCCGGGGTGTCGAAGTCGTCGACGCCCGTGTGCGGGTCGTGGTCCGGGTCGAACTCGCCCAGACGGAAGCGGACGGAGAGCTGGCGGCGCACCGCGATGTCGACGTCCGCCTCGGTCAGCAGGCCCTGGTCCAGGGCGCCTCGGACGCGCGCGACGATCGTCCGGCCGTCCGTGCCGTGGTCCGTGAAGCTGTCGACGCCGGCCAGCAGGGCGGCGGCCGTCGCCTCCTCGTGGGTGTCGAAGTAGTGCTCGGAGTCGACCAGGTTGGAGGGGGCGCCCGCGTCCGAGCAGACCAGGAGGTCGTCGTCGGTCCAGGCGCGCAACTGCTCGCGCAGCAGCGGCGAGACATGGTTCGGGCGGCCGTTGACCAGGTTGTAGGCGGGCATCACCCCGGCCGCCGTGCCCGCCTCGACCGTCTCGCGGAAGGCCCGCAGGTCGTACTCGTGCAGCACCCGGGGGCGCACGGAGCTCGACGCGGTGTCCCGGGCGGTCTCGTTGTTGTGGGCGAGCCAGTGCTTCAGGACGGGCGCGGTGCGCCAGTACACCGGATGATCGCCGCGCAGCCCCCGGGTGTACGCGACCGCGATGGCCGAGGTCAGCCGCGGGTCCTCCGAGTAGCCCTCCTCGTTGCGGCCCCACAGCGGGTGGCGCAGCAGGTTCACGGTCGGCGACCAGACGTTCAGGCCCACCCGGTCGTCGCGCGAGCGCATCGCGCGGACCTCCTTGGACACCGCCTCGCCGACCCGTCGTACGAGCTCCGGGTTCCAGGTCGCGCCGAGGCCCACCGCCTGCGGGAACACCGTCGCCGGGCCCATCCAGGCCACGCCGTGCAGGGCCTCCTGCCCGGTGCGGAAGGCGGCGATGCCCAGGCGCGGCACGGCCGGGGCGAACTGGTGCAGGAAGGAGACCTTCTCGTCCAGGGTGAGCCGCCCCAGCAGATCGTCGATGCGCTTCGCGAACGGCAGTCGCTGATCGCGAAACGGCGGTGCGGACGGTGAGGGTGGGGTCACGTGGGGATCTCCTTGCGAGGCAGCGGCACAACGCCTTCGAAGCGCTTCGATGCTCATTCGACTCAGGGGCGGGTGTCAAGGCACTTACCGCCAACAAGTCTGGCGCATGGCCGACTTGCCAAGCCGTGTAGGAGCGGTGGGCCGCCCCGGACACCTCGGAGGAATCTTGGAAGCGACCCTTGTGCACCCCCTGCCCTTCACCTAACCTCGCAGCAACATCGAAGCGCTTCGACTGCGAGGCCGCCCTCGGGAGGGGCACTTTCCTCGGTATTGGTCGGAGGACCCGCTTCGGCTCAGCCAGTTCCACTCGAGACACCGCAGCCGACGGCCACCGCCGGGTGTCCTGGTGCGCCACGAAGGGTTGACGCAATGACGCCGAACGCCGCTTCCGCCTCCTCTGCCCCGAGCCGGAGAAGCTTCCTCGCCTCGACGGCGGTCGCCACCGCCGCGGTGGCGGGAGGGATGCCCCTGCTGGCCGCCTGCGGCGGCTCGGACAGCGGCTCGCGCGACGGCACCACGTCGGGCAAGGACGCCAAGAAGCTGTTGCCCGCCTACGTCGCCGGCAACGTCGTGACCCCCGACATCGCCGCCAGGAACGGCTCCGCGGTCGGCTTCACCGGCAAGCTCGACCTCGCCACGCTGAAGACCTCGGTGCCGAAGAAGCTCGGCAAGGGCGGCAAGGTCTCCATCATGTCCCCGTTCTGGGGCTCCCCGCCGAAGGCCGACAACGCCTACTACACGGCGATGAACGACCTCATCGGCGTCGACGTCGTCTGGCAGAACCAGGACGGCAACACCTACGACCAGAAGCTCGGCGCGGTCCTCGCCTCCAGCGACGTACCGGACGTGGTGGTCGTCCCCGGCTGGAACATGACCGGCAAGATCCCCAGCGCCATCATCGCCAAGTTCGCCGACCTCGGGCCCTACCTCTCGGGCGACGCCGTCAAGCAGTACCCGAACCTCGCCGCGATCCCGACGGACGCCTGGCAGCGTTCCCTGTTCGGCGGCAAGCTGCGCGGCCTGCCGATGCCGTCCTCGTACGTCACCAGCATCGTGCCCTTCTACCGCAAGGACGTCTTCGACAAGGAGGGGTACCAGGTCCCCACCTCCGCCGACGAGTTCCACGCCCTGGCCAAGGAGATCACCAACGCCAAGGCCAAGCGCTGGGCCTGCCTGGACATGAAGTGGACCGCCTTCAACATGTTCGGCGTGCTGTCCGGCGACGAGAAGTCGCTCGGCTGGAACCTCGTCGACGGCAAGCTCGTCAACCGCATCGAGACCCAGGAGTACCTCGAAGCGCTGGAGTGGACGCGCAAGCTGTTCGCCGAGGAACTCGTCCACCCCGACGCCAAGCTGGGCAAGAGCCAGGCCACCGACCCGGCCCCCAAGTTCGTGGCCGGCGAGTTCCTCATCTACAACCAGGACATCTCCCAGTGGTACGGCCAGGCCGCCGCCCAGGCCACCCAGAACCCGGACTTCCGGATCTGGGGCATGGACATCCCCGGTCACGCCGGAGGCAACCCCACCCTGTGGGCCAAGAACCCGGCCGGCATCTTCGCCTTCGTCAACAAGAAGGCCTCCGAGTCGGTGATCCGGGACGTGCTGGCCGTCGCCAACGTCACCGCGGCGCCGTACGGCACCAAGGAGTACATGCTCACCAACTACGGCGTCGAAGGCACCCACTACACCGTCAAGGACGGGCTGCCGGTCAAGACCGACCAGGGCAACATCGACGTACTGAACGCCTTCGTCATGGTCGCCAGCCCCGCCGCGACCATCGCCCACCCCGACCTTCCCGAGGTCGCCAAGGGGCAGGTCGAGTGGCAGCAGCGGATGGGCGCCTTCACCAGGAAGTCCCCCTTCTACGGCATGCAGATCACCGAACCCGCCCGCTGGACCAACCTCGCCAACGACTTCGAGCAGCTGGAGGACGACATCGTCCGCGGCCGCAAGAAGATCGGCGACATGCAGCAGGCCGTGTCCGACTGGAAGAGCAAGGGCGGCGACCAACTGCGCGACTGGTACCGCAAGCTGCTCGACGACAACGGCTCGGCGGCGAACTGACCGGCGGCGAGACGAGGAGAAACGGCGTGTCCCACAGCACGGTGCCTCGGAGCGGGACCGAGGCCGACACGACGGCTACGACCCCGGTGGCGTCCGACGGCGCCACCGGGGCGCGGCGGGCGCGGCCCCCGGGAGAGCCGAGTCTGCGGCACCGGCTGCGACGCGACCGCGTGCTGCTGCTGATGACCCTGCCGGCCGTCGTGCTGGTCCTGCTCTTCAACTACATACCGATCCTCGGCAATGTCGTCGCCTTCCAGGACTACGACCCCTACGTCAGCGACAACGGGATCGTCTCCATGCTGCACAGCCCCTGGGTGGGGCTGGAGAACTTCCAGCGGATCTTCGAGGACTCGGCCTTCTGGGGCGCGGTCCGCAACACGCTGGTGCTGTTCGTCCTCCAGCTCGTGCTGTACTTCCCGGTCCCGATCGCGCTCGCGCTGCTCATCAACAGCGTGGTCAGGCCCCGGGTCCGGGCGATCTCGCAGGCCGTTCTCTACCTGCCGCACTTCTTCTCCTGGGTCCTGGTCATCGCCGTCTTCCAGCAGCTCTTCGGCGGCGCCGGGCTCCTCTCCCAGCTGCTGCGGCAACACGGGTACGACGGCCTCGACGTCATGACCGACCCGGCGACCTTCAAGTTCCTCGTCACCGCGCAGAGCGTGTGGAAGGACGCGGGCTGGGGGATCATCGTCTTCCTCGCCGCCCTGGCCTCGGTCAGCCCCGACCTGTACGAGGCCGCCGCGATGGACGGCGCGGGCCGGTGGCGGCGCATGTGGCACGTCACCCTGCCGGCCCTGCGCCCGGTGATCGCGCTGCTCCTGGTGCTGCGCGTCGGTGACGCCCTGACCGTCGGCTTCGAGCAGATCCTGCTGCAACGCGACGCGGTCGGACCGGGCGCGGCGGAGGTCCTCGACACCTTCGTGTGGTGGAACGGCGTGCGCAACCAGGACTTCGGCTACGCGGCCGCCGCCGGACTCGTCAAGGGCGTCGTCAGCCTCGGGCTGGTCCTCGCCGCGAACAAGGTGGCCCATCTCATGGGCGAGCAGGGGGTGTACCGCAAATGACCGCCACGACCGGCAGACCGGCGAGCGCGGCCGTACCCGCGTCGGGCGACGAGCCGGGACACGGCCCGGGACACGGCTCCGGGCGCGGTTCGGGACTCGGCGCCGGGCGCGGCCCGGCGCACCGACCGGGCCGGTGGGCCGCCCCGCCGCGACCGGTCTGGGAGGAGGAGCCCAGCCGGGCGGGCCTCGCGGGCAAGGGCCTGGTCCTGGCACTGGCCTGCCTGGGGATCCTCTTCCCGCTCTGGATCGTCCTGGTCACCAGCCTCTCCTCACGCAAGACCATCGACCAGGCCGGCGGTCTGGTGATGGTGCCCAAGGGCATCACCTTCGTCGCCTACCGGGAACTGCTCGGCGGCGGCCAGGTCACCCGGGCCGCCGTCATCAGCGTCCTGATCACCCTGGTCGGCACGCTCTTCTCGATGGCGGTGTCCGTGCTGTGCGCCTACGGTCTGTCCCGCACCGGCTCGCTCGGCCACCGCTGGATCCTGATGACGCTGCTGGCGACCATGTTCTTCAGCGCCGGCCTCATCCCGACCTATCTGCTGGTGCAGTCCCTGGGCCTGACCGACACCTATCTCGCGCTGATCCTGCCGAGCGCCATCAGCGTCTTCAACATCCTGGTGCTGCGCGGCTTCTTCATGGGCATCTCGCCGGAGCTCATCGACAGCGCGCGCATCGACGGCGCGGGCGACCTGCGCATCCTCTGGCAGATCGTGATGCCGCTCTCGCGCGCGGTCCTCGCGGTGATCACGCTCTTCTACGCCGTGGGCTACTGGAGCGCCTGGTTCAACGCCTCCCTCTACCTCAACGACCAGGACATGATGCCGTTGCAGAACGTCATGATCCAACTGGTGCAGAAGCAGGAGGCCCCGGTCGGCCTTGGACAGGCCATCAAGACCGGCGAACTGTCCGGACTGGCCGTGCAGATGGCCGTCATGGTGCTGGCGCTGCTGCCGGTCGCCGTCCTGTCGCCCTTCGTCCAGAAGCACTTCAGGAAGGGCATGCTGACGGGCGCGGTGAAGGGCTGATGCCGCGACTCGACGACGCCACCCGCGGCCGCATCCTCTTCGGCGGCGACTACAACCCCGAGCAGTGGCCCGAGAAGACCTGGGCCGAGGACGTCCGGCTGATGCGGGACGCCCACGTCAACTCCGTCACCGTCGGCGTCTTCTCCTGGGCGAGACTCGAACCCGAGCCGGGAGCGAGGGAGTTCGGCTGGCTGGACCGGCTGCTGGACCTGCTGCACGAGGGCGGCATCGGGGTCGTCCTCGCCACCCCCACCTCCTCGCCCCCGCCC
>NZ_VJZD01000138.1 GCF_009377175.1 Streptomyces adustus
GAGCCGCACCGCGAAGGAGCAGCCGTATGCCCTCGCACCTCCCCCTCCCTCTCTCCCGCCGAGGCCTCCTCCTGGCGGGCGCCGGCGCGGGCGCCGCCCTCGGCCTCGCCCCGGGCCGCGCACGGGCCGCGGCCCGCCCGCGCCCCTTCGGCCGCTACGGTTCACCGGCCGACCGCGCCACCCCGACCACCCTGTACGTCGACCAGGACGGCCGGGGCGACTTCAGCACCGTCCAGGCCGCCGTGACCGCCGCGGCCGGCAGCGGCTGGACCCTGGTCATCGCGCCCGGCACCTACCGGGAGACGGTCGCCGTCGACGCCACCCGCACCGAGGCGACCTGGATCGGCGCCTCGCGGGACCCCCGGGACGTCGTGATCGTGTACGACAACGCGGCCGGCACGCCCAAACCCGACGGTTCGGGCACCTACGGCACCACCGGCTCCGCCACCACCACCGTGCAGGCCGACGGCTTCACCGCCCGCTGGATCACCTTCGCCAACGACTGGCTGCGCGCCGACCACCCCGGCATCACCGGCACCCAGGCCGTCGCGATCAAGGTGCAGGGCGACCGCTCGGCCTTCCACCACTGCCGCTTCCTCGGCCACCAGGACACGCTGTACGCCGACTCCCGCGCGCTGACCGCCTTCGCCCGCCAGTACTACGCCGACTGCTACGTCGAGGGCGACGTCGACTTCGTCTTCGGCCGGGCGACCGCCGTCTACGAGAACTGCCACTTCCGCACCCTGGACCGCGCCGACCTGGCCGGCGCCCCCTACGGCTTCGTGTTCGCGCCGTCCACCGCCGTCGCCAACCCGCGCGGCTACCTGGTGAGCCGGAGCCGGGTCGGCAGTGCGGCCCCGGACGCCTTCTACAAGCTGGCCCGGCCCTGGGTGCCCGGCTCCGACCCCACCGCCCGCCCCATGCTCACCGTCCGCGACACCCGCCTGGGCGCCGGGATCGACGCGGTCGCGCCGTACACCGACATGTCGGCCGCGTACCCGTGGCAGGACCAGCGGTTCGCCGAGTACCGCGACACCGGCCCCGGCGCCGAGATCACCGTCCCGGAGAACCGCCCCCAACTCACCGACGAGGAAGCCGAGTCGGCGACCCGCGAGATCTATCTCGGCGACTGGGCGCCCTGGAAGGAGTGCTGACGGACATGCGCCGACGCACCCTCCTCACCGGCCTGGCCGGCGCCTTCGTCCCGGTGGCCGCCGGTCCCGCCGCGGCGCACGACGGCCGGGTCCTGCACGTACGCCCCGGCGACTCGGTGCAGGCGGCCGTGGACCGGGTGGACCGGCCCGGCCTGACGATCGTCGTGCACCCGGGCACCTACCGCGAGGTCGTCACCGTCCCCGCCGCGGCGGCGGAGCTGACCCTGCGCGGCGCCACCGGCGACCCGCGCGACACCGTCATCGTCTTCGACCGCGCCAACGGCACCCAGCGGCCGGACGGTTCGGGCACCTACGGCACGGCCGGCTCCGCCACCTTCACCTCGGCGGCCCCCGGCCTCACCGTCCGCGACCTCACCCTCGCCAACGACTGGCTGCGCGCCGACCACCCGGACATCACCGGCACTCAAGCGGTCGCGGCCTACGTCACCGGGGACCGCTCCTCCTTCGAGAACGTCCGCCTGCTGGCCCACCAGGACACGCTGTTCGCGGACACGACCGCCCTCGACGCCTTCGACCGTCAGTACTTCCGGCACTGCCACATCGAGGGCGACGTCGACTTCGTCTTCGGCCGGGCCACCGCCGTCTTCGACCGCTGCCGGTTCCACACCCTGCAACGGGACGTGACCTTCACCCCGAAGGGCATGGTCTTCGCCCCCGCCACGGCCCGGGCGAACCCTCACGGCTTCCTCGCCGTGCGCTGCCGGGTCACCTCGGCCGCCGAGGACGCCGCCTACAAGCTGGCCCGGCCGTGGGTGCCGTCGTACGAGACGACCGCCTGGCCCTCGCTGGTGGTCCGGGACACCTGGCTGGGCCCCGGCATCGACGCGGTGGCCCCGTACACCAACATGCGTGACGCCTACCCGTGGCAGACCATGCGCTTTCGCGAGTACGCCGATTCCGGCCCGGGTGCGGCGATCACGGTCCCCGAGAACCGGCCGCAGCTGACGGCGCAGGAGGCCGCCGAGCACACCCCGCGGACGTATCTGCGCGACTGGCGGCCCCGCGGCCGCCCCTGACCGAACCCCGACGTTCCCGGTGCTCGCGACGTTCCCGTCCCGTGCATCCCCCCACCCGACACAGTCGCATGACGAAAGGACCCGCACGCCATGTCCCGTCGTACCGCTCTCACCCTCACCGCTGCCCTGGCCTTAGGATCCGGCCTCGCGATCCTGCCCACCCAGGCCCAGGCCGCCACCGTGGTCGTCAGCAACGTGACCGACCTGACCAGCGCCATCAAGAACGCCACCGCGGGCACCGTCATCCAGGTCCGCGGCGGCACCTACTACCCGACGGCCACCCTCCAGTCCACGGTCAACGGCACCTCCTCCTCGCCGGTCACGCTGACCGCGTACGGCTCGGAGACGGTCAAGATCGACGGCTCCTCGCTCCCGGACGGCGACTGGATCTTCAAGCTGACCGCCGACTACTGGAACGTCTCCAACATCACCTTCCAGAACTCCCCGGACAGCGCGGTCGTCTGCCAGTCCTGCACCGGCACCAACTGGACCAACATCAAGACCATCAACGGCGGCGACTCGGGCTTCACCCTCACCGGGGACGGCACGGTCAACAACACCGTCAAGTACCTCGACAGCTACGGCAACTACGACGCCGCCAACCACGGCGAGAACGCCGACGGCGTCGCCATCAAGTTCGGCTCCGGCACCGGCAACCTCGTCACCGGCGCCCGCCTGTACAACAACTCGGACGACGGGATCGACTTCTGGTCCTTCTCCTCGCCCGTCACCGTCGAGCACACCTGGTCCTTCGGAAACGGCGTCAACCGCTGGTCCGACTCGGCCTTCGCCGGCGACGGCAACGGCTACAAGCTGGGCGGCGACGGCGAGGTGGTCGCCCACGTCGTCAACAACTCGGCGGCCTGGGGCAACGCGGGCAACGGCTTCACCGAGAACTCCAACACCGGTGCCATCGTCATCAACCGCACCACCGCCTACGCCAACGGCAACTGGGGCTACTACTTCGCCACCAGCGCCGCCCGACTGGGCAAGAACCTGGCCGTGAGCAACGGCAGCGGCTCGGTCTCCAAGGGCTCCTCGGTGGTCTCGGCCGGCAACAACTGGGACAGCGGCATCAGCACCCCCTCCTTCAAGTCGACGGACGCCACGACCACGTACAACTCCCGCCAGTCGAGCGGTGCGTTGCCCGTGACGACGTTCCTGACCACGGGCAGCACCACCATCGGCGCGACCATGGACTGACGAGGGGCCGCCAACTCCGGGGCGCTTGACCCGTTTTTTGCCTGTGAGGGAGATATCGATCGGGCAACGGGTCTCGCGCCCGCCCGGGTGACGCGCGTAGAACTCGTGTCATGCATAAGCCACTTCGTCTCGCGGCGCTGGCCGCGGCGTGTGCCGTCGCCGGTGCCGGCCTGTACGGCGCCGGCGCCGCCACGGCCGGCCAGTCCACCGCCAACTCCACCCGTGAGCCGTACAACATCGGTCTCCTGGTGAAGGACATCGACACCTACTACGGCATCACGACCGACAGCGCCGGCGTGTACCAGGCGTCCCCGGACAGCCCGTATGCCAAGGACCTCGCGCGGATCGACGCCGCCGCGCGCAAGCAGATCGACCGGGCCGCCCACAAGGCGGCGCACCACAAGGGCGAGAAGCCCGCGGTCGTCTTCGACATCGACGACACGCTGCTGCTCAGCCTCGACTACGAGAAGCGCTACAACTACACGTACAACGGCACCACTTGGGCGGAGTACGTCGACAAGGCCGACCGTCCGGGCGTCTTCGGCAGCGCGGAGCTCGTGCGCTACGCCCACGCCAAGGGCGTCGAGGTCTTCTACAACTCGGGTCTCAGCGAGGCGCAGCGCACCGCCGCCGTCGCGAACCTGAAGAAGATCGGCGCCGACGTGAACCTCGACGCCGCCCACATGTTCCTCAAGGACAAGGCGAACCCGCCGGCCTACCTCGCCGCCTGCGCCACCCCGGGCGCCTGGAACTGCACGACCGTGCAGTACAAGTCCGGTACCCGCAAGCACATCGAGAGCCTCGGGTACGACATCGTCGCCAACTTCGGCGACCAGTACTCCGACCTGGACGGCGGCTACGCCGACCGCACGTACAAGCTGCCGAACCCGACGTACTTCGTCAGCTAGGGCCACGGCACCAAGGCGTCGTCCGGCGGCAACCTTCTCCGCCTGGGCGGCGACCGTGTTCCGGAGGCGGGCCGGGGCGTTTCCTCCCCCGGCCCGCTTCGTCTCAACTGCCGGCGAAGTCGCCCGAGACGACGTGCTCCCGGCCGCCCGCGGTGGCCGTGACCGTGTAGCTGTCGTCGCCCGCGTTCCGGCCGCCGCGGTCGTGGTCGTACTGCCCGGCGAACACCCACTGGCCCACCGGCACCGTACGGCCCGCCTTGAGCACCCAGGTGTAGACGAGGAAGCCGTCCCGCTCGCCGACGGTCAGCGTGAAGTCGTCCTCCGGCAGCGTGCGCCAGGCACCGGTCGAGCCGACCCCGCCGGTCTGCCTCACCTTCAACCGCACACTCAGCGAGGTCAGTTGCTCCGAGGTCCGGAAGGTGACACTGCTCTGCGCCCAGAAGTCGTTGCTGTGCGGGTCCACCGATCCGACCGACCGCAGCGGCCCGTCCTCGGCACCGGCGGCGGGCGGGGGCGCGGAGACGGAAGCGGAGGGTGTGGACGCGGGGACGGAGACGGCGGGCGAGCGGGACGTGCCGGGGTCGGCCGGGCCGGGCTTGCCGCCGGAGTCCGGGTCGGGGCGCGGCGAGGCCGACGGACGGCTCGTCGCGACCGGGACCCCGTCCGGGGCCGGCGGGGCCGCGGCCGCCCGTGGCGCCGGGGCGTCCGTCCGCACGGCGGACGCTACCGCGTAGCCGCCGACG
The DNA here is from genome assembly GCF_009377175.1 of Streptomyces adustus. Lineage (GTDB taxonomy): Bacteria > Actinomycetota > Actinomycetes > Streptomycetales > Streptomycetaceae > Streptomyces > Streptomyces adustus. The sequence continues at coordinate 5,046 of NZ_VJZD01000138.1, forward strand.
GCGAGCAGTCCCGCGACCGCGGCCGTGGCGCTCACGATCCGCACCCAGCTCCACAGCGGTGGGCGCGTCACCCGGTGGTCCGGCCGCTCCTGACCCGCCATCCCGCGCTCGATCCGGGCCAGCATCCGGGCCCGGTCCGGCCGGTGCGTCCCGGCGGCTTCCCGCAGCCGGGCGGACAGGTCCTCGCGCACGTCCCGCCGCATCGTCATCGGTCCCCTCCCGCGGACTTGCCGGTGTGCGCCATCGCCGCGTGCACCTGCTGCCGTGCCTCCCGCGCGCCGAGCAGCCTCTGCAACTCCGCCATCCCCTTCGAGGTCTGGCTCTTGACCGTACCCACCGAGACCCCGAGGGCGAGTGCGGTGTCCTGCTCGGAGAGGTCGAACGCGTGGCGCAGCACCACACAGGCCCGTTTGCGGAAGGGGAGTCGGCGCAGCGCCGTGCGGACGTCCAGCATCCCCGCGACGTCCGGGTTCTCCGTCCGCTCCTCGCGCTGCGACCAGAACAGGGCGACCCTGCGGCGTTCGCGCACGGCGCTGCGGATGCGGCTGCGGGCCAGGTTGGCCACGACCCCGCGCGCGTACGCCACCGGATGGTCGGCCGCGCGGACCCGGTCCCAGCGGTGCCACAGCGCCAGCAGCGCGTCCGCCGCCAGATCGTCGGCGGCGTCCGGCTCGCCGGTCAACAGGTGTGCGAGGCGGGCGAGTTCGGCGTAGTGGCGCTCGAAGAAGGCCCGGAACTCCGCGGAGGCGGCGTCGTCGACGACTGTGCCCACGGGTGACCTCTTCTCGGGGAGCCTGTGTGTCATGCGAATGACATGGCGGTGCCCCGAGGGGTGGCAGGGGCGAGGTCCGGAAGCGTAGCAGTGGTCAACTGCCTTACCCGTGCGGGGCTTCGGACAACGTATGACCGCCCGGATCGGATTCCGTAACACGAAGAAAACCTGAAAGTGCTTGAAGAGGGGAACAATCCAGCCAGCATCCGCACACCGAGCACGCAGGCTACGAGGAGAATCGTGATGTCCGAAGCGCAAAAGGTCGACAACCGGCCAAGTGCCGCACCACCGGCGGCAGGCGGGGTCGACGGGTTCTTCAAGATATCCGCCAGAGGCTCCACCATCGGCCGGGAGATACGCGGCGGATTCGCCACCTTCTTCACCATGGCGTACATCCTCGTCCTGAACCCCATCATCCTCGGCAGCGCCAAGGACAAGTTCGGGCACACGCTCGACACCGGCCAACTGGTCACCGCCACCGCGCTGGTGGCGTGCGTGATGACCGTCGTCATGGGCATCGGCGGCAACCTCCCGCTCGCCATCGCGGCCGGCCTCGGCCTCAACGCCGTCGTCGCCTTCCAGATCGCCCCGCTGATGAGCTGGGACGACGCGATGGGCCTCGTCGTCCTCGAAGGCATCCTGATCTGCGTCCTGGTGCTCACCGGCCTCCGGGAAGCGATCATGAACGCGATCCCGCAGCAGCTCAAGCAGGCGATCGGCGTCGGCATCGGCCTGTTCATCGCGTTCATCGGCTTCGTGGACGCCGGCTTCGTCAGCCGCATCCCGGACGCGGCGAACACCACCGTGCCGGTGCAGCTGGGCGCCGTCGGCCGACTGACCGGCTGGCCCGTCCTGGTCTTCTGTCTCGGTGTGCTGCTCACCATCGCGCTGGTCGCGCGCAAGGTGAAGGGCGCCATCCTCATCAGCATCGTGACCATGACCGTCGTCGCGATCGTCATCGACGCCGTCGCCGACATCAAGAGCTGGGGGCTCACCACCCCGAAGGTGCCGGACAAGATCGTCGCCAGCCCGGACTTCGGGCTCATCGGTCACTTCAGCCTGTTCGGCGGCTTCGCCGAGGCCGGTGCGCTCACCGCGGTCCTGCTGGTCTTCACCCTGGTCCTGTCGGACTTCTTCGACGCCATGGGCACCATCGTCGGGATCAGCGCCGAGGCCGGGCTGCTCGACGAGCAGGGGCAGGTCCCGGGCATCGGCCGGGTGCTGTTCATCGACGGCGCCGCCGCCGTCGCGGGCGGACTGGGCTCCGCCTCCTCCAACACCGCCTACATCGAGTCCGCGGCCGGCGTCGGCGAGGGCGCCCGCACCGGCTTCGCCAACCTGGTCACCGGCGGCCTGTTCGGCCTCGCGCTCTTCCTCACCCCGCTGCTGACCATCGTCCCGCTCCAGGCCGCGGCGCCCGCGCTGATCGCGGTCGGGTTCCTGATGATGACCCACGTCAAGCACATCGACTGGGACAAGTTCGAGATCGCGATCCCGGCGTTCCTGACCATCGTCGCGATGCCGTTCACGTACTCCATCACCGACGGCATCGGCGCCGGCTTCCTCGCCTACGTCGTCATCAAGACGGTGCTGGGCAAGGCCAAGGAGGTCAACTGGCTGCTGTGGGCGGTCTCGGCGCTGTTCCTGGTGTACTTCGCGATCGATCCCGTGGAGCAGCTCCTCGGGGTCAAGTGAGGCCCGGGGGGGGCGGTCCGGCCGGACCGCCCCCCGCCCGGTCGCTACTTGAGCGCCGCCTTCATCATCGCCCGGGCCACCGGCGCGGCCAGTCCGTTGCCGCTGACCTCGGAGCGGGCCGCGTCCGACTGCTCGACCATGACCGCCACGGCGACCTCCTCGCCGGTCGAGTCGGACGTGCCGTACGAGGTGAACCAGGCGTACGGCGTCTTGCTGTTGTTCTCGCCGTGCTGGGCCGTGCCCGTCTTGCCGCCCACGGTCACCCCGTCGATGAGCGCGTTCGTGCCGGTGCCCTGCTCGACGACCGTCTGCATCGCCGACCGGAGCTGCCTGGCGGTGGCGGAGCTGACGACCTGGGTGCCGGTCGCCTCGTCGTCGTAGTTCTTCAGCACGTCGCCGCCGCCGTCGGTGATCTGCGCGACCATGTGCGGCGAGACCAGCTTCCCGTCGTTGGCGATGGCCGCGGACACCATGGCCATCTGGAGCGGGGTCGCGGTGACGTCGAACTGGCCGATGCCCGACAGGGCCGTCTGCGCCTTGTCCATGCCCGACGGGTACACGCTGGCGTAGGCCCGGACCGGGACGTCCTGGCTGTCGTCGTCGAAGCCGAACTTCTCCGCCATGGCCCGCACCTTGTCCTGTCCGAGCTGCACGGCCATGTGCCCGAAGACGTTGTTGCAGGAGTACTGCAACGCGACCCGGATCGTGGCGTCCGCGCACGGCGCCGAGGTGTTCTCGTTCCTCAGGACCGTGCTGGTACCGGGCAGGGTGTACGGGTCGGGGCTGTCCGTGTGCTGGTCCACCGACGTGTACAGACCGTTCTCCAGCGCGGCGGCCGCCACCACCAGCTTGAAGGTCGAGCCCGGCGGCAGCGGCTGGCGCAGCGCCCGGTTGGTCAGCGGCTTGTCGGCGTCGGCGGTGAGCTTCTTCCAGGCCGTCCCCGCGGTGTTGGCGTCCGTGAGCGACGAGGGGTCGTACGACGGGGTCGAGACGACCGCCAGGATCCTGCCGGTCTTCGGATCGATCGCGACGGCCGCGCCCTTGTTGTCGCCGAGCGCCCGGTACGCCGCCTTCTGCACGGCGGGGTCGATCGTCGTGATCACGTTCCCCGGATCCGCGCGCTTGTCGGTGACGGTGTCCAGGACGGTCCGCAGCCGGTCGTCCGTGCCGTTGAGGAGGTCCTGGTAGATGCCCTCCAGCTGGGTCGGCGCATAGCTCTGCGAGGCGTAGCCGGTCACCGCCGCGTACAGCTCGCCGTCCGTGTAGGTGCGTCGGTAGCGGAGATCTCCGTCCTTCGTCCGTGCCGAGCCGGTGATCGCCTCACCGGCCACGACGATGTTCCCGAGCGGATCCGCGTACGTCGTGATCGCGTTGCGCCGGTTGTCCTTGTCGTCCGCGAGTGCCCGGCCCTCGTAGAACTGCACCCACGTCGCCCTGACCAGCAGAGCGAGCACGAGGAGCAGCGCGAAGACCGATGCGCGCCTGATCGTCTTGTTCATTCCGTCCGGACAGACGAACGGGCGGAGGGGAATCGTTCCCTTCCGCCCGGTTTTTCATCGCACATTCATACGGCGTGGCGTCAGCCGCGCAGGTCGCGCCGGTCGCCTCAGTCGTGCAGCGTCAGCACGATCTCGGCGATCTCCTCGCCGCGCGCGTGGGCGAAGCCGCTGGCCCGGGCGCTGTCGCGGAAGCCGCACTTGCGCAGGACCCGCAGCGAGCCCTCGTTGTCGGCCGCCGCCCGCGCGTACAGCGGGCGCTCGCTCACCTCGGCGAGCAGGAGCCGCAGCGCGGCCGTGGCGATCCCGCGCCCCCAGTAGGCGCGGTCCACCCAGTACGTCACCTCGCGCTCGCCCGGTTCCCCGTACACCGAGGCGGTTCCGACGACGTCCCCGTCGGCCAGCACCGTACGGACCAGCTCCCTGTCCCTTATCCGCCGCCACTTCGCGTCGAAGCCGTCGCGGTCGGCCGGGTCCTCCGGCGTGAACGCGGCCATCCGCAGGGACTCCGGGTCGTTCATCTGCCGGAAGAAGACCGCCAGATCGCTGTCGTGCACCTTGCGCAGGGCGACTTCCATCGTGTCAGAGCCTCCGAGTGGCGAGCGTCAGCCGGTCGCGGGCGTCGAACAGGGCGTCCTTCACCAGTTGCTCGTGGGCCGGGGTGAGCCGGGCCACCGGGACCGAGCAGCTGATCGCGTCCCGGGCCGGGGTGCGGTACGGGATGGCGACGCCGAAGCAGCGCAGGCCCAGCGTGTTCTCCTCCCGGTCCACGGCGAAGCCCTGCTCCCGGACCTGGTGCAGTTCCTCGATCAGCTTCTCACGGTCCGTGATCGTGTGCTCGGTCAGCGCCGGGAGCGACTCGGGCAGCAGCTTGCGGACCTGCTCGTCCGTGTACGTGCTCAGCAGCGCCTTGCCCAGGGAGGTGGAGTGCGCGGGCAGCCGGCGGCCGACCCGGGTGAAGGGGCGCAGGTAGTGCTGGGACTGGCGGGTGGCGAGGTAGACGACGTTCGTGCCGTCCAGGCGGGCCAGGTGGATGGTCTCGGTGGTGTCGTCCGAGAGCCGGTCCAGGGTCGGCCGGGCCGCCGCGACCACCTCGTCGCCGTCGATGTAGGAGGTGCCGACGAGCAGCGCGCGCACCCCGATGCCGTACCGCGTGCCCGTCGCGTCCGTCTCCACCCAGCCCAGTTCCACCAGCGTGCGCAGCAGCATGTACAGGCTGGACTTGGGGTAGCCGACGGCCTCCTGGACCGACGCGAGGGAGTGCATCCCGGGCCGTCCGGCGAAGTATTCCAGCAGCTCAACCGTCCGTACCGCGGACTTGACCTGCGCTCCGCCCCCCGTCTCGCCTGCCGACATCGCCCTTGACCCCTTCGTTCGACGGGAAATAGTCTCCGACAGCATATTCATCATCCGAGACGGTGTTCAGTATATCGAACGCCCTGGTGGATGACGTACATACTGCGGCATTGCATGCGGCATTCGATGTGGAGGGACCCGCGGTGGCAGCAGCACCAGTCTGGAGTGTCGACCCCCGAACCGGGAAGCAGCGGGAACAGGTTGCGGTGGCGGCCACGGTCCAGGAGGTGGACGCCGCCGTCCGCGCCGCGCACGACGCGCGCGGCGCGCTCGCCGACCGCACCGTCCGCGCGGCCTTCCTGCGTTCCGCCGCCACGCACCTGGAGGCGGCCCGGGACCAGCTCGTCGAGGCCGCCGACGCCGAGAGCGCGCTCGGTCCGGTCCGGCTGACCGGGGAGCTCGCCCGCACCTGCTTCCAGTTGCGGGCCTTCGCGGACATCGTCGACGAGGGCGCCTTCCTCGACGTGGTCATCAACCACCCCGACGACACCGCCACCCCGCCGATCCCGGACCTGCGCCGCTACAAGGTGCCCCTGGGCGTCGTCGCCGTCTACTCGGCGTCCAACTTCCCCTTCGCCTTCTCCGTCGCGGGCGGCGACACCGCGAGCGCGCTGGGCGCGGGCTGCCCGGTCGTGGTCAAGGCCCACCCCGACCACCCGGCGCTGTCCGAGCTGGTCGCCAAGGTGGTCCGCCGGGCCGCCGCGGAGCACGGCATCCCGGACGGTGTGCTGGGCCTGGTGCACGGCTTCGAGGCCGGCGTCGAGCTCATCAAGCACCCGCTGGTGTCCGCCGCGGGCTTCACCGGTTCCGTCCGGGGCGGGCGCGCGCTGTTCGACGCGGCGGCCGCCCGGCCGGTGCCGATCCCGTTCCACGGCGAGCTCGGATCGCTGAACCCGGTCGTGGTGACCGAGGCCGCGGCCGTGGAGCGCGCCGAGGCCATCGGGGCCGGGCTCGCCGGGTCCATGACGCTCGGCGTCGGCCAGTTCTGCGTGAAGCCGGGGCTGGTGCTCGTGCCGTCCGGCGCCGCGGGCGACGGACTGGTCAAGTCCCTCACGGACGCCGTCAGCGCCACCGAGGCCGGGGTCCTCCTCGACCACCGGATGCGCGACAACTTCATCGCCGGGGTGGCCGAGCGGACCGGGCTGGCGGACGTGGACTCCCCGGTGACCCCCGGCGCGGGCGGCGAGCACACGGTGAGCGCGGGCTTCCTGACCGTACCGGCGGGCAGGCTGACCGCCGAGAGCGAGTACGACCTGCTGCTGGAGGAGTGCTTCGGACCGGTCACCGTGGTGGCCCGCTACGAGGACGACGCCGAGGTGCGCGGTGTGCTGTCGCGGCTGCCGGGCAACCTGACCGCGACGGTCCAGCTGTCCGAGGGCGAGGCGGCGGGCGAGGGGCGCGGCGCGGAGATCCTCGCCGAACTGACCCCGCTCGCCGGTCGCGTCCTGGTCAACGGCTGGCCGACCGGGGTCGCGGTGGCGCCGGCCCAGCACCACGGCGGCCCGTACCCGGCGACGACCTCGACGTCGACGTCGGTCGGCGGCACGGCGATCGAGCGCTGGCTGCGGCCCGTCGCCTACCAGAACGCGCCGGAGGCCCTGCTGCCGCCGGAGCTGAAGGACGACAACCCGCTGGGCCTGCCGCGCCGCTTCGACGGCCGGCTGGAGCGGTAACGGGGTCCCCTCGCACGACGGGCCGGACGGCCGCCGAGGGCACCCGCGGGAGACCGCGCGCCTCCCTGGGCCGCCGTCCGGTTCCGTCGCGGGCCCTTGCTGGGCCGTTGTCCGGTTCCGTCGCGCGCCTTGCTGGGCCGCCGTCCGGTTCCGCAGTGCGCCTTGTGCGGCGGCCGTCCGGTTCCGTCGCGGGCCCTTCCGGGGCGCTGTCCGGTCCCGCCGCCTGCCCCCTCGGCGGCCGTCAGGCCCCCGCCGCACGGCCGTCGGGCGACACGGGACCGGACCCCCCTCGGGTTTCTCCGGAGCACCTGAGAGAATCCGCCGATGGACGTCGAACTCCCCGAACTCCCTTTCTCCTTGCGCACTTACGGCCCCGACGGGCACTGGGCCTACGAGGACGGAATACTCAGTGGATGGGCCGGTCCCCGGCAGGACCGGTTCGTGTCGCCCACCGGCGAGGCGCTCGATCCCGCCACCGACGCACCCCGGCTGCTGGGGGCGCCGGAAGGCGACTTCCAGCTGATCGCCCGGGTCACCGTGGGCTTCGCCGCGGCCTTCGACGCCGGGGTGCTCTACGTCCACGTCGGAGAGCGGGCCTGGGCCAAGCTCTGCCTGGAGTACTCCCCGGACGTGCCCACGGTGTGCACGGTGGTCACCCTGGGGCACTCCGACGACGCCAACTCCTTCACGGTGGACGGCAGTTCGGTCTGGCTGCGGGTGAGCAGGACCGGCCGCGCCTTCGCCTTCCACGCCTCCCGGGACGGCAAGCGCTGGACCTTCGTCCGGCTGTTCACCCTCGGCGGGGAGAAGGAGACGGGCGCCGCCCTGGTCGGCTTCATGTCGCAGTCGCCGATAGGGGAGGGCTGTGTCGTCACCTACGACCACATCGAGTTCCGGCCCGCCTGGCCGGACGACCTGCGGGACGGCAGCTGAGCCCGGAATCCGGCCGTACGGGGATCCGGGCAGCCCGGAATGCGGCGATCCGGGGCGTGCGGGAATAGCGCGGGCTGTTTGAACGTTCATGCATCCGGCGGAGGGAGTCTCCGTACCCGTACGACCCGGAGAGAGCCGAAGACATGCGCGTCGAGATCTGGAGCGACATCGCCTGCCCGTGGTGTTATGTCGGAAAAGCCCGTTTCGAGAAGGCGCTCGCGGCCTTTCCGCACCGTGACCAGGTCGAGGTCGTGCACCGCTCCTTCGAGCTGGACCCCGGGCGCGCCAAGGGCGACACCGTGGACGTGCTCACGATGCTCACCAAGAAGTACGGCATGAGCCAGGCCCAGGCCCAGGCAGGCGAGGACAACCTCGGCACCCAGGCCGCCGCCGAGGGACTGGCGTACCGCACCCGGGACCGCGACCACGGCAGCACCTTCGACATGCACCGGCTGCTGCACTTCGCCAAGGAGCAGGGCCGCCAGGACGAGCTGCTCCAGATCCTGTACCGGGCCAACTTCGCCGAGGAGCGCTCCGTGTACTCCGAGGGCGACGAGCGGCTGGTCGAGCTGGCCGTCGAGGCCGGACTGGACGGCGACGCGGCCCGCGAGGTGCTGGCCGACCCGGACCGCTACGCCGACGAGGTCCGCGCCGACGCGCGCGAGGCCGCCCAGCTCGGCGCGAACGGCGTACCGTTCTTCGTCCTGGACCGCACCTACGGCGTCTCCGGCGCCCAGCCCGCGGAGGTCTTCACCCAGGCGCTGACCCAGGCGTGGGGCGAGCGCCCGGTGCTGAAGCCGGTCGGCGCCGCCGACACCGACGGCGCCCAGGCCTGCGGCCCCGACGGGTGCGCGGTGCCCCAGTGACGAAAGCCCAGCTCCGGGCCCATCCATAAGCGTTCGTTGGCGAAACCACGCAGAAATCGGCAATGGACGGTGACTTCACGGGACCGCAGAGTGGTCCCATGGAGAACTTCGAGAGCGTCGTCCGTGCCGAGTTCGGACCGAAGAACACCTTCCTCAACACCGCGAGCAGCGGACTGCTCCCGGCCCGCACGGTGGCCGCCCTGTCCGAGGCGGCCCGGGTCCGGGCCGAGGGCCGACCGCTGACCTCGCTGCACACGGACGTGGAGGAGTCCCGGGCCGCGTTCGCCCGACTGGCCGGTGTCCCGGTCACCCGGGTGGCGGCCGGACCCTCGGTCGCCGCGCACACCGCGCTGATCGCCGCCTCGCTGCCCGCCGGAGCCGAGGTGCTCACCGCCGAGGACGACTTCGCCTCGGTGGTGAACCCCTTCCACGTCCGCGGGGACCTCAAGGTGCGTGCCGTGCCGCTGGAGCGGCTCGCCGAGTCCGTCCGTCCGGGCACCGCGCTCGTCGCGGTCAGCGCCGCCCAGTCCGCCGACGGGCGGATCGCCGACCTCGGCGCGGTGCGCGAGGCGGCCCGGACGCACGGGGCACGTACTTGCGTCGACTGGTCCCAGGCCGCCGGCTGGCTCCCGCTGGCCGCCGACGACTTCGACTACACCGTCTCCATCTGCTTCAAGTGGCTGCTCGGCCCGCACGGGGCGGCCTTCCTGGTGGTGCCGGAGGACTTCGGCGGACTCACCCCGCTGCTGGCCGGCTGGGTCGCGGGGGAGCGGCCCTGGGACAGCTGCTACGGCCCGGTCACCGAACTCGCCCACTCCGCCCGCCGGTTCGACGTCAGCCCCGCCCTGTTCAGCTACGCGGGACTGCGCCACTCGCTCGCCCTCGTCGAGGAACTCGGCGTGGACGCCGTGCACGCACACGACCTCGCCCTCGCCGACCGCTTCCGCGCGGGTCTCGCCTCACTCGGCCGCGAACCGCTGCCCGCCCCCGGCTCGGCCATCGTGTCCGTGCCCGGACTGGGCCGGCTCCAGCCCGAGTTGAGCCGCGCGGGCATCGAGGTCTCCGACCGTGCGGGCAACCTGCGCGCCTCCTTCCACCTGTACAACACCACCGCGGACGTGGACCGGCTGCTGGACGTCCTGTCCGGCTGAACCTCCGGCACCGGACCGCCCGGGACGCGGCGCCCCGGCCGGTCCGGTGCCGGGCGGTGGCTCACCGGACCGGGGTGAAGTCCCGCGCCCCGATGTACTCGGGCCGTCGTACCGGTGCCGCGAACGGTTCCACCGCCTCGTTCTCCACGCTGTTGAACACGATGAAGACGTTGCTGCGCGGAAACGGCGTGATGTTGTCGCCGGACCCGTGCATGCAGTTGCAGTCGAACCAGGTCGCCGAGCCGGCCCGGCCCGTGAACAGCCGGATGCCGTGCCGGTCCGCCAGCGAGGTCAGCGCCTCGTCCGACGGGGTGCCCGCGTCCTGCATCCGGAGGGACTTCCTGTAGTTGTCCCGCGGGGTGGCCCCCGCGCACCCGAGGAACGTGCGGTGCGAGCCCGGCATGATCATGAGGCCGCCGTTGGTGTCGTGGTTCTCGGTCAGCGCGATCGAGACGGACACCGTGCGCATGTTCGGCAGACCGTCCTCGGCGTGCCAGGTCTCGAAGTCGGAGTGCCAGTAGAAGCCGCCGGCCCCGAACCCCGGTTTGACGTTGATGCGCGACTGGTGGACGTAGACGTCCGAGCCGAGGATCTGCCGGGCCCGGCCGACCACGCGCTCGTCGCGGACGAGCCGCGCGAAGACCTCGCTGATCCGGTGGACCTCGAAGACGGACCGGATCTCCTGGGACTTCGGCTCCCTGACGGACCGCGGGTCGGCGCGGACGGCCGGATCGGCGACCAGCCGCTCCAGCTCCTGCCGGTAGACGGCCACCTCGTCGTCGCCCATGAGCCGGTCGACGGTGAGGAAGCCGTCGCGCTCATAGGCCTGGAGGTCGGCCGTCGGGACCGGTCCCGGGGTGTCCGGGGCGCCCCAGACGACCGGGTCCTGGCGCGGGACGGCGACCTCGCTCGTGCCGCGGGTGGGGTACAGGTCGGTGATCACGGTCATGGACGTCACGCCTCCTCGGGCTCGGGCTCGGTGAGCAGGGGATACACCCCGTTCTCGTCGTGGTCCTCCCGGCCCGTGACGGGCGGGTTGAACACGCAGATGCAGTGGAAGTCCTCCTTGACGCGCAGCGTGTGCCGCTCGTGGCCGTCGAGGAGGTACATGGTGCCGGGCGTGATCGTGTACGTCCGGCCGGCCTCGTGGTCGGTCAGCTCGGCCTCGCCCTTCGTGCAGACGACGGCCTCGATGTGGTTGGCGTACCACATCGACGTCTCGGTCCCGGCGTACAGGACGGTCTCGTGCACCGAGAAGCCGACCCGCTCCCTGGCCAGGACGATCCGCTTGCTCTCCCAGGTGCCGGACCTCGACCTGATGTGCCGGTCGGTGCCTTCGATGTCCTCGAACGATCGAACGATCATGAGTGGTGGTCCCTCCTCGCCGGACGCTGGTCAGACGGTTTCCCGGACGGCGCGGGCCAGGACGCGCAGGCCCTCGTCCAGCTCCTCGGGTGTGACGGTCAGGGCGGGCAGCAGTTTCACCACCTCGCTCTCCGGGCCGGACGTCTCGATGAGCAGCCCGAGTTCGAAGGCCCGCCGGGCGATCCGCTCGGCGCGGCCCTTGTCGTGGAACTCCAGGCCCCACACGAGCCCCCGGCCCCGGTACTCGCGGACGTCGGCGAGGTTCTCCTCGGTGATCGAGACGAGCCCCTGCTCCACCTGTTCGCCACGGGTGCGGGTCTGCTTCTCCATGGCGGCCCCGTCGGCCCAGTACGTCTCCAGCGCGGCCGTCGCCGTCACGAACGCCGGGTTGTTGCCGCGGAAGGTGCCGTTGTGCTCGCCCGGCTCCCACACGTCGAGTTCCGGCTTGAACAGGCACAGCGACATCGGCATCCCGTAGCCGCTGATGGACTTCGAGACGGTGACGATGTCGGGGGTGATCCCGGCCTCCTCGAAGGAGAAGAAGGCCCCGGTGCGTCCGCACCCCATCTGGATGTCGTCGACGATCAGCAGCATGTCCTGGCGCTCGCACAGCGCGGCGAGCGCGCGCAGCCACTCGGGGCGGGCGACGTTGATGCCGCCCTCGCCCTGCACGGTCTCCACGATCACGGCGGCGGGCTTGTTCAGACCGGAGCCCTGGTCCTCCAACAGCCGCTCGAACCACAGGAAGTCCGGCACCCGGCCGTCGAAGTAGTTGTCGAACGGCATGGGCGTGCCGTGCACCAGCGGTATGCCGGCGCCCGCCCGCTTGAACGCGTTGCCGGTCACGGCGAGCGACCCGAGCGACATCCCGTGGAAGGCGTTGGTGAACGACACGATGGCCTCGCGGCCCTTCACCTTCCGCGCCAGCTTCAGCGCCGACTCGACGGCGTTGGTGCCGGTCGGCCCCGGGAACATGACCTTGTACGGCAGGTCGCGCGGGCGCAGCACCAGGTCCTGGAAGGTCCGCAGGAACGACCGCTTGGCGACGGTCGACATGTCGAGCCCGTGGGTGACCCCGTCGCGCAGCAGATAGTCGATCAACGCCCTTTTGAGTACGGGGTTGTTGTGGCCGTAGTTGAGTGATCCGGCGCCGGCGAAGAAGTCGAGGTACCGGCGGCCGTCCTCGTCGTACATGTGGCTGCCCTGCGCGCGGTCGAAGACGACCGGCCAGCCGCGGCAGTAGCTGCGCACCTCGGACTCCAGGGTCTCGAAGACGCTCAGGTCGGGCTGGGTGATGGTCACGGCGAAACGCTCCTCGGTGCGACGGGTGTCAGTGCGACGGGTGGGTCAACGGGCCGATGCGGTACAGGACTTCGGGTGCGTGCGGGCCGTCCGGGAAGTGGTCCGCCGCGAACAGCACCTCGCGGGTGACGGCCGCCCCGTGCCGGGCGGCGTACGAGGTGAACAGGCGCTCGGAGGCGGTGTTGTCCGGCGTGATGGTGGTCTCGACGCAGGTGAGCGGATGTTCGGCGGCGATCCGGGCGGTCAGCCCGTCGAGCAGCGAGCCGGCGAGACCGCGGCCGCGGTGGGTACGGTCGACCGCCACCTGCCAGACGAGCAGGGTGTGCGGGCGCTCGGGCCGGACGTACCCGGTGACGAACCCGACGGGCCGCCCGTCCTCTCCGCGTGCCACCGCCGACGTCCCGGCGAAGTCGCGGCACCACAGCAGATAGCTGTAGGAGGAGTTCAGGTCGAGTGTCCCGGAGTCCTTGGCGATACGCCACAGAGCGGCCCCGTCCGACACCGACGGGCGGTCGAAGTGCAGGTCTGCTTGTACGGCAGTCATGCAAATTGAATTTACCGAGGGAAATTGAAAAATGCATGACCGGACGGGCTTACTTCCGAGCTCGTCCCGTGTTATCGCGCGGGTGCGCGCAGGAGGGGAAGGGTGTGCAGAATGTACGGTTTTAAACGCCAGGAAAGCGGTAAAACGGGCGCACTGTGGAACGGGTCACACGGGTGTGGCCTTCACGGAATCCCCGTGGAACGCCCGCTCGGATACGCTCGAAATCTTTGCGTTTAGGTAAGTGATCAGCGGGCAGGAGAATGCGGGGAGCTGCCCTGGATCGAAATTCGGAAAATCCCCGGATCCAGGGATCGGATCCGGGGATTTTCGAAGGACTGCGAATTCGGAATTATCAGGCGGTGGGTCCTGGGGCCCGTCCGGTGGATCGGGTCCTAGTGCCAGGCGTTCTCCACGGCCCGCCGTGCCGCCTCGGGGTCCACGGCCGGGCCCTGCTCGGCCAGTGCGGCGCCCAGCGCCACCAGGCTCGCCCGAACGGCCTCCACCGTCGCGTCGGCGCCGTAGTGATTGACCCGGATCATCTCCTTGGCCAGCGCGCCCCCGCCCGCGGCCAGCGGCAGCGTCGGGTCCGCCGCCAGTGCCCGTGCCACCAGCTCCGACGCCACCACGCCCGAGGTCGTCCGCAGCGTCGTGGCGACCGGCGCCGCGTCCCGCTCCTCGTACACGTACGGCTCCAGGCCGCCGCCCAGTGCCACCGCCCCCGCCCGGGTGGCCAGCGCGGCGCTGCGGTGCCGGGCCATCACCGTGTCCAGTCCCGCCGTCTCGATCCGCTCCACGCAGGCCTCCAGCGCGAGCATCTCCAGCTGGGCCGGCGCGTGCAGCAGCGCCTTGCGGCCGCCGTCGACCCAGCGCTGCTTCCAGTCCAGCAGCGACAGGTACGACCGGCGCGGCGCCCCGGGGTTGGCGGCCATCCGGGCCCAGGCCCGCTCGCTCACCGACACCGCCGACACACCGGCCGGACCGCCCATCGCCTTCTGCGCGCCGATCACGCACAGGTCGACGCCCCAGGTGTCCGGCAGCACCGGCTCGGCCCCGACGGAGGCCACGGCGTCCAGGTAGAACAGGGCGCCGTGGGCCCGTACCGCCTCGCCGATCTCCGCGACCGGGTTGGTGTTGCCGGTCGCCGCCTCGGCGTGCACCAGCGACACGAAGTCGATCTCCGGGTGCTCGGCGAGGGCCGCCCGCACCTGGTCGGCGGTGACGGCCGTGTGGAAGGGCACGGCCAGGTCGATCACCTTCGCCCCGCAGTCGCGCAGCCAGTCGCCGAAGGTCTGCCCGTACGGGCCGGTGATCACGTTCAGGGCGGTCGTGCCGGGACCGGCGGTCCCGCGGATCGCGCCCTCCAGCGGCAGCAGCGCCTCGCCCTGCATGATCACGACGTCCTGACGGGTGCCGAGGAGCCGGGCCACCCGGTCCTCGATCGAGGCGAAGCGCGCGGCGCTCAGCGGGGGCAGGTCGAGGAACGGGTGGGTCACGGCGGTGCTCTCTTCGCTCTCTGTCACTCACGGGTGGCCGACCCCTCACGGATGGTCGACGCTGACGAGGGTATCCGGCGACCGTCGCCCCCCTCGCCCGGCGTCCGACGCATGGCGAGCGGCGGCCGGTGACCGGCGACTTCTTAGGCTGTACGGCCGCGTAGCCATCGGTTTAATTTGAGGACCTCAAACATCTCCTTATAATCTGAACCCACAGCTCACTCACAGCCCCCCACCGCCCCCCACGGACCCCTTCAGGAGGTCACCCCGTGAACACCCCTCTCGGACGCCGGGCCCGCGTCCTGGCCGCCATCACGGCGACGGCCGGACTGGTCCTCGTGGCCGGATGCTCCTCCGGCGGCAGCGGCTCCGGCGCCACGAAGACGGCGGCCGGCGGGGTCGAACTCGTCAAGGCCGGGCAGCTCACCACGTGCACCCATCTGCCGTACCCGCCCTTCCAGTCGGAGCTCGACGGCAAGGTGCAGGGCTTCGACGTGTCGCTGATCGACCTCGTCGCCAAGAACCTCGGCGTGAAGCAGGCCATCGTCGACACGCCCTTCGAGAACTTCAAGACGGGCGCGTTCCTCAACTCCGAGCAGTGCGATCTCGCCGCCGCCGGCATGACGATCACCGAGGAACGCAAGAAGAACGTCGACTTCTCCGACCCGTACTTCGACGCCACGCAGGCCGTCCTGGTCGACAAGAAGAGCGGCATCACCTCGCTCGCCGACGTCAAGGCGAAGGGCAAGAAGCTCGGCGCCCAGGCGCAGACCACCGGCGAGGACTACGCGAAGAAGCAGGGCTTCGACCCGATCTCCTTCGAGTCCTCCGACGCGGTCCTCAGCGGGCTGCGCACCGGCCAGGTGCAGGCCGTCATCATCGACTACCCGGTCGTCCAGGGCTGGCTGAAGGACCTGGCCAACGCCGACGACTTCAAGGTGGTCGACAACCTCAACACCGGTGAGCAGTACGGCTTCACGGTGAAGAAGGGCAACACCAAGCTCCTGGCCGCCATCAACAAGGCGATCGCGGACGCCAAGGCCGACGGCACGTACAAGAAGCTCTACGAGAAGTGGATCGGCCCGTACGACGCGGCCGTCGCCTCCCCGTCCGCCTCATGAGTGGTGCCGAGACCCCCCTCCAGCCCCGCAGGACCGGCCTGAGCCGGCGCCAGAAGCGCCGGATCTCGCGCGGCGCGCAGTACGTCGTCTTCGCGGCCGCCGTGATCGCCTTCGCGGTCGCGGCGGACTGGGGCCGTCTGAAGAACCAGTTCTTCCAGTGGGACCTGGTCAAGCAGATGTTCCCGGACGTCATCACCCTGGCGCTGAAGAACACCGTCCTGTACACGACGTTCGGCTTCGTCGTCGGGCTCGTGCTGGGCATCGTCATCGCCCTGATGCGCCTGTCGTCGGTGGGCCCCTACCGCTGGGCCGCCGGTGTCTACATCGAGGTCTTCCGCGGACTGCCCGCCCTGCTGATCTTCATCTTCGTGGGCGTCGCGGTGCCGCTCGCGTTCCCGGGCACGGAGATCCCGGGCGGGACGTACGGCAAGGTCGCCATCGCGCTCGGCCTGGTGGGGGCCGCGTACATGGCCGAGACGTTCCGCGCGGGCATCCAGGCCGTGCCCAGGGGGCAGATGGAGGCGGCCCGCTCGCTGGGCTTCTCGCACGCCCGGGCCATGGTCTCGATCATCGTCCCGCAGGCGTTCCGGATCATCCTCCCGCCGCTCACCAACGAACTCGTGACCCTCTTCAAGGACTCCTCGCTGGTGCTGTTCCTCGGTGTCACCCTGGAGGAGCGGGAACTGTCCAAGTACGGCCGCGACCTGGCCAGCACGACCGCCAACTCCACACCGATCCTGGTCGCGGGCCTGTGCTACCTGCTCGTGACGATCCCGCTCGGGTTCGTGGTACGCCGTCTCGAAGCGAAGTCGGGGGAGGCCGCCAAGTGAGCACGCCCGAGATCCAGGTGAAGGACCTGCACAAGTCCTTCGGCGACAACGAGGTGCTGCGCGGTATCGATCTGGAGATCGCCCAGGGCGAGGTCGTCTGTGTCATCGGCCCGTCAGGCTCCGGCAAGTCGACCCTGCTGCGCTGCGTGAACCTCCTGGAGGAGCCGAGCAAGGGCCAGGTGTTCGTCGGCGGTACGGAGGTCACGCACCCCGACGTCGACATCGACGCCGTACGCCGCCGTATCGGCATGGTCTTCCAGCAGTTCAACCTCTTCCCCCATCTGTCGGCGACCGAGAACCTCACGCTGCCGCAGCGCCGGGTGCTCGGCCGGGGGAAGGAGGAGGCGGCCCGGATCGCCGCCGAGAACCTCGCCCGGGTGGGTCTGGCGGAGAAGGCCGACGCCTATCCGGCGGCCCTCTCCGGCGGCCAGCAGCAGCGCGTCGCCATCGCCCGCGCCCTCGCGATGGGGCCCGAGGTGATGCTCTTCGACGAGCCGACCTCGGCCCTCGACCCGGAGCTGGTGGGGGACGTCCTCGCCGTCATGCGCATGCTCGCGCAGGAGGGCATGACGATGATGGTCGTCACCCACGAGATGACCTTCGCGCGTGAGGTCGCCGACCGGGTCGTCTTCATGGACGGCGGGGTGATCGTCGAGGAGGGCCGCCCGGCCGAGGTCATCGGCAACCCGCGCCACGCACGCACCCGCCACTTCCTCTCCCGCCTCCTCGACCCCGCCATGGCCGAGGTGGAGGAGGAGACCTCGGACCAGGTGGGCGGACCGGCGTAGCGGCTCACTAAGGTGCGGGGCATGAGCGATCACGCGGTGCTGCACGTGAAGGGTCCGGTGCTCGTCGGCCCGGACGACGGGGACGTCCGGGACGAGCTGTGGGTGGTCGGCGGACGGATCTCCTACGACCGTCCCGCCGGCGTCCGCGACATCTGTACCGTCGAGGGCTGGGTGCTGCCCGGCCTCGTCGACGCGCACTGCCATGTGGGCCTCGGCGCACACGGCCCGGTCGACGCGGACGTCGCGGAGAAGCAGGCGCTGACCGACCGCGAGGCCGGCACCCTGCTGATCCGGGACGCGGGCTCGCCCTCCGACACCCGCTGGGTCGACGACCGCGAGGACCTCCCGAAGATCATCCGGGCCGGCCGGCACATCGCCCGCACCCGGCGCTACATCCGCGGCTACGCGCACGAGGTCGAGCCGGACGAACTGGTCGCGCACGTCGACCGGGAGGCCCGGCGCGGCGACGGCTGGGTCAAGCTGGTCGGCGACTGGATCGACCGCGACCTCGGCGACCTGTCGGCCTGCTGGCCGCGCGAGGCGGTGCAGGCGGCGATCGCGCAGGCCCATCGGCTGGGCGCCCGGGTCACCGCGCACTGCTTCGCCGAGGACTCCCTGCGGGACCTCGTCGAGGCCGGTATCGACTGCATCGAACACGCCACCGGTCTGACCGAGGAGACGATCCCGCTGTTCGCCGAGCGGGGCGTGGCCATCGTCCCGACCCTCGTCAACATCGCGACCTTCCCGCAGCTCGCCGCGGGCGGCGAGAGCAAGTACCCGCGCTGGTCGGCCCATGTGCGGCGACTGCACGAGCGCCGCTACGACACCGTGCGCGCCGCCTACGACGCAGGCGTCCCGGTGTACGTCGGCACCGACGCCGGGGGCAGCCTCGCGCACGGTCTGGTGGCCGGCGAGGTCGCGGAACTGGTGACGGCCGGCATCCCCGCGGTCGAGGCGCTCTCGGCCACCACCTGGGGCGCGCGCGACTGGCTGGGCCGCCCCGGACTCACCGAGGGGGCGCCGGCGGACCTGGTGGTGTACGAGACGGACCCGCGGGCGGACGTGAGGGTGCTGGCCGCTCCGCGGCGGGTGGTGCTGAACGGTCACGTCGTCGGCTGAACACCTCCGCGACCACCGCGTCGGCACACCCGGGCCCGCGACGCACTCGGTTGACGAAGCGTGACCGGCCGGGGCGGTGCGTCGTTGCGCCCCCTCGTGCGCGCGGTCCGGCTGTCCGTGCGCACACGAGGTGAGGCATGAGGGTGACCGGGTGGAACATCCGTGCCGCTAGATTCGAAAAAGTGCACGGAAATCCCACGATGGAGTGAAGTGCCCCGAGATAGCCCCCTGTTCACCCTTAGTGCGTAATCCTTGCCGGGTCCCGAGCACGTCACTACTGGGGGTCCCACGCCTTGAACGGCAACCACTTCCGCATGCCCGCACGCCGTCTCGCCGCCGTCGCCGCGGCCACGTCCCTGGCCGCCGGTCCCGCGGCCCTCGTCGCGGCGGACACCGCCCACGCGACCGGAGGCCAGGGCCGGGCGAGCGCCGCCGTCCTGCGCACCGGACTCGACGTGGCCCTGCTGAACAGGTCCGTGGGTGTCCCCCTCGCGGTCTCGCTCAACGAGGTCGAGGCGCCGAAGCGGCAGAACGCGCAGCGGACCGCGCTCCGCGCCCGTCTCGACGGCGTCGACGGGGGCAGGCCGTTCAGCGTGCTGAGCGCCGAGGTGGCGACGGCGAAGGCGACGGTCACCGCCGACAAGGCGGAGGGCTCCACCGAGCTCGCCCATGCCCGGCTGCACGTGCCCGGCCTGCCCCTGCTGTCCGTCATCGAGGTCGAGAGCATCACCTCGAAGGCGACCTGCGAGGCCGGGAAGGCACCGGTCGCCTCGGCGAACGTCCTGGGCGCGGTCACCGTCCTCGGCAAGCGGACCAGGCTGACCGCGGGCGGTCCCACGGACGTCAAGGTGCCCGGCGTCGGCGAGGTGCGCCTGGACCTGTCGAAGCGCGAGACCACGTCCCGTACGGCGGCCGCGACCGCCCTCGAACTCACCGTTTCCATCAACCCGTTGAAGCTGAACGTGGCCGAGGTCAAGGGCACCCTGAGTCTCGCGCAGGCGACCTGTGAGACCCCCGAGGCCGCGGAGGAGGCCGAGCCGGCCCCCGCGGCGGCCGAGTCCGCCGCGCCCGAGTCCGCCGCGCCCGAGTCCGCCGCGCCCGCGGCGGCCGCCGACCCGGGAACCTCCGACGTGACGACCAAGGGCGCGCCCGCGCAGGCCGACCTGGCACAGACCGGCGGGAGCTCGGTGACCCCGTATCTGATGGGCGGCGCTGCCGCGCTCCTGGTGGCGGGCGGGGGAGCGGTGGCACTGTCCCGACGCCGGGGCTGACCACCCCGGAGGAGCGGGGCCGCGCCGGGGCTGACCACCCCGGATCGGGCGGGGCCGCCCCAGGGAACGGGGGGCCGAAGCTGCCTCCCCCGGGGGACGGGAG
>NZ_VJZD01000139.1 GCF_009377175.1 Streptomyces adustus
CCGCCACGGACGCCACCACCCCGGCCGCCACACCCACCACCACGGCGCCGACCACCCCGGCGCCGACCATCACACCCACCACCCCGGTGCCTACCGCCACACCCACCACGAAGCCCACCGCCGCCGCCGACAGGACCCCGCCCGTCTTCTCCACCAAGCCGAACCTCGCCCTGGGGCTCGGCACGGTGAACACCACGGCCGTCCCGCTGGCCCTGAAGTGGAAGGCCACCGACGCGGGCGGCCTGAAGGAGGTCCGCCTCACCGCGCCGGTCGCGAAGACCTACGGCCCGACGGTCCTGAGCGCGAACCTCGCCGCCAAGCCCGGTGTGGCGACGACCTGGAGGATGACCGCGTACGACCGGGCGGGCAACACCGCCTCGGCCTCCGTGAGCGGCACCCCGGTGATCCTCCAGGAGACCTCGGCCACGAGGACGGGCACCTGGACGGCCAAGTCGTCGACCAGCTACCTGGGCGGCAAGTCGTACGGCAGCTCCACCAAGAACGCCTCGCTGACCTGGACCTTCACCGGCCGCTCGGCGGCCCTGGTGGTCTCGCGCGCCGCGACCTCCGGGCAGGTGTACGTCTACGTGGACGGCGTGAGGACCGCCACCGTGGACCTGAAGTCGACGACGACGAAGTACCGCGACGCGATCTGGACGAAGACCTGGTCCGCCAGTGCCAAGCACACGGTGAAGATCGTGGTCGTCGCCACCTCGGGCCGCCCGACGGTCACCACCGACGGGCTGGTCTACCTCAAGTAGCCGCTCTGCCGGAAGCAACCGGTCGGGAGACCCGACGGGGGCCACCGTGCCATGCTGGTGCGGTGGCCCTCGAAGATCTGGTCCGGTTGCGGCAGGCGCGCGACCGCATGGACCGCGAGTACACCGAGCCGCTCGACATCGCCGCGCTCGCCCGCACCGCGCTGATGTCCCCGGGACACTTCCAGCGCAGCTTCCGGGAGGCGTACGGCGAGACGCCCTACGCCTACCTCATGACCCGCCGGGTGGAGCGCGCCAAGACCCTGCTGCGCCGCGGCGACCTCAGCGTGACCGACGTGTGTCTCGCGGTCGGCTGCACCTCGCTGGGGTCCTTCAGCTCCCGGTTCACCGAGCTGGTCGGCGAGACCCCGAGCGCCTACCGGGCCCGCTCGCACGGCTCGCCCGAGGACCTCGCGGCGATCCCGCCCTGCGTGGCGCGCACCTTCACCCGCCCGAGACGATCGTTAGGTTCGAGACCATGGACCTGAAACTCAAGCAGTGCTTCATCGCCGTGGACGACCACGACAAGGCGCTCGCGTTCTACCAGGACGTCCTCGGCATGGAAGTCCGCAACGACGTCGGCTTCGAGAACATGCGCTGGGTGACCGTCGGCTCGCCGCTCCAGCCGGACGTGGAGATCGTGCTGGAGCCGCCGGGCGCGAGCCCGGACGCCTCCCCGGCCGACAAGGAGGCGATGGCCCGGCTGCTGGCCAAGGGCATGCTGCGCGGGGTCATCTTCACCACCACCGACTGCGAGGCGCTGTGCGAGCGCGTCCAGGACGCCGGCTACGACCTGCTCCAGGAGCCGATGGACCAGCCGTACGGAGTGCGCGACTGCGCGTTCCGGGACCCGGCGGGGAACATGCTGCGGTTCATCCAGCGAAACGACTGAACTGCGCCGCAGGGCCGTTGCCTACGATCACCGCATGGACATCCGCTGGACGTACGCCTTCGTGGACCGGCCCGCCGCGCACCTGGACCGGGCCCACGCCTTCTGGACCGCCGTCACCGGCACCGAACTGTCCGAACCGAGGGGCGAGCACGGTGAGTTCGCGACCCTGTTGCCGGACGGTGCCGACGCCTGCGTGAAGGTGCAGGGCGTCGCCGCCGGGGACGGCGGCGCGCACTTCTGTCTCTGTGTCGAGGACGTGGCGAAGTTCGCGGCCGAGGCGCTGCGGCTCGGCGCGCGGACGGTCGCCGAGCACGCGGGCTGGACCGTACTGCGTTCGCCCGGCGGGCCGTTGTTCTGCGTGGTGCCGTGGCACGGCGAGGCGGTCCGGCCTCCCGTGGTGCGGGGCAGCCGTCTCGACCAGGTCAGCCTCGACCTGCCGCCGTCGGTGTACGAGGACGAGATCGCCTTCTGGAGCGCCCTGTTGCTCGGCTGGGAGGCACGGCCCGGCTCGCTCCCCGAGTTCCATGTGGTCGCGCCGCCGGCCGGGCTGCCGGTGCGTATCCTCCTGCAACGCCTGGACGAGGAGCGCCCCGCCTCCGCCCATCTGGACCTGGCCTGCGCGGACATCGAGGCGACCGTCGCCGAGCACGAGCGGCTGGGCGCGGTGCCGGTGTCCCGCCACCGGCACTGGACGGTGATGCGGGACCCGGCCGGCGGCACGTACTGCCTGACCGGCCGCGACCCGGAGACCGGCGGCCTGCCCCGCCGCGCGGGTTAGGGACCTGTCACTTCCAGGTCTCCACGTCCACCACGGCGTCCACCGGGATGGGTCCGTAGACGTGCGGGAACTCCTCGCCGCCGGGCTCCGGCGCCTCGTACTTCACGGGTACGCCGAGCCGGGCGGGGTCCACGACCAGGACCACCAGGTCGTCGGGAGCGTCCGGCGCTCCGTACAGGAACGCGGCCACCCGCGGGAGTTGGGCGCGGGTCGAGCAGTGGATGAAGCCCTCCTCGGCGAGGGTGCGGCCACGGGTCGACATCGCGTACGCGCCGGCTTCGCGGGCCGCGTCCCACAGGGCGCGTTCGGTGATGTGCAAGAGGTACGGGTGTTCGGCCATGGGAACACGCTAGCCGTTCGGGCAAACCGCAGGCGGACCGTGACCGTGGGCGGACCGTGACCGTGGGCGGACCGTGACCGTGGGCGGCCGCGGACGGCGCGCTGCCCGGCCGGGTCCTCTCCCGACGGGCCGGGCACGTCCCGGCCGACCGGTTCAGGGGCCGTCCGCGCGGCGGCCCGTGGGGCCGGTCGCCGGGCCCGTCGCGGGACGGTTCGCGGGGCCCGTCGCGGGACGGTTCGCGGGGCCGGTCGCCGGATCGGTGGCGACACCGGCCGGGGCACCGGGCGCCGGGCCGGTCGTGGAGCCGGTCGTGGCACCGGTCCCGAGGCCGGTCACGGATCCGGCCGAAGAACCGGTCGGGGAACCGGTCGGGGAAGCGGTCGCGGAGCCGGGGTCCTCCCCCGGCGCGGCGCCGCCACCGGCGTACGCGTCGCAGGCGCGGTTCCGGCACGGGCCGGGACCCCACACGGGAACCCAGACGCCCAGGGTCTTGTACCGCCGGGCGGCCGTCCGGACGGGCTGTCCACAGACGGGACAGACATGTTCGTCTCTGTCCATGCCATCAGCGTAGGGCGGACCCGCGCTCCGCGCTCCCGGCCGCGACCGCCCCGCCGGAGGCCGCGGGCCCCGCACCCCGTGGGGAGGTGCGGGACCCGCGGGACCGGACCCCCCTGGCCGCCGTGGTCCGACGGGGCAGGGGGCCGGGTGGCCCCGCCGACTCCGGGGTCACCCGACCGGCGCTCAGTCGCTGCGCCGGGTCACGTACTCGGCCAGGGCGAGCAGACCGCCCGCGGACTCCGGCTCCGGGATCACCCGGGCCAGTTCTCCCATCGCCCGGGACATCCGGTCGGCCGCCTGGCTCTGCGCCCAGTCCCGGCCGCCGGCCCGCTCCACGGCGAGCGCGATGCGCGCCGTCCCCGCGGCGTCCCCCGTCCCGCACGGCACCGCGTACAGCTCGGCCAGCTCGGCGGCGGCGGGTGTGCCGGAGGTCAGCGCGGCGACCACAGGCAGCGACTTCTTGCGGGCGGTCAGGTCCGCTCCGGCCGGCTTGCCGGTGCGGTTCGGATCGCCCCAGATGCCGATCACGTCGTCGATGAGCTGGAAGGCCAGCCCGGCCTGGCGGCCGAACGTGTCGAGCGCTTCGACGTCGTCCTCGGCGGCCCCCGCGTACAGCGCGCCCAGGGCGCAGGCGCACCCCAGGAGCGCGCCCGTCTTGGCCTCGGCCATGGCGAGCACCTCGTCGAGGGTGACGTCGGCCGGGTCGCGCCGTTCCAGGGCCGTGTCCGCCTGCTGTCCTGCGCACAGTTCGACCACGCACGCGGCGAGCCGGGCGGCGGCCGCCGCGGACGCCAGGTGCGGGTCCTCGGCGAGCAGCCCGAGCGCCAGCGCCTGGACGGCGTCACCGGCGAGGATGGCGTCGGGGTCGCCGAACACGGTCCAGGCGGTGGGCCGGTGCCGGCGCGTGGTGTCGCGGTCCATCACGTCGTCGTGCAGCAGCGTGAAGTTGTGGATCAGCTCCACCGCGGCGGCCGCCCGTACGGCGCTCTCCCGTGCGCCCGGCCCGCCGAGCGCGGCGGCCGCGGTGAGCACGAGCGCGGGACGGATCGCCTTGCCCGCGTGGGCCGCCGCCGGTGTGCCGTCGGCGTGCTCCCAGCCGAAGTGGTAGAGCGCGACCCGGCGCATGGAACCCGGCAGCGAGTCGAGAGCCGCACGCAGCTCGGGGTCGACCGAGGCCCGCGCCCGCTCCAGGATCACCGCCGCCTCGTGCCCGTCGGCCGGACCGGGCCGCCCGTTCCCCGGGGCCTCGACGGTCGTCCGCCTTGCGAGCGTCTCGGTTCTCCCCTGTGTCGTGAACTCCGTCATGGAATCCCCCTCGAAGCAGCGGCGCACGGTGACGCGTCGGACACTTCCGCCCGGGCCGGGCGCACCCCCCTGGAGTGCACCCGGCCGGCCGGGCCGGAATCCGAGGTCCCGGCAGCCGAGTTCACCGCCAGCGGCCGATCTCGACGTTCTCCAGGACGCCGAGCGCGTCAGGCACCAGGACCGCGGCCGAGTAGTAGGCCGTCACCAGATAATTGATGATCGACTGTTCGTTGATGCCCATGAACCGCACCGACAGGCTCGGCTCGATCTCGTCCGGGATGCCGGACTGCCGCAGACCGACGACGCCCTGATCCTCCTGCCCCAGGCGCATCGCGATGATGGAGCTGGTGCGGGCCTCGGTGACCGGGATCTTGTTGCACGGGTAGATCGGGACGCCACGCCAGGTGGGGATGCGGTTCCCGCCGACGTCGATGGTCTCGGGGACGAGTCCGCGCTTGTTGAGTTCGCGGCCGAACGCGGAGATCGCGCGCGGATGGGCGAGGAACAGCTTCGTACCGCGCCGCCTGCTGAGCAGTTCGTCCATGTCGTCGGGGCTGGGGACGCCGTCGTGCGGCTGGAGCCGCTGGTCGTACTCGCAGTTGTGGAGCAGCCCGAACTGCCGGTTGTTTACCAGCTCGTGCTCCTGGCGTTCCTTCAACGCCTCGACGGTGAGCCTCAACTGCTGCTCGGTCTGGTTCATCGGCTGGTTGTAGAGGTCCGCCACGCGCGTGTGGATGCGCAGGACGGTCTGGGCGATGCTCAGTTCGTACTCGCGCGGCCTGGCGTCGTAGTCGACGAAGGTGTGCGGGATCTCGGGCTCGCCGGAGTGGCCGGCCGCGAGGTCGACGGCCTTCTCGCCGTACTTGTTGGTCCGCTGCTCGGGGATGGCGCGCAGCCGCCCGATGTGCTCACCCAGCGTGTCGGCGCGCTCCGCGATCTGGTCGAGGTCCTGGCGGGACAGGATCAGGACCGTGCACGCGGTGTCCGCGCGGGCGGTGTACTCCCAGATGGCCTCCGGGTCGACCAGTGCCGCCTCCCCGAAGTACGCGCCGTCGGCGAGGACGCCCAGCACGGCGTCGTCGCCGTAGGGGCCGGTGCCGACCTTCTCCACCCTGCCGTGCGCCAGCAGGTACACCTCGTCCGTGCGGCTGCCGAACGAGGCGATCAGCTCGCCCGGGGCGTACTCCCGCTGCCGGCAGCGCTGGGCCAGCTCGGCGAGCACCTCCTCGTCCTCGTAGTCCCGCAGGGCGGGCAGTTCGCCCAGCTCGGCGGGGATGACCTCCACCCGGTCCCCCGTCTTCACGAACGTGATGCGGCCGTCGCCGACCGCGTAGGTCAGGCGCCGGTTCACCCGGTACGTGCCGCCCTGCACGTCCACCCAGGGCAGCATGCGCAGCAGCCAGCGCGAGCTGATCTCCTGCATCTGAGGAGCGGACTTGGTGGTGGTGGCCAGGTTCCGCGCTGCGGCTGTGCCGAGGCTCTGCTGCGGCTTGCCCTGATCCGTGCGGACCTCTTCGCCTACCGACATTCTGAATTGCCCTCCCGTCATGCACCGGTGCCGTTCGCACCGGGCACCGATCTCGCGGACCAGCCTTCCATCACGGAGCGTGGCGGTGCTATTACCCGAAAGAGCGGGAATGGATCACCGGGCGCCGGGGCAGAAAGAGGGATCCCGAGCGGCCGTCCCCCGCTGCCGCAGCCGTGGACGAGTGTCCGGACCGGGACAGGTGTCCGACAATGGCGGGATGACCGGCCCCGACGTCCTCGCCTCCCTGCGGCCCCGGCTGCCCTCGCCGCTCCAGGAGGTCGAGGACGTCAGGTTCGCCCGGCACGGCGTCCGGCTGCTGCTCAAGCGCGACGATCTGATCCACCCGGAGCTGATCGGCAACAAGTGGCGCAAGCTGGCGCCGAACCTCGACGCGGCGGCGGGGCGGCCGATCGTCACGTTCGGGGGCGCGTACTCCAACCATCTGCGCGCCACCGCCGCGGCCGGCCGCCTCCTGGGGCTGCGCACCACCGGCGTGGTGCGGGGGCAGGAGCTGGCCGACCGTCCCCTCAACCCTTCTCTGGCCCGCTGCGCGGCCGACGGGATGCGGCTGCACTTCGTCGACAGGTCGACGTACCGGGCGAAGGCCGAGCCGCGGACCCTGGCCGCGATCCTGCGGGCGGCCCACGCCGAGGACGCCCACGTCGTTCCCGAGGGCGGCAGCAATGTCGAGGCGGTCCGCGGCTGTGTGTCCCTCGGCGGCGAGCTGAGCGGCCTCGCGGACGTGGTGGCGGTCGCCTGCGGCACCGGCGGCACCCTGGCCGGCCTGGCCGCCGGGCTCGCCCCTGACCAGCGTGCTCTGGGCATACCGGTCCTCAAGGGCGGCTTCCTGACCGCCGAGATACAGACGCTGCAGGAGCGGGCGTTCGGCCGCCGCCGCGGCGTCTGGTCCCTCGACGACCGCTTCCACTTCGGCGGCTACGCCCGCACCACCCCCGAACTCGACGCCTTCGCCGCGGACTTCGAACAGCGTCACGGTCTGCCCGTGGAACGTCTCTATGTCGCCAAGTTGCTGTACGGACTTGTCATCCTCGCCGAGGAGGGCCGGCTGGCTCCGGGAAGCACCCTCGCGGCGGTGATCACCGGCCGCCCGTGACCGGCGGACGCCCGCCCGCCACGAGCGTCCACAGACCCGCCACGAGCGTTCACGGACCCGTCACGGGCGACCGCACGGCCGACCCGAGCGACGCACACGCGGGTCACGGCTGTGCCGCACGGCTGCCCCGCCCGACGCACACGCCGGTCACCACGGTCCCGCACGGCCGCCCCCGCCCGACGCACACGCCGTTCGCGGCCGCGCCGCGCGGCCGCCCCCGGCCGCCACGCGCGCGGGTGCTCACGCCGCCTCGCGATAGGCCGCCGCCTCCTCCAGGTCCAGTCGGCGCAGCAGGGTGCGCAGCATCTCGTCGTCGATGTAGCGGCCGTCGCGCAGCTTCACGAAGACCTCGCGCTCGGTGCCGATCATCTTCCTGGACAGCCGGCGGTAGGTGTCGTCGACGGTCTCGCCGGTGATCGGGTTGACCTGGCCGAGCCGCTCCCAGACGGCGTTGCGGCGGCGCTCCAGGACCATGCGCAGGCGGTCGGCGAGCGGGGGCGGGAGGGCGTTGCGCTCGTCGGCGAGGAGCTCCTCCAGGTGCCGCTCGGCGGCCCGTGAGGCCTGCGCCTGCGCGTTGGCCTCGGCGAGGGTCGCGGCCTGCGGGTCGGGCTCCGGGAGCTTCAGGAGCCGGATCAGCGGGGGCAGGGTCAGCCCCTGCACCACCAGCGTGCCGATGACGGTGGTGAAGGTCAGGAAGAGGATCAGATTGCGCTGCGGGAAGGGCGCGCCGCCGTGGTGCACGGTCA
Source organism: Streptomyces adustus (assembly GCF_009377175.1). GTDB lineage: Bacteria > Actinomycetota > Actinomycetes > Streptomycetales > Streptomycetaceae > Streptomyces > Streptomyces adustus. Next base: position 8,020 of record NZ_VJZD01000139.1, read on the forward strand.
TCGGGATGGAGAAGGCGATGGCCAGCGAGACCACGCCGCGCATCCCGGCCCAGGAGGTGATCATCGCTCCCTTCCAGGTGGGGTTCTCCTCGCGTTCCCGGATCCGCGCCGACAGCAGTCGCGGCAGGAAGGTCGCCGGATACACCCACACGAACCGGGCCGCGACGACCACCAGGAAGAGGACCACCGCGTACCAGGCGGCGTCTGCGCCCTCGTCCGCGCCGAGTCCGCGCAGGACGACGGGCAGCTGGAGGCCGATCAGCGCGAAGACCGCCGACTCCAGGACGAAGGCCACCATCTTCCACACTGCCTCCTCCTGGAGCCGGGTGGCGAAGTCGACCTCCCACGCGCGGTGGCCCAGATAGAGGGCGACGACGACCACGGCGAGGACCCCGGAGGCGTGGAACTGCTCGGCGACCGCGTAGGCGACGAACGGGATCAGCAGGGACAGCGTGTTCTGGATGAGCGGTTCCGTCAGGTGGGTGCGCAGCCAGTGCAGCGGCGCCATCAGGACCAGGCCGACCCCGACGCCGCCGACCGCCGCGACCAGGAACTCGCCGACCCCGCCGGCCCAGGTGGCGCCCTCGCCCACGGCGGCCGCGAGGGCCACCTTGTAGGCGGTGATGGCGGTGGCGTCGTTGAGGAGCGACTCGCCCTGGAGGACCGTGGTGATCCGGGAGGGGAGCCCGACCCGGCGGGCCACCGCCGTGGCCGCGACCGCGTCCGGCGGCGCCACCACCGCGCCCAGCACCAGGGCCGCCGTCAGCGGCATCCCCGGCACGATCCGGTACACCGCCCAGCCGACCACGAAGGTCGCGAAGAGCACGTACCCGACCGACAGCAGCGCCACCGGACGCAGCTGGGCGCGCAGGTCGAGGTAGGAGCTGTCGGTGGCCGAGGTGTACAGCAGCGGGGGCAGCAGCAGCGGCAGGACGACGTCCGGGTCGAGGGTGTAGTCCGGCACCCCCGGCAGATACGACACCATCAGGCCGACCGCGACCAGCAGCAGCGGCGCCGGCACCGGGGTGCGCCTCGCCGCCGCGGCGATCGCCGCACTCCCCGCCACCAGCAACAGCAGTGGCATCACGTCCATGACCCTCGCCCGCCCTCGTTTTCCGCGCGGCCGACCGTGCGACCGTCGTAATCTGGCAATCATGAAACAGTGCACGCACTCGGACGCACTCCCACACCCGGAACCCGAGGCGCTGAGCGCCACGTGTCCGGAGTGCCTGGTGGCCGGCACGCACCCGGTGCAGCTGCGTCTGTGCCTGACGTGCGGCCACGTCGGCTGCTGCGACTCGTCGCCGGGACGGCACGCCACCGGACATCACACGGACTCCGGCCACCCGGTGATGCGGACCTTCGAGCCGGGCGAGGACTGGCGTTGGTGCTTCGTGGATCACGTCCTCGTGTGACCCTGGACGGGCGCCCGCGAGACCGTCCGACAGGTACGGTTCGACCGTCTGACGTCTGGGTACGTCAACCCGGCGCGCGCTCTTCCCATTTGGGCCCGCAAACCCCTAGCCACGGAGCGTATCCGTAGGTTTACTATGAGTGACAGCAAGGGGTTGGGGTCCGGGGGACAGCAAAGTCGGGCGCGCGATAGCGTCACCGCTGAACCACACTTCGTGTCACCCCGGGGGGCGACCCTCGGCCCCGAATAGCTTGTACCACCTTGGAGGTGAGGGTGTCCCAGATCGCAGGCGAGCCCGCGACCCAGGACTTCGTGGAAGTCCGGCTGCCGGCTGCGGGTGCCTACCTGTCGGTGCTGCGGACGGCCACGGCCGGCCTCGCGGCCCGTTTGGACTTCACCCTGGACGAGATCGAGGACCTGCGCATCGCCGTGGACGAGGCCTGCGCGATCCTGCTCCAGCAGGCCGTGCCGGGCTCCGTGCTCAGCTGTGTCTTCCGGCTCGTCGACGACTCGCTCGAAGTGACCGTCTCGGCGCCGACCACCGATGGTCACGCTCCGTCACGGGACACCTTCGCCTGGACCGTGCTGTCCGCCCTCGCGGGCAAGGTCTCCTCCGCCGTGGACGAGGACAAGACCGTGTCGATCAGCCTCTACAAACAGCGCGGCGCGGGACCCGGGCCGGCGTGAGGAACGGGGACGGGCCGGTGCGGGACGAAGAGCGCGGCGCGCGGGGGCTGCCGGCCGAGAACACCGACCTGGACGGCTCCCGACGCATGGCGGACGGCATCGACGGAATCCCCGAGCCGGCCCGGCCGCATCCGGAGGAGCACACCTCGGAGGCCGGTCTCCCGGACGACGACGGGCAGCGGGATCGGGAAGGTGCCGTGCAGGGCGCGCCTCGGGAGCGGCGGTCCGGGGGCTTCCCCGGCCGGGCCGAGGCGAGAGCTCGGGGAAGGGCAACGGGCGGGACGATGAGCGAGCACGAGCGAGACGAGAAGCCGGACGTGCAGAGCGCGCCGCAGGCCACGCAGCACGACCCACAGGACCGCAGCGGAGCACGGGCCCTGTTCGTCGAACTGCGCCAGCTCAAGGAGGGCAGCGCCGAGTACGCGGAGCTGCGCAACCGGCTGGTCCGCATGCATCTGCCGCTCGTCGAGCATCTCGCGCGGCGCTTCCGCAACCGCGGCGAGCCGCTCGACGACCTCACCCAGGTCGCCACCATCGGCCTGATCAAGTCGGTCGACCGCTTCGACCCCGAGCGCGGTGTCGAGTTCTCGACCTACGCGACACCGACGGTCGTCGGTGAGATCAAGCGGCACTTCCGCGACAAGGGCTGGGCGGTGCGGGTGCCCCGCCGGCTCCAGGAGCTGCGCCTCGCCCTCACCACGGCGACCGCGGAGCTCTCGCAGCAGCACGGCCGCTCGCCCACGGTGCACGAGCTCGCCGAGAAGCTGGCCATCTCGGAGGAAGAGGTCCTGGAGGGCCTGGAGTCCGCGAACGCGTACTCGACGCTGTCCCTGGACGTCCCCGACACCGACGACGAGTCCCCGGCGGTCGCCGACACCCTCGGCGCGGAGGACGAGGCGCTGGAGGGCGTGGAGTACCGGGAGTCGCTCAAGCCGCTCCTGGAGGACCTCCCACCGCGCGAGAAGCGGATCCTGCTGCTGCGATTCTTCGGCAACATGACCCAGTCGCAGATCGCGCAGGAGGTCGGCATCTCCCAGATGCATGTCTCCCGTCTACTGGCGCGCACCCTGGCGCAGCTGCGGGAGAAGCTGCTCGTGGAGGAGTAGCGGCTCGCGGAGGAGCGGCGGTTACTTCGGCTCGTCCTGCTGCCGCGCGTTTCCGGGCCCCCGGATCCCGAGGGCCCGGGTCGTCTCCGCGTTGACGAGCAGCACGAGGGAGGCGACGGCCGCGATCGCCAGCGCGATACCGGCCGGGATCGCCGCGCTGTCGGCCTGGAGCAGCGTGTAGGCCACCGGCAGCGCCATGATCTGCGTGACGAGGGCCGGGCCCCGGCTCCAGCTGCGCCGGCCGAGCAGACCGCGGGCGGCGAGCAGCGGCAGCAGGGAGAGCGCGATCAGCGTCACCCCGCCGGTCACCCCCTGCGTGCGGTCGCCCGGGTCGCCGGTGAGTCCGAGCGCCAGGATCCACACGCCTCCGACGAGCAGCGCGAGCCCTTCGAGGGCGGAGAGCGCGGCGGCGTACGTCAGCCGCCGCGGGCGGGGGCCGGCGTTCTCCGGCGTGATCTCGGTCTCGGAACTGGAGGGGCTCTGGCTGCTCACCCGAGAAGGGTAGCCCGGTCGGCCCGGCCTTCCGTGTCGAGCCTCACGTCCCTCTCTCTTACCGGATCCCTACCTCGGTCTGGGCCGGGTACCACCCAGTAGGTACGCTGCACCCCATGCGTGCACTTCTCGTGGTCAATCCGGCGGCAACCACCACAAGCGCACGTACGCGCGATGTGCTGATCCACGCGCTCGCGAGCGAGATGAAGCTCGAAGTGGCCACCACCGAGTACCGGGGGCACGCGCGCGACCTGGGCCGTGAGGCGGCCGAGAGCGACGACGTCGAGCTGGTCGTGGCGCTCGGCGGCGACGGCACGGTCAACGAGGTCGTCAACGGCCTGTTGCACTCCGGCCCCGACCCGGACCGGCTGCCCGGCCTCGCCGTGGTCCCCGGCGGTTCCACCAATGTCTTCGCCCGCGCCCTGGGGCTGCCGAACGACGCCGTCGAGGCGACCGGTGCCCTGCTGGACGCCCTGCGCGAGGGCCGCGAGCGCACGGTCGGCCTCGGTCTCACCTCCGGTACGCCCGGCACGGACGACGAGTCCGTCCCGTCCCGCTGGTTCACCTTCAACGCGGGCCTGGGTTTCGACGCGGGTGTGGTCGGCCGGGTCGAGCAGCAGCGCGAGCAGGGCAGGAAGTCGACGCACGCGCTGTACGTGCGTCAGGTCGTCCGGCAGTTCCTCGGGGAGCAGCACCGGCGGCGCGGCACGATCGCGGTGGAGCGGCCCGGCGAGGACCCGGTCACCGATCTGGTGGTCGCCATAGTCTCGAACACGTCCCCTTGGACGTATCTCGGCAATCGCCCGATGTACACGTCGCCTAAGGCCTCGTTCGATAAGGGTCTCGACGTACTCGGTCTCAGCCGACTGTCCACGGCGGCGGTTGCCCGGTATGGCACACAGTTGCTCACTTCGTCCCCGGAGCGGGGACCCCATGGCAGGCATGCGACCTCACTGCACGACCTCGACCAGTTCACCTTGCATTCGAAGGTGCCACTGCCCCTCCAGATGGACGGCGACCACCTGGGACTGCGTACGAGCGTGACGTTCACAGGCGTTCGCCGTGCACTGCGTGTGATTGTGTGAGTGGAACGGGCCAAAGTCCTTTCACTCGAACGTTTAGGCCAGGATCCACCCCATGGAAGTACGGCTGTGACCTAGTCGACACCGAGGAATCAAAAAAAACTTTTCAGAAGGGGTTGTATCCGCCGTCGAGGTTTGCGAGTCTCTTCCTGGCGATCGGGACGGCCCCGCAACACCAGCCTCCACAGATCACCGGAACCCCTCAACACACAAGGACCACGCCAGAGAACCTGGCGGGCGGCCCTTCACTTGTTGAGGGATTCGTGAAAGCGTTCACATTCACAAGCAACTTGCATGTAATACCAAGGAGAGGTAGCAGCCATGGACTGGCGTCACAACGCCGTTTGCCGCGAGGAAGACCCCGAGCTCTTCTTCCCCATCGGCAACACCGGTCCTGCGCTGCTGCAGATCGAGGAAGCCAAGGCCGTCTGCCGTCGCTGCCCCGTTATGGATCAGTGTCTGCAGTGGGCGCTCGAGTCCGGCCAGGACTCCGGCGTCTGGGGTGGTCTCAGCGAGGACGAGCGTCGCGCGATGAAGCGCCGCGCCGCCCGCAACCGGGCTCGTCAGGCCTCCGCCTGACCACACCCACCCCGCTAACAGCCTGAGCTTGGCGGCGCGTACAGCGAGTACGCAACTCCCGCCCCCGAGCCGCAGCGCGCAGTACCCCCGATGCGCTTAGCAGTAAAAAGCAGCAACGAGCTTCAGCCCCGGATCACCCAGTGGTCCGGGGCTCAATGCTGTCCGGGGCCGTTCGGGCGAAGTGCCCGGCGGCGGACCCGACCACCGACGGCAGCCGGGCGGCCGGCCCTCCCTCGCGCCTACTTCTGCGCGCGGACCGGAATGTCCAGGATCACTTGGGTGCCGCGCTCCGGTGCCGGGACCATGTCGAAGCTGCCGCCCAACTCCCCCTCCACCAGCGTCCGTACGATCTGGAGGCCGAGGTTGCCCGAGCGGTGCGGGTCGAAGCCCTCGGGCAGACCGACGCCGTCGTCCTGGACGGTGACCAGCAGCCGGCCCTCCTTCGTCGTCCCGCCGCGGACCGCGGAGACCTCGACCGTGCCCGTGTCGCCCTCGCGGAAGCCGTGTTCGAGGGCGTTCTGGAGGATTTCCGTCAGCACCATGGACAGCGGGGTGGCGACCTCCGCGTCCAGGATGCCGAACCGGCCGGTGCGCCGGCCGGTGACCTTGCCCGGGGAGATCTCCGCGACCATCGCGAGGACACGGTCGGCGATCTCGTCGAACTCGACCCGTTCGTCGAGGTTCTGGGAGAGCGTCTCGTGCACGATCGCGATCGAGCCCACCCGGCGCACGGCCTCCTCCAGCGCCTCGCGGCCACGCTCGGAGTCGATGCGCCGGGCCTGGAGCCTCAGCAGCGCGGCCACCGTCTGGAGGTTGTTCTTCACCCGGTGGTGGATCTCCCGGATGGTCGCGTCCTTGGTGATCAATTCCCGCTCGCGGCGGCGCAGTTCGGTGACGTCCCGCAGCAGCACCAGTGAACCGATGCGGGTGCCCTTGGGCTTGAGCGGGATCGCGCGGAACTGGATGACCCCGTCGTTGGCCTCGATCTCGAACTCGCGCGGCGCCCAGCCGCTGGCGACCTTGGCCAGCGCCTCGTCCACCGGACCCCGGGTCGGGGCGAGTTCCGCGGTGAGCTGGCCCAGGTGCTGGCCGACGAGGTCCGAGGCGAGGCCCAACCGGTGGTAGGCGGAGAGCCCGTTGGGGGACGAGTACTGCACGATGCCGTCCGCGTCGAGGCGGATCAGCCCGTCGCCGACGCGCGGCGAGGCGTCCATGTCGACCTGCTGGCCGGGGAACGGGAAGGAGCCCGCGGCGATCATCTGCGCCAGGTCCGAGGCGCTCTGGAGGTAGGTGAGCTCCAGGCGGCTCGGGGTGCGCACGGTGAGCAGGTTGGTGTTGCGGGCGATCACGCCGAGGACGCGCCCCTCGCGCCGTACGGGGATCGACTCGACCCGGACCGGGACCTCCTCGCGCCACTCCGGGTCGCCCTCGCGCACGATCCGGCCCTCGTCCAGGGCCGCGTCCAGCATGGGGCGGCGCCCGCGCGGGACGAGGTGGCCGACCATGTCGTCCTGGTAGGAGGTGGGGCCGGTGTTGGGCCGCATCTGGGCGACGGATACGTACCGGGCGCCGTCGCGGGTGGGCACCCACAGGACCAGGTCGGCGAAGGAGAGGTCGGAGAGCAGCTGCCACTCCGAGACCAGCAGGTGAAGCCACTCGAGGTCGGAGTCGTCGAGGGCCGTGTGCTGGCGTACGAGTTCGTTCATGGAGGGCACGTGTGCGAGCGTACCCGCCGGTTTGTACCAGCCCTAAAACAGCCGGTCCGTCCGCCCTGGAACACCCGCGGGCCGCGGCGCCTGGGAGGGACCCTCAGCCCTCCGTCGGCACCGCAGCCCGGAGCAATATTCGGCCGCGGGGTGTGCGGTCCCGTTCGGCCGAAGGATGAGGAACCGGGGCAGTCAGGGCAGAGAGCACCGGATCCTCGGTCCGCTCTCCTGTGCGGGGAGAACGGAGGCTTGTTGTGTTGTCGTCCGTCCCTAGCATTCTGGACTAGACCACTTGACCTGTCCATGCGTCGGAGGCCGCTTGTTGACGGCGTTTCGCAGTCGACGCCACGCAGCCTAGCCCGCCGGGGTCACCGACGGGACCAGATGTTCACGGCAATTTCCGCGACTGCCTCCGGTTCCTCCCCGCTCACCCCGTACCGCGGCCGCCGGAGCTCACCCTGGGCCACCGGCGCGGCACACCGGGCGAGCGCGACCCCGGCTCCCCGGCGCATCCGTAGCCTGGGAGACAAGGGTCCGCTCTGCTAGATTGGTCTAAACCACATAGTCCTTCCAGCCCCTTCTCCAGCTCTCTCCAGAACGGCAGGCCCAGCGTGGAAGTTGTCATCGTTCCGGACGCCGCATCGGGCGGCGAGCTCATCGCCGAGGCCATGGCGCAGCTGCTGCGGCGCAAGCCCGACGCGCTGCTCGGCGTGGCCACCGGCTCGACCCCGCTGCCCGTCTACCAGGCGCTGACGGCGAAGGTGCGCTCCGGCGCCGTGGACGCCTCGCGGGCGCGCATCGCCCAGCTCGACGAGTACGTGGGGCTGCCCGCCGACCACCCCGAGTCCTACCGCTCGGTGCTGCGCCGCGAGGTGCTGGAGCCGCTCGGCCTCGGGATGCCGGCGTTCCTGGGGCCCGACGGCACGGCCGAGGACGTGCCGGAGGCCTGCGCGGCGTACGACCGGGCGCTGGCCGAGGCCGGCGGTGTGGACCTCCAGCTGCTCGGCATCGGGACCGACGGGCACATCGGGTTCAACGAGCCCTGCTCCTCGCTCGCCTCGCGCACCCGCATCAAGACGCTGACCCAGCAGACCCGCGTGGACAACGCGCGCTTCTTCGACGGCGACATCGACCAGGTGCCCCACCACGTCATCACCCAGGGCATCGGCACCATCCTGGAGGCACGGCACCTGGTGCTACTCGCCACCGGCGAGGGCAAGGCCGACGCGGTCGCCGCGACCGTGGAGGGACCGGTGGCGGCGGTATGCCCGGCCTCGGCGCTCCAGCTCCACCCGCACGCCACGGTCGTCGTCGACGAGGCCGCCGCCTCCAAGCTCAAGCTCGCGGCCTACTTCCGGCAGACCTACGCCGACAAGCCGCAGTGGCAGGGGATCTGACCGGGTCCCACGGACACGACGAAGGCGCCGGGCTCCCCCGAGAGGGCCCGGCGCCTTCGCGTCGTGGAGACGTCCCTAACGGCCTGCGACGACCTCCGCCGCCGCCCGTCCGCACACCCGGGCCGCGCCGTGGGTGGCGATGTGCAGGGCGCCGCGGGGCGCGGACTGGGGTACGCCCATCTCGACCACGACCGTGTCGGGGCGGGCCGCCAGCAGGGCGTCGAGCGCCGTCGCCATCCAGGGGTGCCGGTGCTCGTCGCGGACGACGGCGACGATCCGCCGCTCCCCCGCCGCCGCCAGCGCCGCGGGACCCGCGTCCGCGCCGGTGAAGCTGCCCGTCCGCGTCCCCGGCAGCAGACCGGCGAGTTCGGCGGCCACCCCCCAGGGGGTCTCGTCGCCGACGGCGATGTTCGCGACCGGGGTGAAGGCCGCCACGTACGGGGCCTCGACGGGCGGCGTGTACGAGTCGGCGCCGGTCACCGTGAGGGCGCGCCGGGCGGCCACGAGCCCCACGTCGGAGCGGACCTCCTGGGTGCGCACGTCGGCCGTGGCTGTCCAGCGGGCCAGCTCGCGCACCCGGCGCGCCGCGTCCGCCAGCCGTTCCTCGGGCAGTTCGCCGGAGCGCACGGCCGCGACGAGGGCGTCGCGCAGACGTCGTACCGTCTCGTCGTCGGCCAGGCCGCCGCCCACGCAGATCGCGTCGGCGCCGGCCGCGACGGCGAGGACACTGCCGCGCTCGATGCCGTAGGTGGCGGCGATGGCCTGCATCTCCATGCCGTCGGTGACGATCAGCCCGTCGTAGCCGAGTTCGCCGCGCAGCAGGCCGGTGAGGATGCGGCGGGACAGTGTCGCCGGGTGCTCCGGGTCCAGGGCGGGGACCAGGATGTGGGCGCTCATGACCGCCCGGGTGCCGGCGGCGATCGCCGCGCGGAACGGGACCAGCTCGCGCTCGGCGAGCACGTCGGCGTCCACGTCGATGCGGGGCAGCGCGTGGTGGGAGTCGACGGCCGTGTCGCCGTGGCCCGGGAAGTGCTTGGTGCAGGCGGCGACGCCCGCCGACTGGAGCCCGGTGACGTAGGCGGCCGTGTGCCGGGCGGTCAGCGCGGTGTCGGCGCCGAACGAACGGACCCCGATGACCGGGTTCGCGGGGTTGGAATTGACGTCCGCGGAGGGTGCCCAGTTCAGGTTGACGCCGCAGTCCGCGAGCCGGCGGCCCAGCTCGAAGGCCACCTCCCGGGTCAGCTCGACGTCGTCCACCGCGCCGAGGGCGTGGTTGCCGGGGAAGCTGGAACCGGTGCGCACCTCCAGACGCGTGACGTCGCCGCCCTCCTCGTCGATCGCGACGAGCACGTCGTCGCGCTCGGCGCGCAGCTGCGCGGTCAGGACGGCGAGCTGCTCGGGCGAGGCGATGTTGCGGCCGAAGAGGCCGACGGAGGCGAGGCCCTCACCGAGGCGGCGCAGCAGCCAGTCGGGGGCCGTGGTGCCGGTGAAACCGGGCTGGAGGACCGTCAGCGCGTCGCGGGTCAGCGTGTCGGTGCCGCTGGCGAATGTCGTCATCGGATGGGGTTATCCCTTCACGGCTCCGGCGGTCAGGCCGCTGACGGCCCTGCGCTGGAGGAAGACGAAGAGGATCAGGATCGGGACGGCGAAGAGCGAGGACGCGGCCATGGTCGCGCCCCAGTCGTCGCCGAAGGCGGTCTGGAAGCTGGACAGCCACAGCGGGAGCGTCTGGGACTCGGCCTCCTTGTTGAGGACCAGGACCAGCGGGAACTCGTTCCAGGCGGTGATGAAGCCGAACAGCGAGGTGGACATCAGGCCCGGGGCGAGCAGCGGCAGGATGACCCGGCGGAAGGCCTGGCCGCGGGTGCAGCCGTCGACCATGGCCGCCTCCTCCAGCTCCCTGGGCACCGCGGCGACGAAGCCGCGCAGCGTCAGGACGGTGAACGGCAGGATCATCATCATGTAGAAGACCGTCAGCGGGACGAGGCTGTTCAGCATCGACGCGTCGCGCACGATCATGTACATCGCGATGACCATGACCTCCCAGGGGGCCATCTGCGCCAGCATGAAGCCGATGACGAAGCCGCGCCGCCCCCGGAACCGCATCCGCGCCAGCGCGAAGGCCGCGACGAGGGCGATGACCAGCGAGAACACGACCGCGAGGATCGTGACGACCAGGGAGTTGCCGACATACGTCCAGAAGTGGTCGACGCCGGTCGCCTTCTGGAAGTGCTCGAACGTGACGTCGGTCGGGAACCAGACCGGGTCCTCCGCGATGATGTCGCCGGTCGGCTTGAAGGCCGTGGCGAACATCCAGTACACGGGGAAGACGAAGCCGACGAACAGGACGGCGGCCGTGACGTTGGGCCACAGGCGGCCGAAGAGCGAGCGCTTCACAGCTCGTCCTCCTCTTGCTTGAGCACGATCCGCAGGTAGTAGGCGGTGACGCCGAGCAGGATCAGGATGGTCAGCACGGCGATCGCCGCGCCCATGCCGTAGTGCTGGTTGCCGACGCCCTCGATGTAGGCGTAGACGGGAAGGGTCTCGGTGAGCCGGTCGGGGCCGCCGCCGTTGATGGTGAAGACCTGCACGAACGCCTTGAAGACCCAGATGATCTCCAGGAACGTGGTCGCGTAGAGGAAGGGCCGCAGGAACGGCAGGGTGACCGTGGTGAAGCTCTTCCACACGCCGGCGCCGTCGAGGGCCGCCGCCTCGTACAGTTCGCCGGGGATGGTGGTGGTGGCCGCGTACAGGTTGATCGCGACGAACGGTATGGACTGCCAGACGATCAGCAGGGTGACCACGAAGAAGGTCGAGAACTGGCCGCTGGTCCAGCTGTAGTCGGCCATGGAGTGCCAGCCGAGCTTGTCCAGCACCCAGTTGACGACACCGAAGCGCTGGGCGAACAGCCACTGGTAGACGGTGGTCGCGGCGACCACGGGCATCGCCCAGGCCAGCACCAGACCGATCATCAGGGTCACCCGCATCCGCTTGCCGAGGCGGGCGAGCAGCAGGCCGACCAGCGTGCCCAGCAGCATGATCAGGACGACGTTGACGGCCGTGAACGCCAGCGTGCGCAGGGTGACGCGCCAGAAGTCCTCGCCGGTGAGGACTTCCTTGTAGTTGTCGATGCCGTTCCACTCGGTGACATGCTGGATCAGCTGTCCCATGTTGAGGTTCTGGAACGACAGCAGCAGGTCCTTCAGCAGCGGCCAGCCGAGCAGCAGCACGGTGGCCGCGCAGGCCGGCAGCAGCAGGAGGTACGGGGCGAGCGCGCCGGTGCGCTCGGCGGCTCTTGGTTGGGGCCTGCCGGGTCCGTCGTCCGACTTGCGGACGTCCGCCGGACCGGAGGGCGGCCGTTCGGTCTGCACGGTCATGCTCGCCATCTCTTCTCTCGACCGGGTCGACGCCAGGGCGGGGGCCGTCGCAAGGACGGCCCCCGCCTCCTGCGGAGCGTTACTGCTGCTGCGCCAGGCGCTTGTTGAAGTCGCCCTCGACCTGCTTGGCGGCCTCGGCCGGGGACTTGCCGTTCAGCACGGCCGTCATGAAGGTCTTGACCGGGTTGGGCGCGTTCTCGACCGCGGCCCACTCCGGGATCAGCGGCGTGGTGCCACCGCCCGCGGCGGCCGGCGCGGCGGCCTCGGCGGCGGCGTTGCCCGCCAGGTTGCTCTGGAGCGACTCCTTGTTCGGGATGACGCCGTTGATCTTGGCCAGCTCGCCCTCGTACTGGTCGGACAGGGCGATCTTCAGGAACTCCTTGGCGAGCTCCTGCTTCTTGCTGCCCGCCGCGACGGCGAGGTTGGAGCCGCCGAGGAAGACACCCTCGGGCTTGTCGGCCGTGGCACCGGGGATGGTGAAGTAGCCGATCTCCTTCTCGATGGCCGGGTTGGCCTTGATCGCGGTGCCGGCCTCCCAGCCCATGCCGATGATGGCGCCGACGTTGCCCTTGCCGAAGACCTCGCCCTGCTGCGGGGTGGCCTCGTCCTTGTCCTTGGGCGCCTTGGACAGCGCCTGGAACTTCTTGTAGGTCTCCATGGCGGCGGCGACCTTCGGGTCGGCCAGGTTGGAGACGTACTTGTCGCCGTCCTTCTTGACCAGCTCGGCGCCCTCGCCGATGGTCAGGCCGACGAAGTGGTACCAGTTCTGGCCCGGCAGGTAGATCGGCTCGGCCTTGGTCTTGGAACCGATCTGCTTGAGGTCGGCGTAGAACTCGTCACGCGTCTTGGGCGTGTCCTTGATGCCGGCGTCGGCCCAGACCTTCTTGTTGTAGATGACGACGCGGTTGGCGAAGTACCAGGGCGCCGCGTACTGCTTGTTCTCGAAGACCGAGGAGTTGTTCAGCGCCGCGGTCCAGTCGGCGCCGATGGAGCTCTTCAGGTCGGCGAGCTCGGCCAGGCCGCCGGTCTTGGCGTAGGCGGGCGTCTGGGTGTTGCCGATCTCGAAGACGTCCGGCGGGTTCTCCTCCGACAGCGCCGTGGTCAGCTTCTGCTGGATGCCGTTCCACTGCTGGACCTCGAACTTGACCTTCGCCTGCGTCTTCTTCTCGAAGGCGGCGGCCACGTCCTTCTGCCACTGGTCGGGAGCGGAGCCGTCCATGACCCACACGGTGAGGGTCTGGCCCTTGTTGCTGCCGCCGGTCGCGGCCTTGTCGTCGTCCTTGCCACCGCACGCCGCGACGGAGAAGATCATGCCCGCGATACCGATCGCGGCTACCAGCTTGCGCTTCACGCCACCCTCCTCAGGGATGCCACAAACCCCCCTGCCTCCCCGCGGTGACCGTCAACGCGCCGTACCGCCCATGGGGCCGGGACTGGACCAATGGTGTAGACCAGTAAGCGGGAGCTTGGCCCAGACCAATAGGGCTGTCAAGGGTGTTCGAGCGGGGTCGAGTCGTCCGTTACGTGACCGCGATATGCAGGGACTTTTCATTTCGCAAGGCACCAGAACGGACGCCCCCATTCCCTTGGACCACACCCATCACAGCAGTACCTTGGACTAGACCAACCAGGGGCTCGACGGTATACAGAGGGGATCACGGAGCGTGCGAGGTCACCCGCAGGGGACACCATGCACACGAAGCCGTGCCACGATGTGAGCCGTGGCCGACGGACATGTCGGTCGCTTCGGCACCGGAAGCCGGGAAGGCGGAGCATGAGCACCGACGTCAGCAGTGCGGAGAACGAGGGTGGGGCGACCGTCCGTACCGCGCGCGTGCCCAAGTACTACCGCCTGAAGAAGCACCTGCTGGACATGACGGAGACCCAGTCGCCCGGCACCCCGGTGCCGCCCGAGCGGACCCTGGCGGCCGAGTTCGACACCTCGCGCACCACGGTCCGCCAGGCGCTCCAGGAACTCGTCGTCGAGGGCCGCCTCGAACGCATCCAGGGCAAGGGCACCTTCGTCGCCAAGCCGAAGGTCTCGCAGGCGCTCCAACTCACCTCGTACACCGAGGACATGCGCGCCCAGGGCCTCGAACCCACCTCGCAGCTCCTGGACATCGGGTACATCACCGCCGACGACACCCTCGCCGGCCTGCTCGACATCACCGCGGGCGGCCGCGTACTGCGCATCGAGCGGCTGCGCATGGCCAACGCCGAGCCGATGGCCATCGAGACCACCCACCTTTCGGCCAAGCGCTTCCCCGCGCTGCGCAGGTCGCTGGTGAAGTACACCTCCCTCTACACCGCCCTCGCCGAGGTCTACGACGTCCACCTCGCGGAGGCCGAGGAGACCATCGAGACCTCGCTGGCCACCCCGCGCGAGGCGGGTCTGCTCGGCACCGACGTCGGCCTGCCCATGCTGATGCTGTCCCGGCACTCGCTGGACATGAACGGCCGTCCCGTGGAGTGGGTGCGGTCGGTCTACCGGGGCGACCGGTACAAGTTCGTCGCGCGGCTGAAGCGCCCGCAGGACTGACCCGGCCCCGGCGTTTGCAGGCCCCGGGGCTGGACACACCCGGGGCCGCGGTACACCCATCGCGCCCCCGTTGTACGCCAGTTGTACGAACGAGGGGTTCCGTTCCCGTGACGCCGTGACCTAGATTGCCTGCGCGTCATAGGCGATCTACGAGGGGACGGAACGCCAGATGTCAGAAGCCCCAGAAGTGACCCGAGAGCCGGTGATGACGCCTGCGCGCGCCGTCATCGGCCTCTGCCTCGTCGCGCCCTTCGTGGCGATGCTGTGGGTCGGTTCCTACGCCAAAACGGATCCGACGTTCATCGGGATCCCGTTCTTCTACTGGTACCAGATGCTGTGGGTGCTGCTCTCCACGGCGCTGACGACGACCGCCTACCAGCTGTGGCAGCGCGACCAGCGCGCCCGCGCCGCCCGGAAGGGGGGTGCGTCGCAGTGAAGGACGGGGTCAACGGCGTCGCGCTCGGCGTCTTCGTCTTCTTCTTCCTGGCCGTCACGGCCCTGGGCTTCCTGGCCGCGCGCTGGCGCAGGGCCGACAACGAGCACACCCTCGACGAATGGGGTCTGGGCGGCCGCTCCTTCGGCACCTGGATCACCTGGTTCCTGCTCGGCGGCGACCTGTACACGGCGTACACCTTCGTCGCCGTGCCGGCCGCGGTCTACGCGGCGGGTGCCGCGGGCTTCTTCGCGGTGCCGTACACGATCCTGGTCTATCCGCTGATCTTCACCTTCCTGCCCCGGCTGTGGTCGGTGTCCCATCGGCACGGATACGTCACCACGTCGGACTTCGTGCGCGGCCGCTTCGGCTCCAAGAGCCTGTCGCTGGCCGTGGCCGTCACCGGCATCCTGGCCACCATGCCGTACATCGCGCTCCAACTGGTCGGCATCCAGGCCGTGCTGGACGTGATGGGCGTCGGCGGCGGCGAGAACAGCAACTGGTTCGTGAAGGACCTCCCGCTGCTCATCGCGTTCGCCGTGCTGGCCGCCTACACCTACTCCTCGGGGCTGCGCGCCCCCGCCCTGATCGCGTTCGTGAAGGACACCCTGATCTACATCGTGATCGCGGTGGCCATCATCTACATCCCGATCAAGCTCGGCGGGTTCGACGAGATCTTCAAGGCGGCCGGCGACAAGTACACGGCGGCCGGTGCGGGCGGGCTCGTACCGCCCGAGGCGGGCCAGTGGACGTACGCCACCCTGGCGCTCGGTTCGGCGCTGGCGCTGTTCATGTACCCGCACTCGATCACGGCGACGCTGTCCAGTCGCAGTCGCGACGTGATCCGCCGCAACACCACGATCCTGCCGCTGTACTCGCTGATGCTGGGCCTGCTCGCCCTGCTCGGCTTCATGGCGATCGCGGCCGGGGTGAAGGTGACCAACGGCCAGCTGGCGATCCCCCAGCTCTTCGAGAACATGTTCCCGGACTGGTTCGCGGGTGTGGCGTTCGCCGCCATCGGCATCGGCGCCCTGGTCCCGGCGGCCATCATGTCCATCGCGGCCGCGAACCTCTTCACCCGCAACATCTACAAGGACTTCATCAAGCCCGACGCGACCCCGAAGCAGGAGACCCAGGTCTCCAAGCTGGTGTCGCTGCTGGTGAAGGTGGGTGCCCTGGTCTTCGTCCTCACCATGGACAAGACGGTCGCGATCAACTTCCAGCTGCTCGGCGGCATCTGGATCCTCCAGACCTTCCCGGCCCTGGTCGGCGGTCTGTTCACCCGCTGGTTCCACCGCTGGGCGCTGCTGGCGGGCTGGGCCGTGGGCATGGTGTACGGCACGTTCGCCGCGTACGGGGTGGCCTCGCCGACCCAGAAGCACTTCGGCGGCAGCTCGAAGGAGATCCCCGGCATCGGCGAGATCGGCTACATCGGTCTGACGGCGTTCGTGCTCAACGTGGCCGTCTCGGTGGTCCTCACCTTCGTCCTGAAGGCCCTCAAGGCTCCCGAGGGCGTCGACGAGACCAGCCCGCAGGACTACACGGCGGACGCGGGCGACCCGGGCGTACAGGTGGAACTGCCGCCCGCCACGGCCGGATCGGCGCACTGACACCGGCGCGTCGAGAGCCGCGCGCCGAGACCGGCGCGGGACGCTGAACCACCTCTCCGCCGGGTCACCGGGCGGGGGCGAGGGGCGGCGGGGCGACCAGGCCCCGCCGCCCCTGCGCGTCCCCCCCCCTGTCTCTTATACACATCT
>NZ_VJZD01000013.1 GCF_009377175.1 Streptomyces adustus
TCGCCATCGGCGTCCACCGTCAGGACGGCCACACCAGCATCGCCGCCGCCCTACGTCACACCGCCCGCGACTGGCGAAGGCCCCTGACCGCCCCCGGCACCACCGGATGAATCCGGACAGACCTCGATCATGCAAGGGACCCAGGTTCCCTTGGTCGGACCATCACGGGTGCCGTTTCGTCGTCCGCCCGAGCTTGGCGTTTGGACTCGGCGCCACGATGCCGTTTCCACCTGTTCACTTCGCCGTCACCTGCGAATCGTAGGAATGGTCGACTGGCCGCTCGCGTCCTTACTGGCACCGAGGCCCCGAACCACCAGGAATCGAAGGGGCATGAAGACGCTCTCAGGAATCCAGGCGACCTCGAAGACGGTCTGCTTTCGGATCGTCGACACGCTACGGGGACTCGTCGATGCCGGGCGGCTGGAGAGAGGCGACCTACAGCCTGCCGCCGTTCATCTGATCGGGGCCCTGGAAGGTGCATTCATTCACGCACTGGATTCCCTGCCCCAGTTGAAGGGGCCGGACCAGGAAGCACTGGTGGCTCTCGCGTCGGAGCCGGAGACCGGCCCCGACGGTGAACTCGCCGTCCTGCCGACACCTGATGGCGCCTCCTTCGACGTGCGTGGTCTGGAACGGTGGTGGAGAGAACACACGCCGTCCGCCGATCCGTCCTACGACTCCGTCAGAAACGAGGCGGCGAGGCTGGTCTCCCAAGTGCTCGACGACGAGCGCCCCATACGGGCGGCGACGGAAGGTACGCCTTTGGGGAAGCTGTCTCCCGTCGAGCTGGCCGTGCACTTCGTCACGGCCTACATGCTCCACCACCGAGGGCGAGTGGACAGCGCTGAAGGCGCGGAGAACCTAGCGTTGACCATCGCCGCCTTGGCCCCGCTACGCGGCCGCCCGGCCGAAGCAAGTGCCGCCGTCACGGCCGCCCCAAAGAACACTGCAGCCCCCGAACCACGGAGGGCCAATGGAGTCGTGGCCTATCTGGACGCTCCGAGAAAGGTACGGGAGGTTCCTCAGGCCGCCACGAAATCGGGCAGGCGCACGATTCACAGGCAGAGCGGCGGCCAGCGGGACGTGGCAGGGCTGCGCACTGTTGTCGACAAAGTGGCGATGGCTCATCTCCGTACCGGCCCAGCCGAGAAGACTTCATTGGAGTCGTGCCTCGCTCTCCTGGAGAGTCTGGAGCGAGAGCTGTACCACGAACCGCCGCAGACGGCATTCGCGGGACACCGTGGAGGCCCCAGTGCGGTGCGCGCAGGGACGACTGTGAACGACTCCCATATCGGCACCGGCCGGGAGGACATGACCCTGGCCCGTGGGAGAACCTGGACGCGGGTGGGGACGTCCTGGGCTTCGCTGGTGAAAGCGGTGGAGGCACAGGGCGTGGGCACGACAGCTCTGGTGCTGGGGCATCGTCCCAACGGGAGGATCGGACACGCAGTCGCGCTGAGCCACACCACTGAGGGCCTGCGCTGGATCGAACCACAAGGCAGTCCCGGCAACCGCGTGCTGGTCACGAAGCCCGGCCGACTGGCCGCCGTCTTCGCACGGGCCGTGCTGATCGACGCCAGGGGAAATGTCGTCGACGACGCTCTGCCCCACTGGCAGGAGTCGGATTCCCTGGGCGCCTCTCTCACGGACGCAGCTACAAACCGCCGATACGGCGCCCGCGATTCCCTCGACAGTGCCCCCGTCAAGCTGAGACGACCCGACACCGAGACGGTCCCTGTGCCTGTGACGGACGACAAGCACACTCATCCGGACCGCCCGCGGGCCAGGACCCAGTCCCATGGGTCTCAGCCCGCTACCCCTGACGTGGCAGAGCCCATCGTCCCTCTGGATCGTCAGCGGACGATCACCCAATCCGCATCCCGGCAGGCGGAGCCCCCCACCGACCTGCGCAGCACGGTCCAAGAGGAGGGTCCGACACCGACAGATCCCGCAACCACCTTCGACCGCCAGGCACCGAGCCGGATCACCGAGGGCCGACGCCTTGCCGCCTCTGACCTGCTGGTGAGCCTGCATCAGCAGGAAGCCGTCATTGTCGACCGGATCACGGCCGTTTTCGAGAGGGCCTTCGGTGCCGACATGCCCGCGGCGCGAACCATCGTCGAGCAGGCCTTCGGCCCGGAGACGCTACGCCCGCTCATCTCGGCGATGACCCGCAACGAACGCTGGGCGACACCCATCAGCGGCGGTGGATGGTCGGGACAGATCGCCGTCCGCGCAGTGCTGGGGGATCTGCGCTACCGACATACCGAAAGCCCTGTGGAGATCGAGTTCGAGGGCGGTTCCTCGCATCAGGGAAGCCGGGAGCAGATCACCGATCGACGGCGACGGCTGCAAGGAAACCTGCAGGGACGACTCACCTTCGCGACATGGAGCATGACGGAGTCACTCTCTGTGTCAGGTGAACACCTCCGGGGCGACAAGGGCCTTCACGGCGGAAGCTTCATCGCCCGGCACAAGACAAAGGAGGCTGCCGCGCTCTTCGACGGCGATGTGAAGCTGCTGATCGACCTCAGCGGCCTGATGCGACACGGAAGGCCGTTCACCGGCGATGGAAACGCCGGGCCGCTGAGCATCCCCGGCATCGCGGTGACCGTGGCGATCCCCGAGCGCGACACCGTGGACGCGACAGGCCGAGGCCAACAGTTCGAAGAGCGACTCGCCCCGCCCGCGCGCCTTACCGCCGGGCGCATGGCCTTGTCCGACATCGTGACGGATGTCTGGCCAGCCGACGCCGCTTCGAGCGACGCCGTCAGCGACTTGCTGCGCAACGTGGATTCGGAGGGACAGAGGCTCTTCGGCCGGTCGTTGTGGCCGGCGATCCGCGGCAAACTGACCGAGGAACTGAGCCTGAGCGCGCTCCACCAGAACCTGACCGGTATGACGGCCGGACAACCTCTCACGGTCGAGGCCTTCAACGACCAGGGCGCCGTGACCGGCACCATTGAGATCACGGCCAAGGTGGTGTCAGCGGTCCAGAGCGGCGAGACCAGGCAGACGGAGTTCAATGTCGGCACGGCGGTCGTCCGCTCCCTGGCCCACGAGGACGTCTCGTCCCACGCTCTCCAGCTGCCCGCCCCCCTCCAGGTCAATGTCACATCGATGGGCGGCCAGCCGATCACCACGGGCGGCGGGTCGTCCGTGCAATTCGGCCGTGACCGCGTCCGGCAGTCCCGGACGGTCTTCGAAATCGGGGCCACCACCAAGACCAAGGTCCCCGGCGTACTCTTCGACGGTGTCGCCGAGCTGCAATTCGCGATGCACGAAGGCACACCCCGACCCGACCGAGACAGCACCGAAGCCCGAGCAAGACTCGGCTTCACCGTCCTGCTCGAGCGCCATGAGGCAGGCCGGGCCGAAGCCCTCGCGGAGCCCGATGGGCCTACCGCACTCGCCGACCCCACACCGCCGGTGGACCCCAGGACCGGGCACCGGCTCTGGGAACCCGGCACCGTGGTCCACGCTCCACCGGCCGAGATCTGGAGCGCCGCAACGGGGGGACTCAACGACCGAGTGGTCGTACGTGACCTGCCCGACCTGTCGACCCTGCGTGAACGAATCGACAGGCTCGGGCGTCAGGCTGTGGGCACAGAGCTTTGGGACACCACCCGCGCAGATGTGCTCGCCGCGTTCCACCAGCAACGCCTCGCCGCGCGCATCACCTCGATGACGCGCGGGTATGAGCTTCGCTCCCCGGTGGTCGACGGGGTCGCACTGTCGGCCACGGCGGCTGTCGAGAGGATGGAGTTCAAGTACTACCAGGACAAGGCCGAACTCAACACGGTCAATGAGTCCACGACATCCGAGTCGGCCCAGCGGCTGTGGTCGGACACCACGGCCGCACAGGTCTCGGGGGGTGGCACGGCAACCGTGGACCACACCGGAGATACCTTGAACGTCGGTGGTGTCCATGGGGAGCAGTGGCGGTACCGCCAGGGAACGCAGCACGGAATCACCCACAAATTGGCATCCAACGGCAAGAGCCGGGATCCCCGTGCGATCTTCACCGCCTGGGTCAAGGTCGCCGTCACGGTGACCGGCGTTGGCAGGCAAACCGTCGAGCTGCCCGTCGAGATCAGCATGGATGCTCGCGAGACCCAGCTGTACACGGTAGGTGAAGACGGGTTGGCCGTCTTCACGCGGGACACCATCACCCGCCGGCAGACCCCCATCCTCCCCCCTACCCCGCGCAAGCCTCCCCAGCGCTTCACGGAACGCGGGGCGATGAGCGCATCCGACGTGGTACACAGCCTGGGACCGGAGACCATTCAGGTTCTGAACGACATCGAAACGGAACTCAGGACCCGGTTCGGGACCCTCTCGGACGAAGTGAGGGAACGGCTGTCGAATCGCTTCGACCCGTTCGTCCTGGCGGCAGAGCTGTCAAGCCTGACCCGCGGCGGCGCCATCCGGGCGGAGGTCCCGCTGCGCGGGCATCGTGTGACGATCGTCGTGCGGGCCGAACTCGCACCAGGCTTCCGGCATCTCCGGAGCATTCCTCAGTACGAGTTCGAATTCGGGACGCAACAGCGCGTCTCCTCCGGCACGGCCCAGGATTTCTGGCATCGAAGGACCACGGGCCCACTCCTCAGGTTCAAAGACCACCACGCGGAGGTCTGGGGTGGCTACCAGCACTTGTGGGACCGCAGCCGGGGCCTCGCACAGGGCAGCACCGCTCGGGGCGTCAGCAGCGTCAAAACGGTGGAGGATGCCGACCTGTTCGAGGGGCACGTGCTCATCACCACGGAGATCGTGGTCCACGGACTTGTGCCGAGAACCATCCCGCCGGGCCCTCCGGTAAAGGTCGTCACCACTATCTCGGTGCCCAGCCGCGACACGGATCCTGGCAGTGTCCAGCCGCTGGGCAAACCCGATTGGCCGCGCCGTATCGCGGACAGTCTGCGCCTGGGCAGCACTGACATCGTCACCGACGTCTACTTGCTCGGACCGGAGCGAGGCCGCGATGCCGGGGCGGAGCACACGATCCGGCCTCTGGACGAGTCGGGTTCAACCGTACTCGGTACCGACTGGCGCGGTATGAGGGAGAAGATCCGGGCCGCCCTCCTCGACCGTGACCTGCCTGCCAAGCTCAAGCCGATGATGGCGGGGCACGAGATCGTCCTGCGGCACGGGCGAAGCACAGTCCGCATCTCCGCACACGTGGAGGAGCTGTCCCGTGCGAACCGGACAGGGAGCACGGAGTTCAACTCGGGCGTCGGTATGCAGCGGGTCTTCGCCAGTACCGACGGATCAATCATGGAGGGTCGCGGAATCGGCCACTCCGTGACGGCCGGAGCCTTGGTTACGGTACCCACCCCCATCGGAGTGTCGCCCGTGGTCGGCGGCAACGTCACCGTGAGCTGGGGACAGGATCGACAGGACCGTGAAGCCTGGTCGATCGGTGTGGGCGTGTCCTCGAAGGCGAAGCACCCTGCCGTATCGTACGTCGGCGTTGCGCGTCTGGTGATCCGAATGGAACGCGCGCCCCTGGTGGCGATGGGCGACCAGAACCGGGTCGTGCCCGAGCCGCCGCGGTCCGATGGCCTTCCGCGTGCGGCTTGGCGATCGCTGCGACGCATCGGGACTCCCTCACGCACCATGGCGAGCATGCAGGTCGGGTTCACCGCGCTCGTCGAAAGTGAGACCGCAGAGGGTGCCTCCAAGGCAGCGGCTCCGATGCCGGCCCGCCCGGACGGTCTCCTGCCCAAGCCCGTGGAGGTCCGGATTCCTCCTCGGCGCGTCTGGAGCCAGGGGCTGCTCGACACCGACGTGGTCCGCGATCTCAACTCCGAGGGCATCGCCGACATCCTTCGGGTATTCGGCGCCCGCTGGGCCGGAAAGCGCAGCTGGGAGCAGATGGCGGAGACGGCTCAGCACACGCTCGACCGCACCCGGCTTGCCACGCATGTGAATCTCCGATCGGCCGAGGAGGACCTCAGTGTGCCCTATGTGAGGCGCCGGCTGATCGGTCCCGCGAGCGGCGTCCATGCAAACCTGCGTGTGGTCAGCCTGCGATACGTCGGCTTGGACACGAAGGCGGAGCTGAGCCCCGCGAACGAGGTCAGCACCACCCGAACGAAGACGCGGCTGCACTGGAACTCGCTCGCGGCACAGGCCCAAGTCGGTGTCGCAGAAGGCACAGCCTTTGTAGGCGGAAGAGTACTCGCGGGTTTCGGTTCAGAGTTGCGCAAGCGCCAGGGCTCCTCCCTGGTAGATGGTGGGCACACGGTTTCCCACGGGAAGCTGCCTACCCCGATGGCTGTCTACCATGGCTACGTTGAAGTCACCGTGACGATCGAGGGGCCGTCAGGCCCGCGACGGGAGAACGGCGTCGTACCTGTCGAAATCGCCATTCCCGTGAATGACACCGAAGTCGCGGAGGTGAACAGGATCCCGATCTTCACTCCGCGGCAGCAGGGAGTCGAGGGTTATGTTGTCACGGACCCGCGGCAGGACGGTCCGCATATGGAGCGCAAGGGTCTCGACGACAACGTGCCGGACATCGTGCCGGAAGCCGATGAGCAGATCGAGACGCTGATCGCCCGATATGCGAATCCCGCGGAGTGGGCGGAAAACGCCTGGGGGAAAACCTCCCAGAACGAGAGGACATACGAGGTTCTGAGTACGGTACGGGCCATCGTGACGGAATACTTTCCGGCTCTGCCGCTCTACATACACGAGGCCCAAGAAGGCTTCGAGCGCTTGCCCCGTGGCGAACTCCTCGCCCGAGCCCTCACCAGCGACGTCATGCGCGGTGAACTCAGGCTTCCCGCGGATGATCCGAACACACGCGCCGAAGAGACCGCGGCTGCACCCGGGACACGAGTGCCGGATGTCCGGTCGATCCTGTTGTACTGCGCCGCATTCACGGACACGCTCGAGGTTCCGAGGTCCCCCGTCCCCCTCGTGGACGCCCCGTCGGCCCAGCGCGCCAAGACGCCGGTTCACGACGACCATGCCGCCCTTGGCGACCCTGCCGGGCCAGCAATGGACGACGAACACCATCCTGTCAACGGGCCAGAGCGAGGGAACTCCCCAGGGGCCCCCGTTCCCGAAGGTCGACGAAACGCGCCTGACGCATCCTCTCTGGAAGCCACGCCCGTGCCTCCCGTCTTCGACGAGCCCCACGGCCGGGTGGCCGATGACGCCCCCGACGCCCGGCCAGCTCCCCCTGCCCACGACGAAGCCCTTCTCCATCGCTCGCCCGCCTTCGATGAAAACGGTGGGGCCAAGGGCGCGGAAGCCGCGCTGCCCGCAGCGCGCATCAGCCTTGACGGCGCTGATCCAGGCAGCGAGAAACCTGAAACCCGTCCGGCAAGCCCAGCGGGGGCCACCCGCACCCAGGAACAACAGGCGGACGAACCAGTACGCCGTCCGGCGCCGACCTCAGTGTCCGCCCCCGCGCCGACCGACTACGCCCCGGGGCTGGCCTTGGGGCCAGAATGGCGGCCGTTGGCGATAGAAGTAGAGGCGATCCGACACGAAATCGAATTCCCGCTGCCAAGCCTCCTCGGCGGTGAGGACGTCTCACGCACCCTGGCACGACTGGCTGAGCTCATGGAGAAGCTTCGATCGACCATCGGCAAGGAACGAGAAGAAGTCGCCCGGCAGGTCGACGAAGCACTCAACCCACTCGTGGAACGGGCTGCCGAGCACATCCGCCGACACCTTGCCGGCAGCACCACCCACGTCCTGGGCATGGAGAACTCCGACTTCGTCCTCACGGCCGTCGACAACTCCCAGGTCGCTCTCGTATTCGCCCAAACGCTTGCCGACAAGCTGGAACACCGCGTCATGGTTCAGCTCTCGGCCGGCATGCGCGCTACGATCTGTAACGACTGACGCGCTGAAAGCTGGCTCGTACACGGCGCGACCACCGGGCCCGTACCGTCCCATGTGGGTACGCAACGCCGCGCTGCTGGCCCGCTCGGCCTCGGTCGAGCCCGTGGCGTCCAGCAACAGCCCGTCCAACGGGCGGGCAGCCGCACCCAGGGGTGGTATCTCACCGTCCGAGGGGCCCGCGTCGGGGTGTGTCTGAAAGATCGTGTAAGTCCGTGACGTGACAGGGTGGCGAGGGATCGTTGCTGGTCCCTGGCCTCCCGGATCGGACGGACATGAGTGACTCCGAGAATCCGACCGTCGAGCCGGTCGACAACGAGCTGGTGGACGAGGTCGTCGGGCGGTTGATGGACCGTGCCGATGCCTCAGGGGCGGCCCTGCTGGGTGAAGGCGGGCTGCTGACCGAGGTGACCCGGGCCGTGCTGGAACGGGCACTGGAAGCCGAGATGAGCGGCCACCTGGGCTATGAGAAGCACGATCCAGGCGGCCGGGGGTCGGGCAACAGCCGCAACGGGACCTCACCCAAGACGGTGCTGACCGATGCCGGGGCGGTGACACTGGCCGTGCCACGCGACCGCAACGGACAGTTCGATCCGAAGATCGTGCCCAAGGGCGCGCGGCGGCTGGCGGGCTTCAACGAACGGATCCTGTCGCTGTATGCGCGGGGCATGAGCGTGCGCGACATCCGCTCGCATCTGGCCACGATCTACGGCGTCGAGGTCTCCCCGGACCTGATCAGCACCGTGACCGACGCGGTCGTGGACGAGCTGGCCGCATGGCAGAACCGGCCGCTCAGTGCGGTCTGGCCGATCATCTACATCGATGCGCTGTGGGTGAAGATCCGCTCGGGGTCGGTGGTCAGCCGGCCGGTCTATGTCGCTGTCGGGGTCGACATGGACGGCTGCAAGGACGTCCTGGGGCTGTGGGTCGGTGCCGAGGGCGAGGGCGCCACGACCTGGATGGCCGTGCTGTCGGAACTGCGCAACCGCGGCATCGAGGACGTGTGCATCGTCGTCTGCGACGGCCTCAAGGGCCTGCCCGATGCGGTGACGGCGACCTGGCCGAAGGCCACGGTCCAAACCTGTGTGATCCATCTGGTGCGGGCCTCGCTGCGGTTCGCCTCGAAGAGGGACCACTCCCAGTTGGTGCCGGCGCTCAAAGCGATCTACAGCGCGCCGACCGAGCAGGCCGCCGAGCAGGCGCTGGATGCGTTTGCCGCCTCTGATCTGGGCGTGCGCTACCCGGCAATCGTCCGGACCTGGCAGACGGCCTGGAACGAGTTCACGCCCTACCTGGCCTTCCCAGCCGAGATAAGGAAGGTCGTCTACAGCACCAACATGGTCGAGTCGATCAACGCCCGCCTGCGGAAATCCACCCGCAACCGAGGTCATTTCCCCTCCGAGCAGGCCGCGTTGAAGGTGCTCTACCTCGCAGTCCGGGAACTGATCGAACCCAAGGCACGCGACATCAACCATGTCGCAGCACACTGGAAGAGCGCCCTCAACGCGTTCGCGCTGTTCTTCGAAGACCGGATCAGCATCCGGTGAAAACCGAGGACTTACACAAGAACGCTTACACGCCCCCGCGTCGTGACCGGCGGACGTGTCAGTGATCTGGCTCTTCCAAGATTTTCGTAGGCGTTGATCGCTGTGACAGCGGTGTCAGTTGAGCAGGATGGGCTGGCGGAGGAGGCGGGGTCCGGCTCGGCCGTAGAGCTGGTGTTTGATGAGTTTGATCTTTGTGTTGCTGCCTTCGGTGCGGCCGTTGTGCCAGGGCAGGGTCACGGCCGCGTCGATGGCGGTACGGTCGCGTTCCAGGCCGGTGGTGAAGGCGTGCAGGAAGGGCAGGTTCGCGGCGCGGGTTCGGGTGATCCAGTCGGTCAGCTCGGCGGCGTTGTGGTCGGTCGGGATCAGGAGCTGGGCGAAGGATCGGATCTGCGCCGCCAGGGTGGTCATCTCCGTGCAGGTTGCGGCAAGTTGGTCGCGGAGTCGGTGCTGGTTGTCGTCGAGTCGGTCAGGATGGCGGGTGAGCAGGCCGGTCACCCAGCGTGGGGAAAGCGCGGCGTGGTCGGCTTCGACACGGCCGGAGTTGATGGAGCGGACCAGCAGGTTCGCACTGCCCGCATGGCCGTGTTCGTGGATCTCGGCCGGCAGATGGTGACCGGGGCGGCCGGGTCCTTCTCGCGGCGCTCGCGCAGATGGTCCCGGTAGGGGTCGGCCAGTCCGGGCCGGTAGGTCGGCGTGCGCACCAGTGGGTCGGGCTCGGTGTGGCGGGCGTGGCGTTTGACGGTGTTCATGGCCAGGCCGAGCCGGCGGGAGCACTCGAGCAGGCCGACGCCCTGGTCGAGCAGGCAATGGACCTGCTGCCGTAGCTCGCGGGTGTTCTGAGCGCGTTTGCCCTCGAGCAGCACAGTTCCGCACTTGCCCCAGCATGAGCTGTGGGCCGTGACCTTTCTGACCACGGCCTCGACGAGCCCGCGCCAGAGGTGCCGGCGGTCCTTGACCTGCACGGTCTGCGGGTTGGCATCGAGGGCAGTCTGGGCGGAGCTTCCCGCGCCGTCGCGGCAGAGCACCCGTGCGCCTGGGTGCTCCCGCAGCCAGGCGCAGACCGTTGCAGCCTTCCGGTCCGGCAGCACCTCGATGCGCTGACCGGTCTGGGTGTCGATGATGATCGTGGCGTAGCGGTGGCCGCGCAGCAGCGCGAACTCGTCGATCCCGACCACTCGCGGGGCTTCGCGTTTCGGCGGCGCGATGCGCATCAGGCCAGTTCAGCACGCTCGCCCGGCTCACCATCTGATGCAAGACCGTCAGCAGGCGGGCGCCGGCCGAGCCGGCCAGCACTTGGGCGATCGCCTCGATCACCCGGCGCAGTGCGGGAGTTCGCCGCTGATATCGCTCGGTCAGCCCCGCCACCTGCTCGACGAAGGTCACCTTCGAACAATCCGAGTTCTCGCCGTACAGGCGCCGCACACACAGGTCGATCACGACCGGTCTGCCGCCGACGGCCTCGTCCGCGATGTCCCGCACGTACCGCGAGTGCACCCGCGAAGAAGACTCGCCGCACCCCGGACCAGCACACCGGACCCCGTCCCTGGTCCGGGCCGTGATCCGGATCAGGTCCGCCCCCGCACACACCCGCTCGACCCGCACCTCAGCCAACTGCGGTAACAGCACGGCCAGTTCGACATCACACACACCCAGCCCGCACGAACGCAGCGCACGAGCACCGAGGAACACCCAGACGATCAACGCCTACGAAATTCTTGGAAGAGCCATCTTTCAGACACACCCGTGACCGGCGGGCCCCGAGCTGCGAGGCCGCCCGATTCCGTCACTTTCGGAGTGTGGTGGGTTATTGCGCACAGACCGGGATATGGCCACCCGATGGAATCTCAACCATGACGCGGTGATCGAGTTCGTTGGCGAGTAGCTGGGCGAATATGAGGCCGGCTCGGGGGTTGCCGGTGTTGGTGATAAGGAAGTCGGAGTTGCTCATGCTCCAGATGACTCCGGTAGCGCCGTCTCGGTGAGCGCTCAGTGCGTGGAGGTGGTTGCGCACGTGCTCGGCTGACTGTCGCACGAGGTCACGGAGTTCTTCGTTGACCAGCCCGGCGGGTTCCTGCTGTTGTTCGTTGCCCATAGCCAGAGGTTGCAGCACCAGTTCGGCAAATCGTGCCATGGTGTATTTGTCGCCGAGCAGGCTCGGCACGGAGAAGGGGATCCGGTGCCGGATTGGCTTCACTGGCAGGTTCTGCCATGCCCCTCCCCAGGCAATGCCAGGCGCCTCCGGGATTTTTTCGACATCTGCCCCGTCAAGTGTCGATGACGTCCCCGGCGCCGCAGACCTGCTGATGGCGGCGACTGGAGCGGGTGGCGGTGTTTCCACCGGTGTCGGCGGCACGGTCGACGAGGTGGTTTCGGTTGGACTCAGCGATTCAACAGCTGATGGCGCTGTGAACTGAGGTGGTGCGTTGCGCTGGGAGCCTTGGGGGAGCCATGGCTGCAGCTGGGTCTCAAGACGGGCGATGAGAGCTTGCTTGGGGTCGGATGTCTTGCGTGCATCGTCCAAGGCTTGTGCCAGGCCAGTGCGCATCGGGTCATCGGTGAGGGCTATGGACGCGTGGACAGTCCGTGGAGCGGAACGCGTGCGGGCTTGCAGATGGTTTTGCAGCCGCAGAAGTCCGTCGAGGGATTGCTGGTAGCGCGGCCGGTGCTGCTGTGCGATCGGCGAGTTGGGAGCCAACGCTTTGAGCAGCTTGATGCGGGCGGCTTCGAGTTGAGGAATGACCTCGGGAGGGATCGGTTGCCTGAAGGCGGCGTGCTCGGCGATCGCTTCAGCGATGGTGAGGCCTTCAACGAAGGACAGTATTTTCGTGGCCTGGCCGGGCGTCTGCAGAGCCTCCAGGTATGGGAGGAGGAGTTGGGCCTCTTTCACCAGATGGTGATCGATGACACGGGCGGCCCTGGCGCGCGTACGCGTGTGATCCCAACCTGTGAAGTGCAACGCCATGGAGTGGGCCTTATTCGCGAGATCAGAGAGTTCACGGGACGTCTCGAATAGGGCACCATCGTCCATGCGGGGGAGCGATCTGAGCTCGAACAAGGCCAGCGGAAGTGGCCCGTTCTTCGTGTCCAAAGACTCGTAGGCGGCCTTATCTTCCATGCCGACAGTCTCGCGCTGGTTCAACCTTTCGCCGCGGATCATCGCGGTCAAGTAATCCCTGTGACTCGCTTTTCCATACGTGTGTTCCTCCATGATGCCTGAGGTAGGGATTACGGGCTTGCTTTTCATTTGCTTTTGATAGTGGTCCACCACCTCCAGCAGTCTCGCCAGGAATCGGTCGGCGATGAGGCGCTCATTCTCCATCAGGAAGGCCTGGACAGGGGTGCTCAGAGATTCGTGTAGTGCATAAAACGGATTCCGCAGTGCCGCTGGGAGCATGTTCTTGGGCAGAGAGTTTTCGCGGAATCGCAGCTGGAGAGGAACTGCAGAGGCATGGCTGAACATCAGCCATGTATAGGCTTCCATTTCTCGCAGATAGGGTGTCACCCGGCCCAGGAAGTCTAGCTGACTGGCTTCCACCGGCCGTCCCAGCTGCTCGGCTGCGAAGGCTGTTGTGATGTCGGTGGCGAATGCCCGTGCTGCTGCTGCGGCAGGTTGCACGTAAGTCTTGGTCTTTGAGATTCGATCTTGCGCCAGCGCAATAATAAGGCTCGCCCCGCCAATGTTGGCGCCGACAGTGAACTGCGGATAGGTGCCAGGGTGGTTGTCTCCTGCCACGGACGGGTGAACCAGCACTTTCTGGCCAGCTGGTCTAAATGTCCAGCCCTCGCGTGGCCCGAAAAGATCGACAAGGCGCACTGGGATTTCCGCCCGAGTGGCCCAACCCAGCCGTTCACGAATGTATGCATACATGCGCATACCGTCTTCCACGCCAAGACTGGCTTTCCCAGTCACGTCGAGCGCCGGCGACACCACTTCGATGGTTTTCATCAACCGCTGTTCCAGTGGCGACTGCTGGGACGATGGGCGCTGTTCCAGCAGCGCCTGCTGTCTGTCGAATTCGCGTGCATCTTCTTTTGAAAGGAATTCCCGGCCGCCAACAATGAAAACGGTGGTACTGTCGGTTGTCAGCGTAAAGCCGTTGACATTCTTCGCGAGTGTGATCTTCGATTTGAGAGCAGAACCGTCGGTGGTGGAGAGCGGGTGATTATTGACCTCGAATTCAAAGCCGAGGGCACCGTAGCCGAGGCCGGTGGGGCCGTCCACCAGTTCCTGCCCACGGACGGCTGACTGGGGCTGAAGAACGTCGGAGAGCTCGGCGGGGTCGGTCGACCGTCCGGTGTGGTCGATCACGATCATGCGTGTACCGCGTCCGGCGCGGAGCCATTCGTGCTCCGGTAGCAGTGAGGGAGCAGGTACATCCGCGACGGCGGGACGGTCTTGCAGGTCCACGCGTAGAATCTTCGGCTCGCGTGTCGTCTGGTCCTCGACGATAGCGTAGAACAGGACGTGCCCAAGGCCCTTCTCACCCTGCTCCAGGACCACGGCGATATGTTCCGGACCGACCTTGTGCAGTGCCTCGAATACCTGTTTCTGCGACAATACCGGTGACCACGTCCCGCCGGGAACGAGCCGGTCTCCGACCCGGTTGGATCCAACACCCAAGTCATCCTGGGCGGCGGACGTCCCAATCCTCCGACCGAAAACGCGCCGCAGGAAAGCTTCGGCGAGCTCGACACAGTTCTCCAGTCCTGGCCGCACCCCCACCCGCTGTGCTACCGCCATGGCAACCGCGGTCAGATTTCCTTGCGTAATCGGCTTTTCGGCCGACAGCTGACCATGCCGCCTCACAATCAAAGCCGCGAGCTTCTCGCGGTCATTGGGGTTGGCGAGAGTCATGATCTTCCGTGAGGGAACCGAGGCCATAGCCTCCAGCACGTCCTGTGCCTTGAGGTTGCCCGGGGGTTTCTCCATCATCCGCCGATACACGTCCGTGACTTCTTTTACATGCTCGACGAACCGATCAAAATCCTCATCATAAGAGAAGCAGATCTCATGCCGTCCGGGACGGGTCATTCGGACCAACACTCCGTTTCATCTGAAAATCCCTCGGGACACCAAATCATCGCCACACCACACATGAAACCAGGCGCCAGGTGCCGGTCCATCAAGCGAGGACGTACAGGTCAGTTGAGGGGGAATTGTGTAACCAGTCAGCATAGATCCAGCACGACCTATCTCTCCCCGGTCCCGGACGAGCTCGTCCCGAACGTGCACCACAGTCGCCTTATGGGCCGGGGCAGTTGCAAATTATGTTGGTCTTGGCTGGAAGACCACGGCGTCGGAAACCGCCGTGCCACCTGCTGGAGGCCCCCGAGGGTATCGAACCGCGGCTGCGGAGAGCTTTCGCCGATGGGGTGTAGCGGAACGTACGTTTTGCTACGGTAGAGACATGAGCGGCCAGAGGCAGATCAACGTGCGAGTGGACGAGGCGACGGCCGCCGGGATCGAGGCGCGGGCGAAGGCCGCCGGCATGAGCGTGCCCGACTACGCCCGTCAGGTCCTCGCGGACGAGGCGAATGACCTGCGGCACCGGTTCCTCGGCGCGGGCGCGCACTTCGCGGACGCCTGGGGCGACACCTTCGCGGAGCAGTTCGGGCATCCGAAGGCCGGCGGCGGCGCTGGGGCTGCTGCGTGATTGTCCACATCGATCGCGCGTGGCTGCTGGACCTTGCGCACCGGAACATGCCCGGTGACCCTGACATCACGGACTTCGGGTCGATGGCCGCCGCCGTGGCGAGGCACGCGGACCGGGTGATGGAGACCCCCGTGTACACCGAGGTGCATCACCGCGCGGCTGCGCTGATGCACCAGCTGATCCGCGTACCGGCGCTGGAGCACGCCAACGAGCTGTTCGGCGCGGTGGTGGCGGCGGCGTACCTGACGGCGAGCGGGGCCATCGTGACCGTGGGAGCGAAGGAAGCGGCGGAGCTGGCGGCGCGGATCGACCGGGATGCGCTGGACGTTCGGGCAGTCGCGGAGGCCATCCGGGGGTGGGTGGCGGCGTAGGCAGTCGGCCCGGTGGACGCTGAAACCCAAGCCCTGAGATGGCCGGGGGTCGAGGCGGGGCGATGCCGCAGCAGGCGGCGAAAGCGGATGCCATGGCGGCAGACCAGGATCGGCAGTGCCGACCGGGCGGCCGGTTGGGCATGCCGTCTGAACGCTGATCAAGCAGTCGCGGGACTCCAGGCGACCGTGAACCGAGGGCCGTGAAGCCCCTCGGGCCAATGGCATGCCTGAAGCCCCGCGCCCTGCTGCACAGCGCGCGCTACGGCCGCCTACGTCGAACGGCAGGCGGTTGCCGGATCGTGTGCGCGCTTCTTGTTGTGTCCGGTGCTGAGAGCAGCGCTTACTTGGTGGCGTAGATGGCCGTGTAGCCGCTGATGAGCGGACGGGCGGTGACCTTCGCGAACCCGGCCGACTCCAGCCAGCCGGTTGCGTCGGCGACCGTGTACTCGGATCCGCCTTCGGTGTCGATGAGCATGTTCAGCGAAACCATGAAGCCATAGGTGTTGTGGCGACGCGCGTCGTCGATCATGGCGTCGTAGACGATGAGGGTGCCGCCCTCGGGCAGGGCATCGTATGCCTTCTGGAGAAGGAACTGACGCTGTTCGAGGTTCCAGTCGTGGAGGATCTGTCCCATGACGTAGACGTCGGCCGCAGGGAGCGGGTCCGCGAAGAAGTCGCCGGCGTGGAAGGTGAGCCGGTCGGACAGGCCATGAGCGGTGACCAACTCCTCGAACACGGGGCGGACCGGCGGCAGTTCGAAGACTGCGCCGGTGATGTCCGGGTTGGACCGCAGCACCGCGGCAGGCACGGCGCCCAGCGCACCGCCGAGGTCGACCACGTACCGACGCCCGGTCCAGTCGAAGTCGGCGGCAA
Organism: Streptomyces adustus; assembly: GCF_009377175.1. Classification (GTDB taxonomy): domain Bacteria; phylum Actinomycetota; class Actinomycetes; order Streptomycetales; family Streptomycetaceae; genus Streptomyces; species Streptomyces adustus. The sequence goes on from NZ_VJZD01000013.1 coordinate 16,303, forward strand.
GAGCGCCTGCCAGGGGAGTTCTGACTCCGTTCATTCCGTTGAGGAAGTTGCGCCAGGCGACCGGGTCCTGGCTGAGAGTGGCGAAGAACGGAACCCCGGTGTGCGTGACTTCGTTCTGCTGGGTGCCGGTCTGCAGGGCAAGGAGGAGGTTGTCCCAGAAACCGAAGAGACGGGCGTTGACCATCTCGAGGATGCCGCCCATGTAAGAGGGCTTGGCCCGGTCCAGGAACACGTCGGCCGCAGGGCTGTTGTGGTAGACCCCGTCTTCGTCGCGGTTGAGCAGACCCAGCGATACGAGGGCGTCCAGGAAGTCGGCGGAGGACCTCGGGTGGAGGCCCACCTCGCCGGCGATGGCCTCCCGATCGCGGCCGCCTTCGCCAGAACGGTGAAGATCCCCAGCTCCACAGCGCTCAGGAGCGTCTTGGACGCCATGAAGCCGAAGCCCAGCTGCAGAATCGGCTCGGGGGTGATCGGTTGGTCGGCGGACATGTCAGCTCCTACTTGATCGAGAGGTGAGGCTGGCGACTTCGTGCGCTTCGGTCATCCGGCCGGAGCTGATATGCATGCTCTGCGGCACGGCCACGTCAGGCACCTCCCGCGCCGTGGTGCCGTCCGCCGCGGCGGTGGCCTCAGCGAAGCCGGCACGCGCCGTCCGGAAGGGAGCGCGGACCGGTCCGGGGGCGAGAGACCGGCCTGGCACTCGACACCGACCCTCGTCTACGTCGTCGAACTCGACTACCAGGTCACCTCCCGTCGAGGCCCACGTGCGGACGGACAACGGCCGCTACCTGCGCGCCCGGTACAACCGGCTGCACAAGGCATACCCGGCTACCACTCCCGACCTCGGCGCCACCCCTCGCCATGACCCTCCCCGCGGCTTCCTGCGGGTCACGGAACGCCACAGGGACGCCGACCCCGGATACGGCGATCCTGCTGACGGCGATCAAGGCGACGGCCAAGGGCGGCATCGGCGAGCTCCGCGAACGCCCGCGCGGCGGCGGATGGCGCCCGGCCAGACGTGGCCGGCCCTGTCCCGGCCAACCTGGGGCCCCGACAGCCGTGCCGCGGTGATCTCCACGACCCGGTCAACATGCACCGCAAGATGCTCAAGCTCGCCATCGCCACGGGCCGCTACCCGGTCGCGGTGCCGTCGGACTGCGTGGTCTACCCTTCCGACGGAACCCAGCCCGCTGGACGTCCTGTCCCATACCGGCGACAAGCCTCTGCCCGGCACCTTCCGGCTGGGCGTGACCCCCGGGATGGTCAAGCACGAAAGCACTCAGACCGCGTTCCGGGCCGAGAGCGAACGCGAAGAACACGGCCCGGACCTCAACCTCGCCCGCTTTATCAAGGACGGCATTGTGGCCCAGGCCGAAGACAGTGGGGAATCACCCATGGGCATCATCGGCGACAGCCTGGACCGGGCCCTGCGGGGCACCTTCACCTGCCCCATTCCGAAGACCGCCCCGGCCCAGATGCGCTACCTCGTCAAACAGCTCAAGACCACCAAGGCCGTGGCCCACGTACTTGGGGTCTCGCAGCGGACCGTGGAACGCTACGTCAAGGGCCGGATCAAACGGCCCCGCGCCGACCTCGCCGCCCGGATGGAGCGCGAAGTGACCCGGCGCTGGCAGCCGCAGGTCCGCGCCCGCGCCAAGCAGGCCGCGGCCACCACCGGCGGCATCGTCATCGACACCCGCGCCCGCTTCGGCTTCACCGTCGCCCCGGAAGTACCGATGACGCCCGACTGCGCCTGATCACCCAGGCGCTGCCACCCGCGTACGCGGCCCGGCTCGGCAGACCCCCAGACCCCCCGCCTGAGCCGGCATATGGCTGTGTACGTCACCCGTACACAGCCAGCCGGAGCACAGCATCCGCATGGCGCTGGTCTTCAACCAGCCGGCCGCGCGAACAATTGGCGACTGTTGGTCAAGATGTCGCCGACCATGCTGCGTCTTCACCAACGGCCCAAATCTCAAGTGCCGCCGCAGAATCGGCCAGTCGGCTGCAAGTTCTTGGACACTGCTCGCCGCCAGGCCCATGGCTGCCACCCTCCCCTGAACGCTGGTTGCATGCCGCGGAAATGACTCGCTGTGAAGGACAGCACGTTTTTATTATATGCAGATGTTGATCACTTGCCCACCGATGTCAAGCCTGATGGTTTGTTTTAGTACATCCACGGTCTCCTTGACGAACTTCACCGCGTCATCGAACCCGGCAGCATACCCTTCGACTCTGACGAACAACTCTGGTGTTTCGCCCGGCAGCGCAGCTTTAAGGCCGTCCTTCAAAACCTTAACCGCAACCTTGCGCTGATCCGCAAATTCAGCTGTGCCATACTTCGCCAGCGCGCCCGCCTCAAGTACAAACGTGTGGCGCTCCGTATCCGGACGCAATGCCTGTTCCACTGCCGGTTTCGCAGGTTCCGCAGTGGTGTCGTGGTGCGGTGTCTCCTGGACCGGTGGTGAGGCATCGCGTCCGATGGTGAGAGCGTCGGGCGACATCGATCCGCGTGGGGTCTCCAGAAATGCCGTTCTGGGTCGCGGGGAAGTTTCGAGGTCTTCAGTGGCCGGACGATTGTGTGTGGAGGTCTCGGAGGGTTCGAGGACGACGTGGTTCGGATTGCCCGGCAGATACACCGCGGGACGGTCCGGGTGCTGAAGTGCGGTCTGGTACTCGTAGAGACGGAAGACGTCCATACGGTCCAGGCCGGGAATTATCTCCATCGCCTTATCGGCCGCGTCATTGACCAAGGATTCAATGCTGGCGATCGACAGCTCGCGATCCGGTACGAGATCCCGGTCCTCTTCGAGAACCACAAGATTGAGAGCGTGCAAGAAGTCCCACAGATCCTTCAGGCGGGAAACCAGCTGCCCGTCAGACGACTCTGCCGGGATATCCTCTTGCTGCTTGCCCTTGCCCACAGCCGGCACTTCGGCGCGGGCCACAGCCACCGCGGCCGTCACCTGACGCAGACGGTCACGATATTCCTCCTCCGCCTCCCCCTGCCCCAGGACCGGGCGGTAATCCAGCGCCTGCCACACGAGACCGGATGCCGCCGCATACTGCGCGCCGGCAAACTCATCCGTCCAGTTCCGGGAACGCGCCCACTCGATCAACCATGCATCGTCAACCGCAACGTCCCCTGCACCCGCGGCACCGTCCCCCACTCGCAGGCCGCCCGGACGGCTCGGACCGCTCTCGGCAATCCCCACCCGGGTGCCGGACTCGCCGACAACAGCCGACGGAATCTCACGCGACGCGCCCGGCCTCCCGAATCCCTCAACCGGTCGCCCGTCAACACTCGGAGAATGCATATATCCACGGGCCGCACGCCGCACCAAAGTAGCGTAGTCATCGTAGACAGCCTGGGACGTCTTCTGCCCGGGAAGATGCGGCACCAATGCAGCAGACAGGTTACCGGGAATTTCATCCTCGAGAAGACGGCGATAGAAATTGTATGACGTCGCGATATCGGCCCGCACCGCCGTCGAACCCGGCACGAACGGAAAACCACGATCCCGGTGGTCATTCGTCACCGCGATGGAAGCAACATCCATCAAATAGGCATCGAAAAGATCCGTGACATCCTGGGTGGTCGCATCGAACGTCCCCCCTTCCGTCAGGATCACCCTGGCCATCTCGATAACGGTACGCCTGTACACATCGAAATAGTGGCCACCCATCGAAGCCGCATACACATGCTCGGCCTGAGACCCCGCAGACGCCGTCATCATCCTCGCTGGGACGCCCGGCACGAAAACCGGCGTATTGTGATAATGCCGGTCCCCATCAGCGCCATTCATATTCCGCGGCAGGGGGTGCGCGCCGAATTCGTGCGCAATCATTCCCGCAAGATAACCCAAGCTGTACCGCTCGAAATAATACGCCGCAAGCGTGATCTGCGGCCCCTCGGGGCTCGGTATGATTTCCGCCGGAGAATCGGCAAGCCGCTTCTCCAGGATAATCCGCGTAGGACGTCCTGCCAGATATTGCTGGATGCCCTGATGCAACGACAGAATCGACGCCAACGCAGCAGCCTTGCCTATAAAAATCGGCTCATGCGTCGAAAGATTGGCAAAAAAGAACTTCCCCACAGGTAGCCCACGAGTCTGAACCACACCAGTCGACGACCCCGACGACGACGACGCCGCCGCCGACGACGCCGACGACGACCCAGATGTCAACCAATTCGGCCAAGGCGCCCCACCCCGCATCCGCGGAACCGGCAACCCACGATGAGCATAAGCAACATGATCCGCCCGCTCACCCAAAGCCATCCGACCCCACACGGCCCCGGAAACACGTCCCTCGGCCACCGAACGAGCCGCCTCAAACTCCGCATCATCCAGGCGCGCCCCCTCACCCATCCCCCGCAACGCCCGATCCACCGCAGACCGCAGACCGGACTCATACGAAACCCCACCACCCACAACCCCAACGGGTTCGTGCACTTCAACGGTGGTGTCGTGGTGTGGTGTGTTCTGGACCGGTGCTGCGGTGTCGCGTCCAATGATGGGTTCGCCAGCGGGTGCCGACTGTGGCGTGCCCTGTTCTCCGGCGTCCCGGCCGCGTGGGGTCTCCAGAAATGCCGTTCTGGGTCGCGGGGAAGTTTCGAGGTCTTCAGTGGCCGGACGATTGTGTGTGGAGGTCTCGGAGGGTTCGAGGACGACGTGGTTCGGATTGCCCGGCAGATACACCGCGGGACGGTCCGGGTGCTGAAGTGCGGTCTGGTACTCGTAGAGACGGAAGACGTCCATACGGTCCAGGCCGGGAATTATCTCCATCGCCTTATCGGCCGCGTCATTGACCAAGGATTCAATGCTGGCGATCGACAGCTCGCGATCCGGTACGAGATCCCGGTCCTCTTCGAGAACCACAAGATTGAGAGCGTGCAAGAAGTCCCACAGATCCTTCAGGCGGGAAACCAGCTGCCCGTCAGACGACTCTGCCGGGATATCCTCTTGCTGCTTGCCCTTGCCCACAGCCGGCACTTCGGCGCGGGCCACAGCCACCGCGGCCGTCACCTGACGCAGACGGTCACGATATTCCTCCTCCGCCTCCCCCTGCCCCAGGACCGGGCGGTAATCCAGCGCCTGCCACACGAGACCGGATGCCGCCGCATACTGCGCGCCGGCAAACTCATCCGTCCAGTTCCGGGAACGCGCCCACTCGATCAACCATGCATCGTCAACCGCAACGTCCCCTGCACCCGCGGCACCGTCCCCCACTCGCAGGCCGCCCGGACGGCTCGGACCGCTCTCGGCAATCCCCACCCGGGTGCCGGACTCGCCGACAACAGCCGACGGAATCTCACGCGACGCGCCCGGCCTCCCGAATCCCTCAACCGGTCGCCCGTCAACACTCGGAGAATGCATATATCCACGGGCCGCACGCCGCACCAAAGTAGCGTAGTCATCGTAGACAGCCTGGGACGTCTTCTGCCCGGGAAGATGCGGCACCAATGCAGCAGACAGGTTACCGGGAATTTCATCCTCGAGAAGACGGCGATAGAAATTGTATGACGTCGCGATATCGGCCCGCACCGCCGTCGAACCCGGCACGAACGGAAAACCACGATCCCGGTGGTCATTCGTCACCGCGATGGAAGCAACATCCATCAAATAGGCATCGAAAAGATCCGTGACATCCTGGGTGGTCGCATCGAACGTCCCCCCTTCCGTCAGGATCACCCTGGCCATCTCGATAACGGTACGCCTGTACACATCGAAATAGTGGCCACCCATCGAAGCCGCATACACATGCTCGGCCTGAGACCCCGCAGACGCCGTCATCATCCTCGCTGGGACGCCCGGCACGAAAACCGGCGTATTGTGATAATGCCGGTCCCCATCAGCGCCATTCATATTCCGCGGCAGGGGGTGCGCGCCGAATTCGTGCGCAATCATTCCCGCAAGATAACCCAAGCTGTACCGCTCGAACTAATACGCCGCAAGCGTGATCTGCGGCCCCTCGGGGCTCGGTATGATTTCCGCCGGAGAATCGGCAAGCCGCTTCTCCAGGATAATCCGCGTAGGACGTCCTGCCAGATATTGCTGGATGCCCTGATGCAACGACAGAATCGACGCCAACGCAGCAGCCTTGCCTATAAAAATCGGCTCATGCGTCGAAAGATTGGCAAAAAAGAACTTCCCCACAGGTAGCCCACGAGTCTGAACCACACCAGTCGACGACCCCGACGACGACGACGCCGCCGCCGACGACGCCGACGACGACCCAGATGTCAACCAATTCGGCCAAGGCGCCCCACCCCGCATCCGCGGAACCGGCAACCCACGATGAGCATAAGCAACATGATCCGCCCGCTCACCCAAAGCCATCCGACCCCACACGGCCCCGGAAACACGTCCCTCGGCCACCGAACGAGCCGCCTCAAACTCCGCATCATCCAGGCGCGCCCCCTCACCCATCCCCCGCAACGCCCGATCCACCGCAGACCGCAGACCGGACTCATACGAAACCCCACCACCCACAACCCCAACGGGTTCGTGCACTTCCTCAGTGGCCTCTGACAGTCGACTCGGGCCCGCGTTGCTCAGGGCGTGTGGCTCGGTGGGGGCACGGCCGAGCGTCTGACGCGCCAATGGCCATGGCGTAATGGACCACAAGGCGAGGACTTCATCACGCTGTTCGGGTGAGAGAGGGAGGAGGTTCAGCAGTCTCAGCAGGCTGGTGGTCGACTCGGGCGAGTCGCTTTCGTAAAGGCGCCATTCCCGGTCCGCGGAGTCGTGGAAGGTGCTCGTGATGGACTGTTGCAAGTCACGATGAGAACCCGGTGCTTCAATCACGTCACTGGCAAGAAGCCCTGGGTTGGCTGCTACACGAAATGCCAAGTCAGCCATTGCTTGCAATAGCGTTACAAGAACTTGCTTGACCTGAGGGTTGAGGCTTTCGTCGGGCACCCGAAATTCGAGATGATCGCTGAGGGTACCATGAACCGATTCAAAGTTTATCAGCTTGTCGTGATGGAAATCCGTCCGAATCTGCGCGAGGTTCACATATCCGGGTGCTGGCTGCGTCAGGGGTGATGCGGCTCGGTATCCGCGGTGCCCCGTCCTCGACCAAGGATTCGTGCCCAGTCGGTACAAGACATCCTGATGCGTTTGAACGATGCTGATGAATGCCTGGTGTACGGCTACGGAGGTCCCGAAATCTGCAATGTCCAGGTGTATGTGCCCACCAGTCAGCGTGTCGACGCGGCCACCGTAACGCTGAATAGTGCCAATGACTGCGTCAATCTGGTCCCATGTTTCCGAACTTGTCCTCAGAATAGGGCTGACGATCTCGAACATCGCCGTGTCGCGTTCAAAGCTCCAAGCATCAGATGCTTCGCGGTACCCTCTGTTGTATGCGGTGTGGTAGTCGCCGATCTGCTGTTCGTTCGTGAAACCTCTGGAGCGGAGCTCCTCCAACATCGCAAAGGCCGGGCCGTCCTCCCGTTCCCCCATTTCTTCCTGTAGCGCAATAAGATTATCCAGGGGATCGTCATTGTTTTCCGGAACGTCAAGTCCAGATTCCTGGAGACGCTGAACCGCTTCTTCCCACGCTTCGGGTGTGTCTATGTTGCTCGCATTCTCCGTCACCGTTTCGATGAGTTTCAATGATTCTCGAACGGATTCATCACGGGCGTGAAATTCAATTTCCAGCCCGAATCTGCGATTCATCCACGGAGGAAGATCGCTTTGGTTCGGAATCGACGTGCGGAGCAACGGGGACAGCCCTTGTGCACCACGCGCGGCAACCTGCTCTGTCACTCGAACGATGTCCTGGTGGGTTGTCTGCACCAGCGCCGGCGCACCACCAAGCACCCGCGCGAGTTCGGGCGGCAGCAAAGCAGACATGGCAAGTGCGAGATCTGCTGCCGATTCCCGGGCCGCTGCCAGATCCTCTGGATCTGCGTCCTCCAGGTGCGCCGTGACGAAGTGCACCGCTTGCCAGGCTGCCGGCAGTGTCTCCAACCGCATGCCCTCGCCCCGGTAGGCCAGTGGCATGGACCCGTAATACTGCCGAACGATCCGAGTCGCCTCGTCGAAAAAGGGGGAATCGGCGCGGCTCTTGCCTCGGTCCAGGCGATGCTGCAGTGCGGTGACATCGAAAGTACGTGCACCGGGTGCGAGTCGCACGCTGAGTTCGGTATCGGGGCGCCGGATAGACTCCACCCAGCGGACCGGTTCCACACTGGCTACGGGAACGGTGCGAGTTTCGAGCAATCGACGGATTTCATCAGCGAAGGTCAGGCGCAGGGAATTGATTACCTGCTCAGTGAGATTCCGGACCTCTCCGCGGGACAAGGATTCCGTTCCCTGTAGATTCCTGATTTGCGGCAGAACATCGAAGCAAACTTTGGTTGCCGTCACCTGGACTGCAGAGCCTGAGGATACGCCACTGGGAGAGGTCATTCGAGCTGTCTCTTTCGTTTCTGTGAGATGAATCAGTGGTGCACGGTCGCTCGCGAGACCTCAGTCCTCGCGAACCGCAATCGAAATGACGCCGATCGAATGCAGCGATTCCAAGTATTCCCATTCACTGCTGGGACGCAGCCACAGAATTCTGCCGTCGCCGGATGACGTTGGACGCTCCGCCGTTGTGTGAGGCCTGTAATTGATGTCCAGCAGGACAAGTGGGACACCAGCTGTCCAAGGCGCCCGGAGATTCAAGGGTTCGGCACGATCAGAGGTCAGGGCAGACTTCTCATACTCATTGCACTCAGCCAGCCCGAACTGCACGTTGAGGAGCGCCTGAATCCTGACTTGCATGGCGAGACCGTGCTCCACCCGCCGTGCTCGACGTTCTTCTGGGGTACCTAGTTCTCCGTAACCTGGCACTAGCGTGTCCATCAAGTCGATGGCTTCGTCGGCATATGTTCTCCGTCTCCATCCGCTATGCACCATCTCCAGGCGGAACAATGTCCCATCCGCTCGAGTCGGTGGTTCGAGTAGACGCATATCGTCCGGATTTGCGACGGTCGCGCGAGCCATCAGGAGTCCTAAAAGTAGACGGGGGCCCCGGCATCGGTTGGCACCAAAAGGCGATTCTATGTTTGGGTTCCACGTTTCCCGGCATATGTCAACCGAGAAGTGCCCGCATTCCCTTCACTTGGCACATTCGGGCAAAGTGGTTGTCGATTTACAATTCGCCTCCACGAACGGAACTGCACGCGACGTGATGCCCACTTTGCTTCCTGCACTTTCCAGACAAGATCGAACTATCAGTCGCAATTCGGCGGATGACGCACGATGCTGCCCCAACCACTCAGGTTTCGGCGAGGCCACCGTTGTCCGCTGAGGAGCATGTCCCGAAGCCGCAGCACACTCGTAGTCGAGGTTCCCACCCGCCTGGCCGGCTTCCGCATCGACCAGTACGTGGTGCGATCCGCCGCCTCTTCCGGCCGGGTATCGGTGATGGCGCAGTAGACACCGGGACGTGGTTCGTCGGACAGCCAGTACAATCGGAGGCTTCGAGGAATCCGGTCCGCCACCAGGCAACGAGCCCGCGATCGGTGCCCGGGCGCGCGACCACCACCGTCTATCTGGGCCGGTTGGTGTCTGCCATCGGAGCGCCGCTGCTTTTACCTGCGGGCCGGGCTCCATCCCAGGACACCATGCAGATCAGCACCCAGATTCAGGTCACAGAAGCCGCCCCTCACCCGGTCGGGCAGTATCGTCGCCGTCGCCTTGAGCGATCGTGCTTTCGGACCGATCAGTTGGCCATGGGGGTCCATGTCGATCGAGGCGATCAGATCATGATCAGCGAATACCGGCCGCGGCACTGACTGGGCTCTGTGATGGTCGAACCACGTGATGGTGCTTCCCGTGTTGACGGCCCACAGCACCTGATCCCCCAAGAAGACCACGGCACGTGCCCCCGATGTTGTCAAGATGTCCTTCTCCAACGCCACGGCCTGGCCGGCAATCGGAGGATCCCAGACGCGTACCGCTGGGCGGACCTCAAGGCTGAATTGCTCAAGCAGAGCATCCGCGCTGTCCGGCACGGTCGTAGCAAAGTCAGTGCTGGTCACGGGGTCGCGTGGGTCGTGCAGTGTTCCCGACCCTGCGGAGGCGTACGGTGCTGGGATCTCCGCCGAGTTCGGCAACGTCGGCAGCACCCTTTCGGCGGAAGAAGCCGCCTCAGAGGTCGCCGTTTTGTCCAGCCCGCTGTACTGGTCCGGCCCCGTCCGCGAAATCGGCTGGCGCTCGTTCCACCAGGTGTCGAAGAGATCGGCGACACTGGCCGCCCTACTCCACTGGGTCAGCGCCTGGTACAGAACCTTGATCGGCTCCTCGTTCAAACGAGCTTCGATCCAACCCCGATCAAGGGCACCCGTATCGGCAATACGCGGAGCCTCCTCGACAAGACCCGTGAACTTTTCCTCCAACCGGACCCGCAGCCCGTTGGCCATGGCATCACTGGTATCAGCCATCCTCGCGATGACCGTCCCATTGCCTCCGGACGTGGAAACCGAAGCGTGAGGAGTAGAGCCGAGGTACCGGTCGAGATCGGTTTCCAGCCCGGAAATCCAGTTGTCCAAGGGTTTCCGCGTGAAGGAGTCCAGTAGTTTCTGCATCATCTGCGCCGCTTGCGCAGATTCAGCAGACTGGTTCACCATCGGACTCACGAGCCGACTGCGGAACTGATGCCAAAGGTCTGTGCTGAGTTGCCGGCGGCGCTGTAGGATGCCGAGATCACTCAGCGTATGGAAATCATTTGCCTCGCGAAGTTCCCAGATTTCCCATGCACGATGCTGGTGCACCTGCTCCAGAACTCCTCTGATCACGTTCCGGAACGGCTCATTGAAGGGGTGCTGCTCGATCTCCGAAATGGCGATGTTCACCGGCGAATACGGGTTGCGGAAGTCGTTCACAGCCTTCGACTCGTAGATCCCGGCCAGCGTCTTCGCTTGGCTCCGGCTTTCGATCTGCCTTTTCGTCCAGTTGGCGAAGCGTCTCTGCAGTTCCTCAGGATCGTGGCCGGTGGTACGGACCATTTGAGCGGCGCGATTCTTTTCTTCTTCGAGTGCCTTGGCCAGCGCTTTGTGGTCGACTCTGTATCGACCGGCCGTGCGGCCTGCCCGGCGGACAAGCTCCTCCAGATCAGCGGGATTTGGACGGGCTACGCTCTCATTTTGGAGAGCCTGCCAGTACCGCGACCACGCGTCCAGGCGTATGCCGGCACCAAGAGGAGGCATCTGCTGGCCATTCGCGGTGAATTCAAGTTCCTTCGCCCACAAGTCTGGATCGATTTTCAGGGCCCGCAACACGTCCAGGCCGCTGGCGACCCTCTGGTCGCTGAATTGCGGCGCCTCTATATCCAGAGCGATCTCGTCCGGGAAAGACCCAACGTTGTCCCGCAACTGCTTCTCTGTAAGGGGGTAGAGGTAGCGGTATCGGCTCCAGCCGTCGAGATAGCGGAAGCCGAAAGCCCCATTGTGTGCCTCGTCGAAGATGTGCGCAGCTCGCATCAGTTCATGCAGTGTGTGCTGCCGAGTCACGAGCATGTGCCCCATCAGAGCCAGCCTGAGCTCGGGGAAATCAAACTCGTACCCGAACCGCTGCTGCAGCCGCCATGCCGTTTCCAGGGTCAGCGCCAAAGCGCCGGAGGTTCCCCTGCCGACCAACCCCCCCGTCCTGTTGCCGTCCCGGTGCAATGCGGAATCGAGAGGCAGGTCTTTCTCGTCCCGGGAAGTCCCCGGCCGGTGTCCGCTCCATTCGCGGTCATCGTAAAAGGGCGTCTTCCAGTTGACGTATTCCCAGTATGGATCGTGCGTGATTTTTGCGGCGTTCCGTTCCGCAGTGCTGAGCGGGGGTTGTATGGAATTGATCGAGTACGTCGACCAGGCGGCACGCAGCGGCACCGTGCGGTGCGCGTCGCGCTCCTCCTCTTCTTTGTGCTCATTCGCAATCTCCGGGAAATCGCGATAACGGGGAAGTTGTGTCACGACATTCCGCAGCGCACGATTGAAGACGGCTTCCAGGAGCATCGTGGACAACTCACGGATGTTACCCGAGTGAACCACTCTGCTCAGGTCACCCAGGTTGGTCCCCACGGCACCGCTGTAGGGAAGTTCGGTACCGAGGAGGGCAAGGTTCTCGGGATCGTGCGTTCCAATGGTTCGCCAGATTCCCTTGACCACGTCCTGAACCGCTTTCAGCGCTTTCGGACGACCAATCAGGTACCAGCCCAAGTTCTTTTCGAACTGGGCGGCCGCTCTACTATATTTGATGCGCTTTACATCTTCTGGCCGCGCATCAATTTCCGGCTTGAACTGTACGTAGACGGCCGCGGTCCGCTCACCCTGACCACCCGAGCGCGAAGAAACAGAGAAATCGCCGAGTTCGATGCCGGTCGTGATCCTGGGAGAGGAGATCGCCCCCGCGAGTGCTCTTTCGAGAACTTCCCTTGTGGCGTCGGCGCGCGCTTGTCCGGTATTTTCTGCCCGATTGATGCTGAACGTGCGGCCGTGGCCGTATCCCACGATTTCGACCCGAGGCAGGGGCCGTCCCTCCTGCCAATTCCTCTCGGCGATGTCGAAGATGTGAGAGGCCAGTCCGTTTATCTGGGCGATCTGGTCAGGCGGCACGCTTTTGACGGTTTCCGGAAAGGAAATCGTGTACTTTCGCCATTTTCCGGCCCCGGTCTTGTCCTTTTTTCGCAGATTCTTCGCATTTGTGGCACCATTTGATGTCGTCGCTTGCGCGGCCACTTCGCGGTCCGGCTGGAACGGGCCGTCTGGCTCCGGGCCTTCCCCTGTTTGCCAGAATCCGGCATCGGCAGCGTCCAGGTCGGCGCGTTGCACCGCAGGGAAGCGTCCTTCTTCCGGGGAACCGCTGGTCGCCCCCCACAAGCCGCTGCCCGAGGGCTCCACGATTCGCTCCGCCTCGTTGCCGACCGGCGACGGGGCGCCTCCCGGCAATCGCGGCGGGTCCTTTTCCATCACGATCGCGGCGATGTCCGCGGCCAAGTCCCTGGCAGGCCTCTTCGCGGCCGCGGGGCCCCGCAGCTTGACCAGCGTCTGCAACGCCTTCCGGACCTCACGGGAGTCGGTCTCCCGTGGCACCTGCCTCAGCTGCACGTTGACCCAGTGCAACAAGTCGTCCTCGAACGACAGAACGTGGCTTCCGCTTCCATCAGGAGCGGCCGCGTCCTCACCAGGGGGCACGTGGCCCTGAGTGTTCCGTGGGGGGTGGACAACCGGGTTGTCGGACTCCGCAGCCGAGTGGGCGCGCCGGTCGTCTTCGCCGATGCGGCCTTGCTCCTGCGTCCGTATGCCATCGGGTGCGTGGCGCCCGCCCGCTGCCGAAGCGATGGGCGCGCCGGCGTCGAAGTCCGCGTGGGGCATGCCCGTCCGGAGCCGGTCCGGCTCAGGACCCAGCAGCCTGATCGCCACCAGATCGGCCTGAGCATCCGTCGCCGACTCGGTGAAGGCGGGGCCCCGCTCCTCCGCCAGCGCCCGGGACGCCTCATCGACCGCGGCCTGGTCTACGGCCTTCTGCCCGAGTGCCTGCAACCGCAGGTTCACCGCGTGGAGCAGTTCCGCGTCGTGCGGCGCCTCCCGCGGGTCATCGTTCGCCACAGGATCGTCCACCGCGGAGCCTGCCTGCGCCAGCACGGCTTCGGAGAGCGGCGCGCCGGTGGTCCGCTGTGCCTGTTCAAGGTGTGGCTGCTCGTCGAAGTACGCGGCCAGGACTGCCAGCCGCTCGAGCGGATGAGGCAGCGGTGTCACCTCTCGCGCGACATCGGGCGCCACCTCGAAACAGACTGTGGAAAGCTCGGCCATATCACTGCATCCTCACCGCTCGAGACTTGCCCACCCGAGGTCTGCGAAATCTCACGGCCTCGTTGCAAGGTGGCTCTGATGGCGTCCTGCACCATCGATATTGCACGACGGTTCGCCCGAATCGCGACACAATACGGTGCCGGATAAGCGGCCCCGGGTCGAGAGGCCGAATGTAAGCCCCATCGAGCAATTCGGGTGCCATTTAGGGCAGCATCACAGTGCCATGTCTTGCGTGGACACACCAGTTGCGTATGCGCTCGAGGAGCGGAAGCGAAGCCGCGCACAGCCGACATCCAAGCCGGTGTCGGCAGTTCGGCGTCGGTCGGCCGCGGTGATGGGCTTCGGCTTCGAGACCGGCGTGGGTTTCGTCAACGCCACTGGGAAACCCGCCGCTCGAACGACAGGCATGGTCGTTCGGTGCGTGTCGTCGATTCCGAATTGATCCGGGCACCTCATCGTGAGCGTCTTACTACTTATAAGATGCCTGTTGCTTTGTGTGCATCCTCTACCCAAGGAAGCGCCCATTCGCGCTTCCTGCCTGTCCGTGGTTTACCAGTTCACAGGAGACGAAGTGCCGCCCCAACCCAAGCCGCAGGACCCGCCGCTGCTGGACGGAGCGTCGTCGCGCTTCGCTGACGCGTTCATCCGGCGCACGACACAAGCCCGCGAAAACGGAAACCGAGGCGTTCGTCCGTGGGCGTGGGCCGCCGGCGCGACCGCGCTCACCGCGTGCATCCTGCTCATCGTGTTCGCCGTCACGAAGTTTCCTTCCGGCTCCGACGACAAGGGCAAGGCCGCTGCGTCCAGCGCAGTCTCGCCGGGGACGCACAGCTCGCCACAGCCCGGCGGTCCTCACGGCTCCCCGTCCGCTTCGGCCCGGCCGCACGGTGCCCACGGCGCCAAAGACGGTGCCGGTTCTCCGGCAAACGGAGGCGGTCAGCAGGCTGGCGACAGTGGAGCCAAGAGCAACGGCAACAACGAGGCCACGGCCACGCAGAGCACGCCCGCCAGCGGCACGAACGCTGCCTCCGGGTCCGACAGCGCAGCCAGGCGCGTGCAGACGACCGGCTCGACACCGAGCACGCGGGTCGCAACGTACCCGGGTGTCGCCGTCTTCAGCCACGCCAGCGGCCGCTGTGTAGCGGCCACTGGGGCCGCCAATGTCAAGGCCACGAGCGGGACCCGCCTGGAGATCTGGGACTGCGTCGGCGGTTCGTGGGAGAAGATCGACTTCCGTTCCGACGGCACCGCGCGCATGTTCGGCCTGTGCATGAGCATCGCCGGGGCCTCCCAGAACGACGGCGCGGCCATACAACTCGCCACGTGCAACGGCAGCTGGGCCCAGCGGTTCAACCTGAACGACGCGCACGACCTGGTGAACACCACGATCGGCAAGTGCGTCGATGTTGTCGACAACGGCACCGCCAACGGCACCAAGCTCCAACTGTGGACGTGCTTCGGCACCGACAACCAAAAGTGGAGCAAGCGCTAGACGCCACCCGACGGGTGGGGAGCGTCAGCCGACGTCGGCGCTCCCCCGCCGGGCTGCCCCCGGCCACTCCTGCCGGGCTGTACCCCGGCCCCGTCAACGACCTCTCTCCGTCTCACAGGACCCACCGGATCGGAACAGGCACATGGATCTCGACGACACTCTCGGCATCAAGAGGTTCCTGGACAGCACCCGGCAACTCCAGCAGGACCTCGTCCAGGCCAGGCAGGAGATGAGCGCGGTGACCGTACAGGGGACTGCCGGCGGCGGCGCGGTGAAGGCGACGGTGGACGGCCGGGGCGCTTTGGAAGGTCTGGTCATCTCGCCGGTCGTGGCCGATCCGGGCAACGTCCGGGGCTTGGCCGACATGATCGTGTCCGCTGTCCAGAATGCCCATCAGACCCTGATGGACCGCCACGAGCAGCGACTCGCCCCCGTGCTGGACTCCCTCCGCACTGAGCTTCGGGACATATCCGGCTGACACGAGCTCCCGGGCGCCGGGGCCGCGGTACGGTTCCTCACCGTTTCCGCGGCCCCGGCGCCTTCATGTGGAGCAGCCGTCACCCGACGTGCCCGAGCGGGGCGCCGAAGGTGAGGTCGCAGAACCTGTCCGCTCCCGCTTCGGCGAGCAGCTGCGGGTCCGCGTTGAGCACCCTGGATTGCGGGTCCAGGTCGATGGACATCACCACCCCCGACGCGGTCTGCGGGGCCTGCACCTGCTCCAGTGCCGTGGGCTCGTACCACTTGACCGTGCCGCCGGAATTCAGCGCCCACATCTTCTGGTCCGGCAGTATCACGAGTGAACGGGCGCCCGTGCCGGCGGCCAGCAGCCTGCTCTGCAGGTTCTCCACCCCCTGGTCGACCGGACCTGGCCACACGGTCGTGGCGAGCGCGAGACGCTTGCGATACCCGAGCCGCCGCCTCGTGGGCGTCACCGCCGGTGCGCCGCCCTCCTCGTTTCGCCCGGTGGTGCCCACGGCCGAGACGGTGTTCGGCGTCTCCTCGAGGGTGGACATCACCGGCGTGATCGGTTCGCCGACCTGCTCGCCGATTCGCAAGGCGGCCTCCGAGAGCCACTGCCGCACCTGGTCGGGTTCGGCACTGGTCCGGATCGTGTTGCCCAGGTAGCGCCCGGGCTGGTCGGTGAGTTCCCATTGCTGCGCACCGTGGTTGTACGAAAGTTCGCCACTGATGCGCGCGGGAGGAACGGCGGTGGTGCCGGCTCCGCGCACTTCGGCCGCGCCGGTCGCGGGTCCCTGCTCGTGGATCGCGGCCTTCAGCTGTTCCAGCGTCGCGTTTTCGTCGACCTGCCGCATCCTGTGCCACAGGCCGTCGAGGTCGTCATCGGCCGTTGCGGGCACATCCTGCTCACGCCCGATGCTGATCTTGCCGTCGTCGTCGACGGCGAACAGCCATATGCCCTGCAGCGAGGTCGGCGTGAAGTCCTCCAGCCGGTACCACACGGGGTTGTCGTGTACTCGGGCGGCTGGGAAATCGCGTTGGGAGGCCAGTCGTGACGCCTCAGCCCTGGCCTGCGCCTCACCTTCAGCAAGGAGCACCCGGGTGATTCGGGCCAGATCACTCGACTGCTGATTACGCAGCGCTTGTACCCCCGCGTCCGTCCCTATGCGCGGTGCCGTCGTCTCCTGCCAGATCCCAAAAGCCCTGATCACATCATGGGGATCGAGTCCGCGCAGCGACGGCTGCGTACGCACGGCATCAGCCACGGCTGCGTACAGATAGGCCTCGGACTCCGTCTCGGGCCGCTTGCCCTTCCGGATCATCGCCTTCCGCTGAGCTTCCGCCGCGGACGCGACCGGGTCGTACGGCACTGTGTCGCTGAGCCGCGGGACCGCAGCCAGATAGGCATCCGCCTGCCGGTAGACGATCACCGGGTGCGGGTCGGATTCGTCGTTGCGGAAGAGCTGGTAAGAACCGTCTTCCTGGACGACGATCAGGCCCCTGCGGTGCTCGCTGCCAAGGTGTCCTGCGGTCAGTGAGGCTGCCGCCTCGGCTGTCCTGTCGTCCCATCGGTGAGCCCTGTCAAGAGTCAGCCGGAGAACGGCCTCCCGCAGGTTCGGCTCGTCTGCGAGCCGGGCGAGCAGCGCACCCGGCAGCCGCCCTCCGGCGCGGGTGATCTGCTCGCGCAGTTCCGGGTCCGCGCTGAACAGGGCAGGGATCTCTTCCTCCAGGTCGCCAACGCGGAAGAGCGCACCCGGATCGATCCGCAGGCCGCTCGGCAGCTGCGATCTCCTCGCGACCTGTGTCGCCAGTTCACCGGGGTCGCCCTGGAAGCCGCCGGCCTGCCAGACAGCGGCGTAGAAGCCATTCCCCTCGACTGCGGGCTGGTGCAGGTCGAACACATGGCGGGTGCCGTCGGGGAATGTCGCGTTGAGGATGCGATGGTCGGTGGCCGTGTCGAAGACCCACTCGCCACTTTCGGCCGCGCTCTGCGGCTGCCACGGCGCGGTGGCGTACGCCGGGTGCACCGGGGCGTCCTCGGCAGGCTGCCACACGGCCGGCGATGCCGGCTGCTTGCCCTTGCTCTTCGGGGCCTCCGCCTCGGTCTTTACCTCCGTCTTCGGGGCTTCCGGCGCCGCGAAGGTCACTGGCCCCGGCTTCTCGACACCCGTGGGGCGCACTTGGTACCAGCGGGTGAGCCGGTCAGCGCCCCTGCGCACTTCGGCCAACTGTGCGGCCAGGCTTTCGGCCCGTTCCTTCAGGTCCTGCAGCTGCCCAGAAGTCTCCTCAAGACGTGCCTGTACAGCGTCCCGCTCACGGCTCGCTTCGGTGAGTGCACCGTTCGCGGCTGCCAGCCTCGACTGTGCCTCCTCCAGCCGGCTGCGCTGCTCCGCTTCCCATCCGTCATGGGCGGGCTCGGCATCGCGCAGATCGGCGCGAGCTTGATCGACAGCTGCTGCCGCCCGCTCCGCGGCGGCGGTGAACTCGGCCACACCTGCTTCGTGACGGGCCAGCTCGGCGTGCAGGTTCGCACTCTCCGCCGTGCGGAGAATGCCCATGTACGCCTTGTCGGCGTCGGTCCACGCCTTGTCCGCCTGGCCGACGGCGTCCCACGCCTCGGACACTTCGGCGGGGAAGTTGACGTCGGTGATCAGTCCCCACTGGCGCGCGAGGCCCTCCTCGACGAACCCCACCACCCAGGTCGTTGTCTCCACTATCTGAGGATCCCGCGTCACATTGCCGAAGACGCTGCGGATCCACCGCGCCGGACGGTTGTCCTTGAGGTGGTTGTGGACCTGACCGGAACTCAGCCACTGCCAAGGCACGGCGACGAACAACCCGCGCTTGTTCTCGCCGGGGTTCACGCTCACCGAGGTCAGGTCCTGACGGGCCAGGTTCGCGGTCACGGAGTCGCTCACCTGAACGCCCGGCAGGCCGCCCAGTTGGATCGTGCCGGCCGCTGATGTGACAGCCGGTCCGGCGTCCAGCGTGTGATCCGCCGCACCGCCACGGCCGTAGGACGAGCTGTCGGCGTTCACGCCCTGCCTGAACGCGTCGAATTGCACGCCGTCCGCCACCCCCAGCAGCAGAGCCCCGGAGAAGTCGGGCCTGGAGTAGAGGGTGAGGTGGCCGTCAGCGCCGCCAAGGCCGCGATGGCTCAGCTGCGGTGTCTCAAGGCCGCCCGGCTGCAGGGACTTGTGCAGATAGCCCATCAGGGCCAGGCTCGATGTGGCCTCCTTCAGGCTCTGCGCCGCACCCGTGCCCGGACGGGTGAGTGGTGTGTCCTTCGCCCGGGCCAGCAGGGTGTCGTCAATGGGGCCGTGTGCCGGTAGCGCCAACGACGTGTCGTAGGCGATGCCCATGGCCAAGTCGTTGGCCTTCTCCAGATCCTCGAACCCCACAATGCCGCGGACGACGAAGCCCGACTCGGGCATGACGAACGGCTTGGGCATGTCGTCGCCGGGGAGCCGAACGTGGTGCCATGTGCCGTCCCGCAACGCCTGTAGCACGTGGCCGGCCGGGCGGGGACCGGTGAACTCGGGAATCCGAGGCAGCGCCAGCACGTCCTCTTGCGAGGGCTGGTCACCGGGCAGCATCAGGCTGAGCGGGAAGTGCTCGGTCAGACGGCGTGCCCTCTCGACCGAGACCGGCGTGCCGCCGGCGACCTCCAGTTCGAGACGGAGCCTGTACGGCGTGGTGTATTCGCCGTATGCCTGCGTGGTCACCACCACCTGTGCCCGAACGCCACCGGTGGTCTTCGTCCGGACGGCCGACTGCACCGAGGTACCCGAATGGGAGTAGCTCGATGCGGCCGTTCCCGCGATGGCGCTCCCGGTTGCCGCAGCCACAGACGTCGCAAGACCGATCGTCGCGCCCGAGGAGCGGCTGTGGGTCTCCTGAACGGTCTCCCTCGCCTCACGGTAGGTCTCCAGGCTCACGCTGTGGCCCAGGCCGTCAAACGTCCCGCCACCGCCCTCCGTCGCGTCCTCGGGGGGAAGCAATTGGATCCGCAGTCGTACCTTTCGATCACCGACCCACGTCTCCAAGGACTCCGAGCCCCAGCGGCCGATACGTGCCGGCATCGAGACACCGGTGGCCTTCGCCGCCTTGCCCATGGCGAGCACCATGCGGTCCGAGGCGAACGCCCGCAGCTGTGCCCGGTGCTCTTCGGTCAGTCCGAGCCGCCCAAGCTGCCGTTCGAAGTCGGCCAGCGGCTCCGCCGTGTCGAGGGTGTTGACCGGCCAGCTGGTCCCGGCGGACTCTGCCGCCCACGGGTTGGGCACCCACTTCTCTCTCGTGTACCGCGGTAGCTCGCCGAAATGGTTCTCCACTATGCGGCTCTTGTACGCCTCCGGCTCGGAAATCTGGCCCCACCAGCCGTTCTCGACCACCATCGTGCGCCCGGCCGAGGCTCCGGACAGGGACCTGGGAACGAAGGGTGCCTCCTGCGCCCATCGGCCGATGCTGGTGGCATCCACTGCGAGCCTGTATTCCAGGGGCGCGGCAAGCAGGAAGTGCGGGCGGTTGTCCACGCGGTTGACTTCCTCGTAGACCTCCCGCCGGACAGTCCTGGCCTGGGAGTCGTCGAGAACGTACGGGCTGGCGACCAGCGAGTGGTTTCCCACGGGTCCGACAGCGGTGTAGGACCGTGAGTAGGTCACCTGGCCGCCGGTGAAGAGGCTGCGTGTCCCATTGGTTCGTCCGGCGGCCATGCCGTAACTGCCGACGGCCGTGCTGACCTCCATGTTCACCGCCGGGGTGACGACGGTCGGCGGACCGACGACGGAGGTCTTGAGCGCGAACTTCACGTTCCAGGACGGCAGCGGCGTCGCGGGTACCTGCATCCACGTCCGGAATCCGCTCGGTGCGGAGGTCTCATCGAAGTTCCCGGTCAGCGTCGAGGCCTCGAAATACCGCAGAGCCGAGGTCAACTCCGGCGCGGGATCCTTCGTCAGCCTCCAAAAGCCGCCGGATGCCTCGCGAAGCACCTCGCGCAGGACGGCGGTCAGTTCGCCGGCCCCCGTAACGGCGATCGTCTGGTAGGGATATCCGGAAAATGCCGATCGATTCTGCTGCTGCAGCCTGCCCAGTGCCAGGGCGCGGGCGTCCTGCGGGGACATCGCCGTCACCCGCGGCGGGTTTTTCGTGAACGTAATGGTCTTGAGGGGCCTGTGCTCGACAGGGACACTCAGGAGCACCTCGCCCATACCCGACGTGCCCGGATTCAGGGTTGTGTGAGGATCCGGTTGCCCGGTCAGAGCGATTGACGGCAGTTCGGAGACGAGGAGGCGGGCGAAAGGAAATATATGGCCCACCATGTGGCGGATCTCGCGGTAGCCACCCAGTTCGGCGCTGAGGGCGAGGTCATAGCGGTACAGATCCACGCCGCTGCCCGTCGACTTCCTCTCCAACGCGGCGGCTATGGCGTGGCCGTTGGCGACCCCCGCACTCACACCGAAACGCACCCCGGCGGAAGCCGTGCCGGCCTGCAGCGGCCCGCCCCCCATGCCAGGAGCCGGGTCACGCAGTGACAGCACGGCCTCGACTCCGGCCTGGGCGGAGATCGCGGCACTTTGCTGGCCGGACACGCTCGTGGAGACCGGGGTGCTGTAGCTGTTGCGCTGGTTCGACTGGCTGCCCTCGTAACGGCGTCGGGTAAGACTGGCACGCACCCGCAAGTAGACCGCCGTCCGCCGAAGCCTGCCGGGGCCGACGAGCGCGATTTCGACCCCGGTGGTCGACATGGTGCCCAGGTTCGCCATGACACTGTGGTACTGCAGCTGGTCGTCCACCTGCTGCCGGTTGTACAGCGCGGTCGTGTACTCGTCGGCGCTGGTCCATCGTGGGTGGTGCGGGTGGAGCTGGTGGTCCAAGGCAATCGGGACGGTCCCGGCAACCCTCCTCAACACCGCGGCGCGGAATTCGTCGAGGACGGTCACCGCGTGCCGGTCCGCGCCTTCACGCGAGAAGGCGCCACCGGGGAAGGTGATCTCCTCCACACGGCTCATGCCGAGCATCGGCGGCTCGTTCTCGGTGAGATACAGCGGCGGCAGCGGCGCCTCACGACCGGAGTCGGGCACGGTCTCGGCGCCACCGAGAGCCCGGTGACGGGCCTCGGGAACCGTCATCTGCTCCAACGACCACGTCCAGAACTCCTCGGTGGCGGGAATCCTGGGCAGGCTCTTCAGCAGTACCGTCCGACCCGACGCATCGAGCCCCGGGCCGGGCCGCTCCGGCGTCCTGCGGGGTGGCGTGGTGACGATCACCTTCTTGGGCACCAAATACAGCGCCGTCGCGACGTCCTTGGTCGCCGCTCGGTACTTGGACGACCCGGCGACCTCCCATCCGGCGTCCGTCTCCTGGTCCAAGCGGCCGGAACCGCTGACCCCCAGCGTGCCCCGTATGTTGAAAGCGCCGTTACCAAGGCCGATCCCATCGAAGCCAGGACCAGCCGAGACACCAAGACCGAGGCTGAACCCGCTGGTGACCGTGCGCCCGTTGGGCATCTTTGCGTGGACGGACATGGCCATGCTCGCGTTCTTCGCCACACTGACGAGTACCGCGGTGCCGGACTCGACTCGCACCGAGAACATCCCCGCCGGATCGGTGCCCCTGCGTCCGCCGTACAGCGCCTCCGTCAACACGCGACCCGTGTTCAGCAGGTCACTCAGCCGATGGAAGTTCTCGGTGGAGAAGAAGCCGCGGATCTGCGCAGCGGCCACGGAATCCTGAGCCCCTCCCGCGTGAGCGAGAGCCCACTCCTGAACATGACGCATGGGACCGAACCCCACGGTCCGTGCCATCCGAGGCAACCACTGCTCCAGGCTCAGCGTCGCGGGCGCACTGTCCTCACCCAGCGACTCCGCCGAAGTCAAGGACCGGTCGAGCCGCACCTGAAGTCCGTGATGGATGCCAAAGCCGAACGTCGTGGGCTGCCGGCGCACATCGTCCTCGGCGATCGGCCTGCCGTCCAAGGTCACGGGGCGCCCCGAACCGTCGAGGACGGTCACCTTGTACCCGACGTCGTCCTGGACCAGCTCCCCGTCCGGGGCACCGATCTGCCCCTCGATCTCGTTCCTCTTCTGCAGGTCGTACCCGGTCCGCTTGCCAAGCTTGACCATGGTGGAGATCCGGGCGTGCCACATGACCGCGGCGCTGATGAGCCCCAGGGGCAGCGAAGGCGCAACCCCCGTGGCACTCCCGTTCGTCACGGTCCGGCCGCTGGTGCTGGCCAGCTGCCGCATACTGTCGACCTTCTCCAGGCTCCCCAGGCCGAAGCGGTATTTCCGCCAGTTGCCGTATACCTGCAGTTCCAGCAGCAGCTGCCGCTTCTCCCCGTCGGCCGTCCGGTAGTCGAACCGCACACCGTCAGTGAAGAGCACCTGCGGATCGCCCCGCAAAGCGCCGTCGATCTTCTGGAGCAGACCGCCGCCGTCAGGCGTCTCAAGTGCCGCCGGCGCGATACCCGGGTGCTGACGCAACCGGTCGGCGATGTGCTGCAGCGCCAGGTCGAAACCGCGCAGCGTCCGAACGCTGTGCCCGAACGAGATCGATTCCCGTAGCACCTCCGGCGGCAGCTCGGGAAGCAGATCAGCCACACGTCCGCTCATGTAGGGGGGCATCCAGCCCTCGGCGAACCTCACCGGCCGGAGGTTCCCCGGCAACGGCGGCGGGGGCATCCCGGGATCGAGCCTGGGCGGCCGCCGCTGGTCGAGCTGCGTCCCGATCGGCACGTAATCCCGCGTTCCTCGTACGACAGGCGGAACACCAGAGCCCGACGCCTCACCAGCGCCAGCGGGCACCGGCCGCTGAGTCTTACGGAGCGAGGGGCCTTCGGTCTCCCACGGCTCCGAGGCGCCACCGCGTACAGCAGGCCTCTTGCGACGGGCGATGTGCTGGGCCACGTCCCGGGCCCTGGCCCTGGGATCCTGTCGGTGGAAGCCGGGACCACTCGACGCGACCAGTGCGTTATGTTCGTCCTGTATCACCCCAGGCGTGGCGATCGGCATTTTCAGGCCGGACAGGTGCTCGTTGACCTCCGCGACGAAGGCATCGGAGATCGGGGACGCCGGTGTCAGGTTCCGCGAGGTCTCCCATTCACTGCGGTACGGGCGGCCAGGGGCGGCTTCGAATTCGGGGAACTCCTGCGCCGCGGGAGGAACCGCGGCAACGGCGGCGTCGCCATGGACAACGGGCGGATGCCCCAGAGCCTGAGCACCGTCGGCCGGCGAGTCCCCACTAGGCTCGGGCACGGCGGAATCCCGCTCCCGCGTCTCCTCCAGCCGGACCATGACGAGGAGGGCCTGGATTGCGACCGGCAACTCAAAGTAGCCGCCGCGGGTCTCCTGCTCCAGGTCCCTGTGGATCGCGGACAGCTCAGCGCTCCCGGCAGGTTCCTTCTCATCCCGTAGCAGCAGTGTGTTGACGGCGTCAGCCAGCTCCTCCACCGGACGTGCCAGGGCTTCGGCGACCAGCTGGGCCTGCGCCTGCTCCGACAGCCACGCGTACCCTGCCTCCTCGTTCACAAGCTGCTGGTGGGCACGCCCGATCTGATCCTCGGAGAAGACGAACTCCGTACGCCGCTTCAGCCGTTCGCGGACCTCGTCGGCAAGACCACGCTGGGCCGACGGGACCTGCTCAGCCACGACACGGGCCCGTTCCTCCAGCGTCAACCGCGAAAGGGCGGCACGGTCCTCGGGCGCAAGGTCCTCGTAGACCCACCGCACCTGGGCACCGGTGACGTATGCGCTCGCGCCCCGCAGCTCGTTGACCTGGCGCAGCAGAGCCCGTTCCTCGGCCACCCGGTCGGCCACAGCCTGACCCCGCGCCTCCAATGGCATCTGCCGGAAGACGTCCCCATGTTCCCGCACCAAGGCGTAATGGACCTCATCGACCGTCCGCCGAGCTGCTTCCTCCGCCTCGCGGACCTCGTGGTGGACCTCGTCACGCAACATCTCGACCACACGTCCCAGGCCCCGATCCTCCAGTATTCGCTTGGC
This sequence comes from Streptomyces adustus, assembly GCF_009377175.1. Classification (GTDB taxonomy): domain Bacteria; phylum Actinomycetota; class Actinomycetes; order Streptomycetales; family Streptomycetaceae; genus Streptomyces; species Streptomyces adustus. The sequence goes on from NZ_VJZD01000013.1 coordinate 41,048, forward strand.
CACCTCGTCGGCCCTGCGCTGGAGGCTCGCCTCCTCAAAGCCCGCTCCGAGATCCCGCCTCAGCTCGCCATATGCCCCCCGTACCTCGGCGACCTCGGCATCGCCCAAGCCACCCTGCCTGACAGCCCGGACCAAAGATCTCTCGTCCACCACCCGCTCGGCCACCACGTCCGCCTGCGCGCGCAGGGGCAGACGCACAAAGTCGGCCTGTTCCTTCACGAGCTCCTTTTGGGCATCGGCGATCTCGGTATCGGAAGCGGCGTACGCCCCGCTCTCCTGGAGCCTCCTGAGAACGATCCCGGCTAGTACTTCCGCGACCGGTTCAAGCCCCGCGATGTACCGCGCCACGGCCTGGACCTGCGACTCCCAGGCTTGCTGGGCAAAATCTTCTCGCGACGCACTCAGATCGTGGTACGCCTCGATGACCCGCTCGGCCGGGGCGGCCTCCTCGTTGAGCAGCACCAGGTGCCTGTTGACCTCGCCCGGAAGCTCGGCCTGCAGCCGCAGGTCCCGCGGGACCTCGGATTCCGGCGTCAGCGGCAACGGGGGCTCGGAGCGCTCCCCAAGGTCAGCCGATATGCCGGCATCCGACTCCGTGGTGTCGTGGTCGGGGGAGAGGGGCCTGGTGTCGTTGGCGCGCGTGGGCGTCGCAGGGACGCGGGTCCTGTGTTCCAGTACCCGTCTGGCCACATCCAGCGCCTGCTCCACCCAGGCCGGCTCATCGCGCAGCTCCAGGGGTACGGCCTCGCCCTCCCGATCCAGAGCAATCCAGGCCCTGTACACCTCGGCGCTCTCAGCGGGATTCCTCCCCGCATCTCGCAGCACCTTGTTGGTGGCGCGCTCCAGGTCCTCCACGGGGCGTGCCAGGGCGTCGGCGACCAGCCGGGCCTGCGCCTGCTCCGACATCTGCGCGTACTTCGGCTTCTCCTTCGCGATCTGCTTGCTGATCTCAGCCTCGGTGAAGACGAAGCCGGTGCGCTCCCGCACGTGCTCGCTGACCTTGCCCACAAAATCGCGCTCGGTCATCGGGAACCGCTCAGCCACCACGCGAGTGCGTTCCTCGGCGGTCAGCTGTCCGAAGTCTGCGTCCCCACCGTCATGCCTCCGGTCCTCGTAGACCCACCGCACCTGGTCGCTGCCGACGAAGTCCTTCACCCCACGGGACTTGTTGACCTCGATGAACGCAGCCCGCTCCTGACCGATCCGGTCCGCCACAGCCTGCGCGCGCGCCTCCACCGGCATCTGCCCGAAAGCGGCATGCTCCCGCACCAGATCGCCATGAACCCGGTCCACCACCTGCCGAACCGGAACATCCACATCGCCGGCCTCGCCACGCAACACCCCACCCGCGCGACCAAGCGCCCGATCCCCCACCATCCACTTGGCCACCTCATCGGCCCGCCGCTGCAGACTCAACTTCGCAAAGCCCGCCCCAAGATCCCGCACCAGCTCGCCATGGACGCGCCACACCTCGGAGACCTCGACATCGCCCAAACCGCCCTGCCGCCTGACCGCACCCGCCAGAACGTTCTCGGCAACCACCCGCCTGGCCACCGCGTCCACCCGCAGACGCACCGGCAGACCAGCAAAACCTTGATCCCCGTCAAACTCCCGCAGAACACGAGAGACCTGCTCATCGGAAACAGCAGACCCCCGCTCCCTCAACCAATCACGAACCCCAACCTCGACCTGCGGACCCGAGGAACTGGCCTCCTCCGGCACCGCGGTCCCTCGCTGGACATCCACCGCACCCGGCGTCTCAGTATGAGAGTCCTCCGGCGTGTGGGTAACGGATGCGTCCGGGGTGTCATGGGCGGGGAAGAGGGGTCTGGTGTCGTTGGCCTGCGTGGGCGTCGCGGGGACACGGCTCCTGTGTTCCAGTACCCGTACGGCGACGGCCCGGGCTTGCTCGTCCCTCGTCTGTGGGAACTCGGCTTCCGGGACTTCCTCGTTCAGAGCGTTCCAGGCCCTGTACACCTCGGCGCTCTTGGCGAAGTCCTTTCCTTGCCGGAACAGCACGCTGTTCGTGGCGCGTTCCAGGTCCTCCACGGGGCGAGCCAGGGCGTCGGCGACCAGCCGGGCCCGCGCCTGCTCCGACAGTTGCGCGTACTTCGGCCTCTCTTGAGCAAGCTGTCGGTGGGCATCGTTGATCTCGGCGTCGGTGAAGACGAAGTCGGTGCGCTCCCGCACGTAGTCGCGGACCTCGCCGGCAAAGTCGTGCTCAGCCAGCGGGAACCGCTCAGTCACCACGCGGGTGCGTTCCTCGGTGGTCTGCTGCCAGAAGTCAGCGCCTTGGCCCGCATGCGCCCGGTCCTCATAGACCCATCGCAACCGGTCGCTGCCGACGAAGTCCTTCACCCCACGGGACTTGTTGACCTCGATGAACGCAGCCCGCTCCTGACCGATCCGGTCCGCCACGGCCAGCGCGCGCGCCCCGAACGGCATGTGCCCGAAGGCACCCCCGCGCGACTCCCGCACCAGATCGCCATGAACCCGGTCCACCACCTGCCGAACCGGAACATCCACATCGCGGACGTCACCGCGCAACAGCTCACCCACACGACTTAGGGCACGATCTCCCAGCATCCACTTGGCCACCTCATCGGCCCGCCGCTGCAGACTCAACTTCGCAAAGCCCGCCCCAAGATCCCGCACCAGCTCGCCATGGACGCGCCATACGTCGGCGACCTCAACATCACCCAAGCCGGCCTGCCGCCTGACCGCACCCGCCAGAACGTTCTCGGCAACCACCCGCCTGGCCACCGCGTCCACCCGCAGATGCACCGGCAGACCAGCAAAATCACGGTCCCCGTCAAACTCCCGCAGAACACGGGAGACCTGCTCATCGGAAACAGCAGACCCCCGCTGCCCCAACCAATCACGAACCCCAGCCTCGACAAGGGGCGAGTCGGACGTCTGGTGTGGCAGCAGCGTCTGCCCGTCCTCGGCGGTCAGCTGTCCGAAGTCTGCGTCCCCACCGTCATGCCTCCGGTCCTCGTAGACCCACCGCACCTGGTCGCTGCCGACGAAGTCCTTCACCCCACGGGACTTGTTGACCTCGATGAACGCAGCCCGCTCCTGACCGATCCGGTCCGCCACAGCCTGCGCGCGCGCCTCCACCGGCATCTGCCCGAAAGCGGCATGCTCCCGCACCAGATCGCCATGAACCCGGTCCACCACCTGCCGAACCGGAACATCCACATCGCCGGCCTCGCCACGCAACACCCCACCCGCGCGACCAAGCGCCCGATCCCCCACCATCCACTTGGCCACCTCATCGGCCCGCCGCTGCAGACTCAACTTCGCAAAGCCCGCCCCAAGATCCCGCACCAGCTCGCCATGGACGCGCCACACCTCGGAGACCTCGACATCGCCCAAACCGCCCTGCCGCCTGACCGCACCCGCCAGAACGTTCTCGGCAACCACCCGCCTGGCCACCGCGTCCACCCGCAGACGCACCGGCAGACCAGCAAAACCTTGATCCCCGTCAAACTCCCCCAGAACACGAGAGACCTGCTCATCGGAAACAGCAGACCCCCGCTCCCTCAACCAATCACGAACCCCAACCTCGACACGGGACGTGCCAGACGTTGCCCTGGGCGCGTGAGCCGTCAGGTCGCGGACGTCAGACACGCCACGCTCCATAACCGCCTGCACCTGTACCTGCGCGTCGTGATCCGTCGAGGCGGCGGGGATGGCGCTCTTGGGCTCTTCGGGCCGCCCCTCAAGGGACGGGGGAAGGGAAGGGCCATCTCCGGCGGAGCCGGAGGGGTTGCCGGGCCGGCTCATGGGCTCGGGGCGGGGGGCCTGGAGATTGCCGAGCTCGGTCCCGAACCGGTCCGCATGGTGCTTCTCGAATGCGAGCCAGCGCTCTGCGTCGTGCCAAGGCGCGTACAGCTCGTCGTACTTCTTCACCCCTTCTGTCAGGTAACGGTCGCCCGCTCGGATGCGGGTGCTGTCCGCGAGGTGGAATGAAAACGCCTCGAGATCTTCGGGGTGCCCCACAATTCCGTGGAAGTCCCGTGCCAACTGGACAGCCTTGACCTGCAGGTTGCCCTCGTGGTCGGCCGCCTGGCCAAGGCCGGAGCGCAGATCGTCACGTACGGAGGTCCACTCCATCGCAGGGCCGCCGAGATCGCGGATATCGTCCAGTCGGTTGGTGAAGTGCCAGTCAGCAAGCTTCCGAACCTTGTCGATATATTCTCCGAGAACGCGCTGCGGCCCGTCATCGCCAACGAAGTCCTCGTTCTTCAGGTAGGAATCGGCGTACTCCCTCTCCTCCTTCAGCCGGAAGAATATGTAATCCTCCCGCTCGATGCGGCCCGGGACTTCCTCGAAGACCTGGGCTGTCTCCTGCCTCCACCGTGCGAGCGATGCCGCGTTGACGCCGGCCGGGTACACCTCCTCATGCAGAGCCCGCAGGTCGGACCGAAGAGCCCACTCCACCCGATCCAGAACGGCTCCTGCAACCATTTCGGGATTGTCGGACCTTATGGCTGCGAAGTGCTTCTCCATGGCCACCTGGACGTCGCGTTCCCGCACCGCCATCCGTTCGAGGTCCTGCCCCGCGCCCTCCAGTAGGCCGTCGAGCCGATCCCTCACCCACCGAGGTAGCGCGCCCCCGGTGTCCTCCGAGTTACGGTACGACGCAAAGGCCCGTTCGAACTCGGCCATTTTTTCGTAGGCCCACTGCTCAATGGGGTTGAAATCTTCTTCCTTGTTGCGGAAGACGTCAGGCTTTTCGCCGGTCTTATTGCCTCCGACCTCCAGATGGGCATCGTCCCTCACGAACATATTGAGTTCATGGTCATAGACGCGAGGCTGTGCCAAGTCGCCCAATGACGGTAGGTCTTCGCCGTGGAGGGAGCCGCGTGCCTCACCGACCACGTTCCTCAACTCGGTGACAAAGCGCCGGAGCTCGACGACCTGGATGTAGTGCTTGTATGCGTTCTGCCCCGCATGATCGAGAATGTGGTCAAGGGCCTCGCCGGAAACGTACGCCGAGCGGTCTACCTCTGCCTGGATCGCCTCGGAGATGTCATGGCGCCAGTTCAATCGGGCGCCGGCGATCTCGCGCTCGGAAAGCGGCTCTGTCTTATTGTACTGGGCCCACTTGTCCCGCCCCAGGTTCCAAGCCTCGTCGAGGGGCGCGCCGTCTGTCCGTGCTTCCGCCTCGACTACCGCCCCGGTCCGCGCATCATGCCCCTGCTTGAAGGCGTCCCATTCCTGTCGCAGCGTGGCTGCGTCGACAAGCCCGTGGTCGGGCACCAGGTCGTGACCGGGAGTGCCGCTTGCGTCATCGGCAGCGCCGTGGTCGGCCGTGTGCTCCGGGGCACCACCCTGGAGCGGGTCCTGGGCCCCGACGCTGTCCTCGCCGCCACGAGGCGCAGCAGCACCGGAACTGATGTCGTGGTGCTCGGCCGCAGGCGACCCGAAAGCTTCCGGAGCGGGCCCGGTGTCCGCCGATTCCTCCACCCTTGGCGCCTTGGAGCGCACACCCGTGCCACCCGGCGTCACATGCCCGTCGCCGGAACCCACCTCAAGGCGCCGGTCACCACCGACACCGCCTGTGCCACTGTCCGTCGCGACCCGAGCGGCCTCTACGTCAGCGCTCTCCGACAGTCCCTTGGCCAAGGCAGCGTCATCACCCACCACGCTGCCGTGGGCTGCCGCCGAGTCCGACGAGACGATTTCCCTACCGCCGCCGGCGTGTGAGGCCGGTGTGGCCGAGGGAACGTCCTCGCGGACATTGCCAGTGCGCGGTGTCACGGCCGGCTTCCCGGGGCCGGTGCCGGTGGTGCCACCGCGGGACGGCGCGTCGAGGACCGCCTGCGGCTCATCATCCCTGCCGGGCAACTTCATTTTGGGCGGTGTGTACCCGCCTCTTCCTTCATCGAGGGACGCGGACGATGCAACCAGACGCACAGTCCTGGGCGTCGACCGGTCCGGGCTGGGGCCGGGGATGCCGCTCTCGCCCTCTGTGGCACCGTGGCCGGACACGTCGTCCGTGCCCCCGCCGTGGACCTGGCGCGAGCCCTGGGTCTCGACGGTGACCCCGCCTCCACGGGGCGTCGCCGTATCGGAACCGATGTCGTGGGGCTTGCCGGCAGACGAGTCGGACGCCGGCGACGCGAGGGAGTCCGGAGCACGTCCGGTGCCCTCGGGTTCCACTCCCGACGGCTTCGTGCGCACACCCGTGCCCCCCGGCTCCGCGTGCCCGCGCCCAGCAGCCACCTCAAGGCGCCGGTCGCCGGGCGCGGGGCGTCCTCCCGCGGGTGGCGTCGAGGGGGAGGCCGCCTCCGCCTGGCTCCGCACACTGCTGGTCATGTCCGACGGACGGGCGGCACCGGCGGTCTCCGGGCCACCAGACCGCATCGGGGCGCCAGGTGCGGCATCAGCGCCACCGTGCCCGGCTACCGCAGCCAGGCCGTTGCCACTGCCCGCGGCGCCCGCGTTCGCCGCGCGCTCCTGCAGGCTTTCGAAGCCGTGTGCGGACGTGACCGTGCCTCGGCCGTTGCCGGTGCTTCCGCCTGGGGAGACCCCACGGTCGACCCCACTGCCAGCATGCATGCCGGTGGTCGCGGTCGGCGGGAGTCCATCCCGTACGGCGGGGCTGTCGGCCGGGGTCCGCAGGCTCCCCGTGTCGATGTCGTGCGAAGGCGGGGAAGTCTTGACACCGCTGGGAGTGCCTGGCCGCGGCTCGAGGAACGCGGAGCCGGGAGCACTCGGGATCCCGGACGTGGCATCGCCCTTGACGGGGTCCTTGGGAGCAGATGGGGTCCCGTTCTCCAGTGGCCCCCTGCCAGTGGTCCCGGGTACGGGCACATCGCGCCCGGTCCCGCCCGGAAGCGGCGTGCCGGGTCGTGCCCCGGCAGGTGCCGCGATGGCGCCACTGTCTTCGGGAGCAACGGCCCTCGGCGCCGATGAGCCCGTATGAAAACCCTGGGCACCGGCAGCGGAGCGCGGTACTTCGATCACCGAGTCCGAGAGGCTCTTCACAGGTATCGGCGTATGGCTTGTTGTGATCACAGAAGGGTCGAGCGAGCCCACGGAGGGGGAGCCCGGGGTCCCGGGGCGCGGTATTTCGACGTGGGCGGTGGTTGGCGGAACGTGCGGGACGGCCCCTTCCACCGATGGCACTGACGAAGGGCGCGGGGTTCCGACATGCGGCACCTCTCCGCTTGTGCCGACCTGGGGGTGCTGGAAGCCGAAGGTCGCACCCAGCCATGAGGCCAAGAGGACGCTTATGGACTCAAGGTTGTCAAGGTGGACGTCGATCGGCGCATGGGCGGCTGCCTTTGCCAGCACCTGGGAGATCACGTCGTTGACAAGCTGGATTGCCCCGTTGATGAAGGCATCGGCGGCGAAGGTGGCCGCGCGGCCGAGCGCTGCGGCAGCGGCGCCGACCCTGGAGATGGTGCTCAGGATGCTCGACGTCAGCTCACCGATGAACCCGGCGAACCGCCCCAGCAGACCTCCGATGGGGAACGTGAGGAAACCGAGGATCGTGCCGAAAATCGCGGCGAGGCCCTCGATCAGGTGGGCACGGTTGATTTCCTGGACCGTCTTCTGCAGCTCGTCGGCATAGCTCAGGATCGCTTCGCCGATCGCCTCAACGGTGGTGCCCGCCTCCCAGACGGCTTCGAAGATGTTGTGCTTGCCGTTGCCGTTCCAGACCACCTGTGCGGAGCGGCCGGCCTTGCCGGTCCATTCGGCGGCCATGGACTGCATGCTCCCGTGCATGGTCCGCAGCCCGTCGAGGAGGCTCCGACCGGCTTCGATCCACTGGTTGCCCAGAGCCCGTATTTGCGAGTCGTCGAATGCGGCCATGGGATGCGTGTCCTCACAGAGTGGGCTGCAGGTAGCGGCCGCCCACAGGTCATCGGGTGGGCGTCATACGGGAGGAGAGAGGGGACGGATCTCGGAGGGGGTGGTGCCCCTATCCGTCCCCGGGGTCGTGGACGGTCTGGACGAGGGAGCCGCCGCTGCGGCGGGAGACGAGAACGCCGCGGCCAGGGGGCAGGCGCCGCGCGCGCTGGTCCGCCAGCACCGCGCCCTCACGGGGGTCGCCGGACAGGAGCAGTCCGCCGGAACCCAGTTCGCGGATCCGGCCGGCCACCGGGTCAGCGAGCGAGCGGCTCATCCCGCCGTTTCTGCGCGCGAGCACCACATGGAAGCCGATCTCGGCGGCGTGGGTGAGGTAGTCCCCCACCGCCGCCAGGGGCCCGCGTCCGGTCGTTCCGCCCCCGGCCACCAGGTCGTAGTCGTCCACGACCAGGTACAGCTCGGGGCCGTCCCACCAGTCGCGCTGCTTCAGCTCGTGCGGAGTGATGTCCGGGGGCGGCATCCGCTCCTTGAGTTTGTCCACGACCTGTTCCATGTAGACGGCGGCGGAGTCCGCGTCCCCGGCCGCCGCGCCGACGTAGTCCCCGGGCACCGCGCCCAGCAGTCCGCGCCGGTAGTCGACGACGATGAAACGCAGGTCCCAGGCCGACCGGCGGGCGGCCATGGCGCGCATCCATGACCGCAGGAACGAGGTCTTGCCAGAACCCGGGTCGCCGTACACCAGGAAGTGCGGCCCGTCGGCGTCCAGGTCGAGGGTCGCCGGAGTCAAGTCGAAGTCCCTGATGCCGATGGGCACGGCGCCCTCGGGCAGCGCGGCCGCCCCGCCGGGGAGGGCCGCACAGGCCTGCTCCAGCTCCTGGGGGGTGACCACTTCGGCGAGCACGCGCAGCGGCGGGGCGACGGCGCCCTTCCAGCCCGCGACCAGCTCGTCCACCACGGCCTCCTGGGCCTTGGTCAGGTTGTCGGTGGACGATGTGCCGTCCAGGCGCGGCAGAGCGGCGTGGAAGACGCTGCCCGGAGCCACCAGACCGCGGCCGGGTACGAACGCGCGCAGTTGCCTGGCCAGCGGCCGTGAGATCTCCGACTCGGCGGGCTCGGCCAAGCGCAGCTCCAGACGGCCGGTGATGGTGTCGCGGAGGTTTGCCCGCAGCTCGGCCCAGCGGTTCGCGGTGAGCACCAGGTGGACGCCGACGCCGAGGCCACGCACCGCGATGTCGGGCACAACCTGTTCGGCCTCCTCCATGGCCGCCCGCAGCGCGGCCCAGTTGTCGATGACGAGGACGATGTCGGCGGCGTTGACCCCGGCGGGCAGCGCCTTCTCGTCGCGGAGCCGGCGGAAGTCCGCGGCGGAGTCGATCCGCAGCTCCTGGAAGAGCCGCTCTCGGTCGTCGATCAGTTGCCGGACGACGGACAGGGCGCGCCGGGTGCGCGCCTCGTCGTGCCGGGTGGTGACGCCGGACACGTGCGGCGCCCGTTCCAAGCCGACGAGGCTGCCGCCGCCGAAGTCGATGCCGAGGAACTGGATCTCGTCGGGGGTGTGGGTGAGCATGGCGCTGGTCATGAGGGAGCGCAGCAGGGTGCTCTTGCCGGACTGCGGTGCGCCCACCAGGATCAGGTGGCCCTGCTGGCCTGAGATGTCCAGGAGGAGGGCGCGTTGTTCCTGGCGGCTGGGCAGGTCGACGACGCCGACCGGGAACGCGAGGTTGCCGCCCTGCGGCCACAGACGGGAGTGGTACCCGCGCTGGTCGTCGGTGGTGAGGGGGGCCAGCATCGAGTCGAGTTCGATGGCTGTGGGCAGTGGTGGCAGCCAGACCTGATGGACGGGGGTGCCGTGGGCCCGCACCCGCTCCACGGCCACCTGCATCTCGGTGCGCTGGCCGGGCAGCGGACGGGAGAGTGTCACGGACGGCTCGGTCTCGTCGGCCTCCTCGGTCCCGGCGTCCTCGGCGGTGCGCACACCGAACGGCACAGGCACCGGTGGTGGGCCGGCGACCGGCTCTTGCCGGTTGTCCTCGTCGTATGCGCCGGAGATGTGGGCGACGCGGAAGCGTTCGTAGACGGACTCGTCGACCTTGAGGTAAGCAGAGCCCGGGATCGAGGGGAGCCGGTAGGCGTCGGGCGTCCCGATGACGGCACGGCTCTCTTGGGCGCTGAAGGTGCGCAGGCAGATCCGGTACGACAGGTGCGACTCCAGGCCGCGCAGACGGCCCTCGTCCAGCCGCTGCGTTGCCAGCAGCAGATGCATGCCCAGGCTTCGGCCGACCCGTCCGATCTGGACGAAGAGGTCGATGAAGTCGGATCTCTGGGCCAGGAGTTCACCAAACTCGTCAACGACGATCATCAGATACGGCATCGGCTCCAAGGGCCTGCCGTCCTCGTCGGTGCCGCCGGCCGCCTGCAGGATCTGGTACTCGCGGACCGAGTCCACGTTGCCGGCCTCGCGCAGCATCCGCTGCCGCCGCTGCTGCTCGCCCTGTAGGGCCGTGCGGACCCGGTCCACCATCGCCAAGTCGTCGGCGAGGTTGGTGATCAGGCCGGCCACGTGGGGCAGTTCGGTCACTCCGGCGAAGGTGGCACCGCCCTTGAAGTCGATGAGGACGAAGCCCAGGTGCTCCGGGGCGTGGGTCATGGTCAGCCCCGTGACGAGGGTGCGCAGCAGTTCGCTCTTGCCCGAACCGGTCGCGCCGACCACCAGGCCGTGCGGGCCGATTCCGCCCATCGCGGATTCCTTCAGGTCCAGTACCAGCGGCGCGCCATCGCCGGTGAATCCGATCGGCAACCGCAGCAGCGCCTCATCGTCCGGCTCCCGCCACAGGTCGGTGGGATCGAACGCGCCGAGGTCGGTCACGCCCAGCATCTCGGGCAGCGCGATGGTGCGGGCAAGCACCTGCTCCTGCTCGCCGGTCAGCTTCAGCGGGGCAAGCGCCCTGGCCACCTGCTCGCCGAGCTGCGGCGGACAGGCGTCGGCGACAGCGTCCTGGACCACCTGGACCAGGCCGGGGTGACGGGTCTCCAGGCTGAGGTTGCCGTCGGCGTCCACCCGGGCGCGCGCGTCGACCCGGCTGGGCTCCTCGCTCTCCTTGGTGACCAGGCAGACGACGTGGAGGCCGCTCTCCGGGCCGGCCTCGGCCAGCAGGTCGGTCACCAGCGGCGAACGCGCCCAATCCGCTCCCGGCCGGAACGCGTCCAGGACCACCACCAGGTGGCGGGACGCCCCGCCCTCCCGCCGCATGCCCAAGGAGGCGGCACGCTCCGCGCGTTCCTCGCGGATCCGGTCGACCTGCGACTGCAGGAGGTCGGCGATACCGTCCATGCTCTCCGCCACCATGGGCACGAGGCCCACCCGACCGGGCTGGCGGGCGTGCGGCAGCCACTTCACCCAGGCCCAGGAGTACTCCCCGTCCTCACCCGAGGTGAGGGCGGCGACCCGGACGTCGTCCGGGGCGTGCAGCACGGACAACTGCATCAGCAGGGATCCGGCGAGCTCGGCGGTGCGCTCCTCGGGGCCGAGCAGGCTGAGGACGCCGGTGTTCGCCAGATCGACCCAGGCCGGCTGGAGACTGACGGTCTCGAAGTCCCGGGTGAGCTTCTCGGCGCGCCGGTGCGCCTCGGCGTCGTGCTCCGTCATGGGGTCGCTGTGCCGGCCCAGGGCGATCCGCATCGCCGGCATGCCGTGGCCGATCCCCAGCCGCAGCTTCAGGAAGTCCGCGTCGGCCGGCCGGCGTTCCCACACCCGCCGCGGTCCGGTGGTGGCGATCGCCCACAGCCGCTGGGGGCCGGGGTACACGAAGGCGCTGACCGCCCGCTGGGCCGTCGCCGACTCCTGCGCCTGGCGCCGGATGTCGGCGAGGTACTCGACGTACCGGTCGCGCTGGCGGTACTGCGTGCGCCGACTCGCGTTCTTGGTCTGCGCCCTGACCATCACCATGACGCCGATGGAGATCACGACAAAGCCGACGCCGAGCGCCATCATCCACGGCCGGCCGAAGGTGAACATGTACGCGGCCATGCTGACGCTGCTGAGCAGCGGCAACAGCATGTACAGCCAGGTCTGGGCCTGGTTCTGCGTGGCCTTCTGCGGCGGCGCCGCCAGCGAGACCTGCTGTTCCGGGACCGCAGGCGGGAACGTCCTGGCGGGGCGGTGGAAATCTATCCTGGTCATTTAGTTCGGGAAATCCTGAGTGATAGGGAATTCGGGTCCGGTGTGGTCCTGGGGACCCCCGCCGCCACCCCCGGACGTGGACGCGAGCGCCTCGGAAAATGAGCGGAACGCGGCTTCCCGCGCGACCTCCGCCTGGCTGCTTCCGATGGCAGCCGCCTTGATTCCCCCGGCCAGAGCAGTAAGCACGCCGTCATCGCCGAACATCTGCGCCATCACGCGATTCCAGCGGTCACCGAACGCTTGCGCCTCATCCGCGCTCTCGGCCACCCATCCCAACGACAGTCCGCTCACGGTGTGGTTAATCCGGATGATCGAGTCAGCCATTTCGCCGGCGAGTGCGATGAGTTTATCGCCCACCCCGTCAAGCGCCTGCGGGTCCATGCTCAGCACACCGATGTCGTAGTCACCGTATTCGGGCACGATCAGCCTCCGGAGTTGTGGGTGTTGGCGATCTCGGCCGTGGCGTAGTTGTCGTACGCGGTCTGCATGCGCCGGGCCATCTCCTGCAACAGGCTCTCCAGGTCACGAGAAGCGTCCGTGAACCAAGCGGAAATCGTGTGCAGTGTGGATGCGGCCGGACTCTTCCAGGAGCTGTGAGCCGCTTCGAACTGGCTTTGGATCTGGTTGATCAAGCCCGATATGTGCTCGCTCTCCCCCCGCACTACACCGATAGCCCTGCCGAGGTCGCCCAATGCGACCCGAAACTCTTCGACGGTCATCGTTGCCACGGTAACGCTCCTTTCGCCAGAACGACCGCGCTTCGCGGGTCTCCGTCGGAATATCGAATGTTTGAAACAGGGCTTCCGCCCACCGATTCCGGTATGACAAACTGGCGCCTGCTGCCGACTGAAATACCCCCTGCCCAACCGCCAGACGCGAACTCAGGAGATGAAAATGGCCGATCCCCAGCAACCCGACGATCCCGACGCGGGAAAGGACTTCAGCTATCTCGTCCCTACCATGACGGTCGGCTGGAACAGCCTGCCCAGCTTCAACGACACCGAGACCCCCCAGCCCGGTGGTGGGCCTTCCGCGTCCACCCTTGCCGACAGTGGGCCGTTCTACTTCGCCGCGGACACGGTGCGGGCGACCGAGACCACGCTGCTGACACAGGCCCGCATCGGCGTCTCTCACTACGAGGCGCTGCGCCAAAGCGTCAACACCGTGCTGCAGGGCAAGTTTTGGGGCCCCGCCCATCCCAGCGGGGTGTCGGTAAACGTGGATCCCAGCACCGGCGGAGGAGGCTCCCAGTTGGGCGACACCATGCATCGTGATGACGAGATCCTCGCCGGCATCGGTGACGAGTTCGCCCGGCACATCAACCCGGCGATGCAGAAGGTTCTGGCCTTGCTGAGCAACTCCCTCGAACTGCTCGGCAATTACATCGCGGTGGTCAACGCCACGGGCCAGTCCTACGCCACGGTCGACCGGCACTCGCGCTTCCCCGGCCCCCCGGGAACCATCAAGAAGTGAGCCGGTTGCCACGCCCAGTCCGGCGTGCCTGCGGGGCCGGGTCATCGGACCGCCACCACAGGCACGTCGGCCGGCAGCAGCACCGTCAGGGCCTCGTCGCCGGGATCGGCCAGGTCGGCCACGCGTAGGGCGTGCTGCTCGGTCATCTGCTGGAAGGCCTGGCGGGCGGTGCGCCCGTTGCCGAAGCGCTCCGTCCGGTCGATCGCGTCGAAGTGGGTCAGCAGCGCCGCCGCCGTGTCCTCGCCGATCCGGTACTCGTGCCGGGACGCCTGGTGCTCCACGATCCGCACCAGGTCCGCCGACGTGTAGTCGTCGAAGCGCAGGGTGCGGGTGAAACGCGACGCCAGACCGGGGTTGGAGTCGATCAGGCGCTCCATGTCCTCTGGATAGCCCGCGGCTATCACCACCACGTCGTCCCGGTGGTCCTCCATCAGCTTCACCAGGGTGGAGATGGCCTCGTGCCCGAAGTCGCTGCTCTGCCCCGCCGGGACCAGCGCGTACGCCTCGTCGATGAACAGCACGCCGCCCAGCGCCTGCCGGAAGACCGCGGTGGTCTTCGGAGCGGTGTGCCCCATGTATTCGCCCACCAGCGCGCTGCGGTCGGCCTCCACAAGATGCCCGCTGGCCAGCAGCCCGAGGGCGGCCAGGAGCCGTCCGTACAACCGGGCCACCGTCGTCTTGCCGGTCCCGGGGTTGCCCGCGAAGATCAGGTGGCGGCTCAGCGGCGGCGGCTGCAGACCCGCCTCCTGACGGCGCTTGACCATCTGCATCAGCTTGGCCATGGAGGCCACTTCGCGCTTGACGCTCTCCAGGCCCACCAGCCGCTCCAGCTCGGCCAGCAGTTCGGGCAGCTGGTCCTCGCCTACCCGCTCCATTCGGGCCCTCTTGGCCGCCGGCCCCCCGGCTGTGCCGCGCGGCGCCCCCACCGGCATCATCTCGCCCTCGGCCGCCGCTGGCATCGTGGCGACCTTCACATTGCTGGTGCGGCACTCCTCGAAGCTGGCCGCGGCGTCCTCGGCCTGCGACAGGTCCTCATCCGTGTCGTGCACCAGGCAGCGGCGCAGCACAGGCGCCGCCTTGGCCCCTACGTACACCGCGGGATAGCCGGTGGCGGAGATCGAGCAGTCCTCCAGCAGCCCTTCGGCGCCATCGCCCGCGTACACGCCGTTCTTCGCTGCGCCCGCGATGGTCACCGACCGCACCCGCGGCCTGGCGCCGGACCAGATCACCAGCCCGCTCCCCTTGGCATCGGTGATGGTCAGGTCCTCGATCCAGGACTCACTGCGCTCGTCGAGGAAGACCCCGGCGGACCCCGGGGCGTCGACCCGGCCGCCCAGCACCACGGCGCCCGTGCCGGCCGCGATCTCGATGCCCGTCCTGGCGGGCCGGACGACCTCACAGTCCTCCAGCAGCGGCCGGTGCCGGGTGTCCAGCCTGATGCCGGTCTCGGTCTCGCCGATCACGCACCGGCGCAGCACCACGTCGGCATCCTTGACGTCGACGCCCGTCATCTGCGCCCGCTCCACCCGGGTGTCCTCGGCGGTGAGTTCCGCGGAGCCCTCCACCCGCACCGCGTGCTGCGCGCTGTCCCGCACCGTGCAGGAGGCCAGCTCCACCCGGGCGCTCCCGCCGAAGTGGAGGGCCGTGTAGGCCGTGGTCGAGATCTCGCACTCGGTGAGACGGACGGTGCACCCGTCCGTCGCGTGCACCCCGTTGGCGCCGGTACGGGCCACGGTGCCACCGCGTACGTGCAACTCGGCGTTCTCCACGGCGGCCAGGCCGGTCCCGGGCACGTCGACCACCCGTGTCCCGTCGATCTCCACCCGGCCGGCACCCGCGGCGATCACGCCCGCTCCGCCCGTCTCCCGCACATGGCAGTCCCGGAGCCGGACGTCGCCCGCCCCCGACACCAGCACACCTTCCCGGCCGGTGCGGAAGACCTCGCACTTCTCCAACCGAACCCGGACTTCGTCATGACCGGACGCGACCGCGTCGTCCCGGCCTGTCGCCGAGGTGGCCGGACCGGAACCGGGAGCGTCGCCCACACGCACCCCCTCGGCCTTCGCGTCGTGCAGCCGGCACCCGCGCAACAGGGGCCGCGCCAGGGCGTGCACCAGCAACGCAGCCTCACCGACGTGCCGGACGGTGCAGTCGTCGAAGGTGCCCGACGACTCCCCCGCCATCACCACCCCGCACCCGGCGACCCGCTCGATCGTGGTGCGGCGGACCTCCGCCCTGGCGGCGTCGCTCAACGTCAGGCCGTGGCCTGCTGACTCCCGGATCACGCAGTCCTCGACGACCGCCGCGGCCGTGCCCGTGACATGGACTCCGGAGTCGGAGGCGTCCTCGACGGTGCACGCCCGCAGTTCGGCGGCGGCATCGTGGATGACCTCGACACGGCCGCCGGACACCTGGCAGTGGTCGAACACCGGTGTGCCTCCGGCGACCAGCACCACCGGCCCCCGGTCGGAACCACTCTCGACCGTCACGTCCCGCAGCACGGGCGCCCCGCGGCTCACACTGACCGCGGGGCCCTGCACGGCCACGATGCGCACAGTGCCCGGGCCCTTCTCCGCCACGACGGAGACATCGATGTCGAGGATCAGGGACTCGCGGTAGACCCCCGGCTGGACGTGGATCACCGCGCCCTCGCCGGCCGCCCGGACCGCGGCCGTGATGGTGCGGTAGGTACCCCAGCCGCGGTCCGCCACCCGCAGCACACCGCGCTTTGCCGCCGCTGTCACGGCGTCTGCCCCGAGTTCATCATCGAGGCGTACATGCCGAAGACGCCCACCGCGAGCGGCACGGAGGCCACCAGGAAGAACCCTGCAAGCGGATCGATCCAGGAGGGCCTCTCCTCGGAACCGTCCGCGCGGAAGGCCCGGCCCAGGCCGAACGCCAGCGCGATCACCGCCGCGCCGAGCAGGGCGACGGAGCCGGCCCAGCCGGGCGCCCCGAAGGCGCCCGGGGCGTGGATCAGCGTCGTCGCGAGACCGATCGTCCCCGCGATCACCATCGGCACCACCGCCAGCGCCATCGTCAGCCGTCCCGCGCGCAGGATGAGCGCGAGGCCGAGACAGCTGGCCAGGGCCACCGCGAAGACATGGTCCGCCATACCCAGCACCACCAGGCACGCGGCGGCAACGGCAGAGCCCAGCACGTTCGTCCCAATGAGCAGCCGCTGACCTCGCTTCACCAGATGCAGGACATCCGCCTCGTCCTCATAGCCCTCAACGCCCCCAGGCGTCCCCGCCAGCACAGCGAAATGCCCCGCGAGCTTCGGCGCGGCGCCGAGCACTCCCATCATGGCGACCGCCACCACCGCCGATGCCTCCAGCAGCGAGGCGTGACCAAGGCTCAGGCACACCGTCAACAGCAGGCCGAGCCCGGTGATCGCCACCGCCATCAGCGTCGTCGCGTGGCGGAGCGCCAGCAAGCCGGCGAACGCCCCCACCAACGCCCCCACGCTCAACGCCGTCAACACGGCCGAGGTGCTCCTGGTGGCCGCCGGCAGGGAGACGGCCGCCACCGCGAGCAGCGGAACAGCCGAGTGCGCCAGGATCAGCCGCAGGCCCAGCGGGAGGGACCAGCCCTGGCGGGTGGCATGCCAGGCCAGCAGCGCCAGCGAGAAGGCCATGACCATCGCAACGGCACCGGTCACCGGCAGCACGGCGGTCTCCCCGCCCGTCCACGCCAGTGTCACGAGACCGGCGATGAGGCCCAGCACACCGAGCACCAGGGTCGTGTAGGCCCGCGGTCGCCAACCCCAGGCGGCGAGGTCCCCCTCGGCCTGCTCGACCGACTCCTCGAGGTCGGTGACCACGGGTTCGTCGAATTCCCCCGCGGCCGCGTCCCGCAGATACAAGGTCGCGCCGTCCACGATGCCGCACTCCCGCAGGGAGGTCTCCGGCGAGAACGGCGGGGCGCCGGGCAGCGCGAGCGACCAGACCGGCGGGAAGGTGTCGTCGAACTCCACCTGTCCCACGAGCGTGAGCAGGGACGGGGTGTACTCGGCGATGGCCGCGTCCACGGGCACCGCGAGGTCCACCCGCCGCCTGGCTCCCACCACGGTCACGTGGCAGCGTTCATTCTCCACTGGGCGTATTCCTTCTCACACGTCGACTGGGGGGGCGCACTCGTCTGCTCCGCCGGGGTCAGGCCGAGGACGTCCACGTCCTGATGTTGGCTTCCTCGGCCCCCACGTAGTTGCCCCAGTTCACGCGCAGGGCGTGGGCGATCTCACCGAGCACGCCGCCCTCCTGCTCGCTGCCGAAGAGGCCGACAGCGGCCATGTCCCACTCGTGCATGCGCATTTGGTAGTCGGTCGCGGACTGGGCGTTCCACGTGTCGATCAGCGACTGGATCCGGCTCTTCAGGGCGTGCAGTTCGCCCATGATGTGCGCCGCCTGGGCGTTGAGGTAATCGCCTGCCCCCTCCAGGTCCCTGCCGACGTGGATGGGCGTGCCTTCGATATCGGGCATCTCGGATCCTCCGACGAGAAGTGTCGTTGCTACGTGCGACGTACTGGCGTTCTCTGCGTCAGGACAAACGGGCCGGCGGGAGGGTCACGCTGTTGAGATTCATGAGGTTCACGTGCTCGCCCTGAATGTAGTTGTCCGCCGTGGTGTCCAGGCCGGTCGATATACCCAGCAGGGCCTCCTGGAGCTGCGCCGCGTGCGCGTCCCACTCCCGCATGAGCTCCTGGAAGGTGTTGGCGGCGATGCCTCCCCACACGGCCTCCAGGCCGACGACGTACGACTTCAGCCTGCCGAGTTCTCCCTGGACGGTCTCCTGGGTGTTGCGGATGTCGAGGGCCTTGTCCTTCAGCTCCGCGGGCGTCGCGTTGTACAGAACGCCGTCCGAGCCCTGGAAATTGGGAATCGTATCGCCGGTCGCCACCATGACGTCCGCCTTCCTGAATTGGTTACCAGAGACCGAAAGCTCGGCGCCTCGGCCCCGGAGGGAAAAAAGCTGGGCCCTCGCCAACGGCCGGAGAGGCCATACGGGGTGGGTACGGCGAACCGTCCAGGCGTAGAAATGGTTCGCAGAATGAGGATGCTAATGGGCGGCAGCTCTTGTTCAGGCCACGAGTACGCATGAGGCCTTTCCGGGCCAGAAGATTGCCCTCGAGTGCAAAACTCGAACTTGCCCGCACGTTCATCAGCCGCCCGGCTTGTGCCAACTGACCGCGAACGCCCCTGTTGGTGAGTTCCGAACGGACGTGACCCTACTCGGATCGGTTACGGGGACTTCGCGGACAGCCGTCACACGACCGCAGGCGACCGTCCCCGCTGAGACAGAGACCGGTCGACCGTCGTGTCGGCCACGAGACAGGGTCGAAGTACTCACGGGGAACGGCCGGCGGCCATCGTCGCCCCTGGCTCAGGATGAGCGTTCCTCAATGGCGAGCGCGTGCTCCAAGGCGTTGATCAGTAGCTCCTTCACCCGATCGGCGCTGGCGTGCGTCACAGATGAGGACAGGGACGTCCTTGTTCAAGTCGAGCGCGGCTCGCACCGTTTCGACCGGGTACGCACGAGAACCCGCGAACGAGTTGACGGCGACCACGAACGGCAGTCCGCGGCGCTCGAAGTAGTCGATGGACGGGAAGGACACCGTCAGCCGCCGAGTGTCGACGAGCACCACGGCACACAGGGCTCGGGCGGAAAGCTCGTCCCACATGAACCAGAAGCGATCCTGCCCCGGGGTTCCGAACAGAAACAGGTGGAGACTGTCGTTGATGGTGATGCGGCCGAAGTCCATGGCGACCGTGGTCGTGCCCTTCAGCTCCACCCCTGACGTGTCGTCGATCCCGATGCTCGAGTGGGTGAGGGTTTCCTCGGTGTGGAAGGGGGTTATTTCACTGATCGTTGACACAAGGGTGGTCTTGCCCGTTCCGAATCCTCCCGCGACGAGGATCTTGACCGCTTGGGGCAGGTCGTCCGCGGCAAGCGGGGTCGTCTTGCCTTCGGGCACGATTCTGCTCATGACCGTTCCATTTCTCAGCCGAAGGGGTTCGGGTAGCGGCGCCGCCTGGCACGCATGATGCGGCTCACAGGGCTCGCAAACCGGTGAGTACTTCTCTGATGAGCTGCACGCTCGGACGCTCCACACGCTCACGCACCTTGATCGCACCCATGTCGAGCAGATCGCCAAGGAGGACTCGCACCACACCGGTCGGCAGGTTCACGCCTGCTGAGTGGGCGTTCACATAGGGTTCTTCCGGTATGCGGGTTTTACACATGCCCCGCTTTGGCCGTCTTCACCACGTGCGGGCTATTCGTTCCCTGCAAGGTCCAGCACTCGGCTGAACGTCTCGCGCGGCTCCATACCCGGAAACCCGTCTAATTTGAAAATGCCCTGGACCCGCCCGAGTTCGAGCGGAATCCTTCCCTCCGCCGTCCTCGTGATCACGCTACGGCGTGAGCGAGCGCAAGCCGTACCCCAGTGACCTGTCCGACGCCCGATGGGCCCTGATCGAGCCGACGTTGACAGCCTGGAGAAAGGCCCGCCTCGAACGCCGGCCGACGGGGCAGCCGGCCAAGGTTAATTTACACGACGTATTCGACGCACTCCTTTACATCAACCGCACTGGAATCCCCTGGAAGTACCTCCCGCACGACTTCCCGGGACACGGCACCGTCTACTTCTACTACGCCGCCTGGCGCGACGAAGGAATCCTCGCCCAGCTCAACCACGACCTGACCGGCCTGGCCCGCGTCAAGGACGGACGCAAGCCCGAACCGACCGCCTCCGTGATCGACACCCAGAGCGTGAAGACCTGGGAGGCCGACTTCGGGCGCACCTGGATGCTAGGCAACGACCCGGTCAAGCACCGCCTGGCCGCTGACCTCCCTGTGATTTGGGAAGCCGCCCGCAACCACTTCCACGCGACTCCTGACATCACTGGCTCGCAGCTGTTCGACCACGTCCTCGGGCTCATCACCGACGCGGGCTGGGCATACGGCGCCTCCCACGCCGGGCACCTGGTGGGTGAGTTCCCCCACGAACGCATCAACGGTGACGACATCGACTGCTACGTGACGCACGGCAATGACGGACCGATGCGTCGCCTCGATGCAGCAGGGCACCCCTGCCACTGGATTCTCGAGATTCACCTCGTCGACAGTGACCGGTCGTTCGGCGGCTTCTACGAGCACCTCCTCGACATCTGACGCATCAGACACCTCCTCTCGCCTTCGGCGTGTGAAACCGCGGGTGAGGCGTTTCTGTTGGTGGGTGGCAAGATCCGGCTGTGACGGTCGTGGTGCATCGGGTCGCGCCCGGCGCCAGCTCGTTCTCGTCGACCGGTCTTCGGCCACGGAGTCCACCTGCGGCACGACCTTCCGCACGCTGTCTTGCCTTCTTGTTCGACGTCGGCCGGTCCACCCTTTACCCGCGGCGCTGTCGGGGAGGGAGACGTACTTGGCCGGCTCAGCGGAGCTGCGCGGCCCTCGACCGGCCTGGCCTGCGCCTACAGGCACCGGCCGACGTGTTCGCCTGCGCCCCGCCCAGGCCCAAGTCATCGAACCAGGCCTGGACGCCACCGAAATCCACGTCCGCCGACCCATCGCCGGCCAGGCCGCGGCGGACGGCGCTGCGTTCGTCTCCAGCAAGAAGGAGCAGAACACCGTCAAGGGCACTGCCCAGACAAGCTGCCCGCCACCTGCAGTGCCACCGCCGGTCTGGTGTCCGACGGCACCCGAGCGATCCACCGCACGCCACTCCACCACGCCCTCACCCCCTATCACACACCAACTCAGGACGGTGCCGTAAGAAGCTGACGGTTCTCGTCCTGGCATCGGTGGACTACAGGGACACTCACGTTGGAGTCTCACAGTGGACAGATCCTTCTGGGATCGGTACACAAGTGCATGATGATTCGGAGGACACCCTGCGGCCGCAGACACGCGTCAATGGGACTTCCGTCCCCGAATACCCGTGGGTCAATTAATCGCTCAAAACGCCATCGACATGGATCGACCGGACACTGAGGTCGCTTCATTACTTCAGGGATGATCAATTTGCCACACCTGGCACACGCGGAAGATGATTCCAAAGAGATCACAACCGTCGAAATAAATTCAGGCCCGAGTGACCCAATCGGAGATGTTCTACGGCGGCTTACACAATCGCTTGAATCCCCCGACCCGATCGAGCGCGACCTCGATCGGCGCGAGATCCTACTGACCGAACTTGCCGATAAGTTCCTGCAAAATCTAGCCACGCAAGGGTTCCCTTGGGCTCGCGAGAGCCGTATACCCGAAACCACCAGACTCGAAGTCAGGGTAAGCTCCGATTTCCCGTTCACTGTGGTCATCCTCGCAGCCCAACACCTCGTCACTTCACTCAATCACGGCATGTGGCTGACATATGGAAACCACAACAGCCCGCTCCATCTCTGCGCCCAAACTGTCACTATATGCATATAGCAATTAAATCCGCTGGATAAGTATCGCCCGTACCCTGGGACGGCCGAAGTCAGACCAGTATCGGTGGGACATCACGGCTTCGGATCGCGGTACCAAAGACCCACTCGTCCGGCCCGTTCTGCCCGGCGGCCCGGAGGCAGACAGAGGTCTGCACCCCACCGCCTCGATCTCACACGCGAACGCCGCGGCGCCTTGTTTCATCGCTGCTGTGACAGCTTCGCAGCATGCCGCCTGAGCGAACGTGCAGTTCTTGTGCCCTTTGGGGAAGACGCCGCAGACGGTCTCCCCGGGCGAGTGGAAGACTCACCCCCACACGGTTGGCGCTTCCGCTGATATCCCCGCTCCGTGAACCGAAGGCCGCCGTCGCCGTCAAGACCGGTTCAGGCGCATCCGGTTGTGCACGGACGTTCCGGGCCGCTTCCAATTCAGTGAGCAAGACCGTGAGCGAGCGCATGACCGCGTACGCCGGCCTGTCAGGAACTACACGGGTGCTGGCGCGAAGTCCGTGCGCCGAATGCCCGTCCGGCCACGGAGTGTCGCCAACCGCCCCACAAAACGGAGCGCCGCAGGCGGCAGGCTCACAGCTGACGAACAAGGGCGCGGACAGGGCCTCATTGAACGTCGTCATAGAATCCGCATGCCATACGATCACGTCGGACGGAACGGCATGACTGACATCTTGGCCCCGGTCGCAACGCCAGAGGATGCCGCAGCGGGCACTCGTCCTCAGCCGGATCGGCGGCTCGGCGTGATCGTAAACGGCCGTTCGCCACATCCGGAACCGGCAGGACGATGGGCCGCAGTGGTTCATCCCCGGCCGCCTTGCGGCGCTTTGCCATCACCACGAACGTGCCCTCCGCCGGACGGAAATGTGGCCGATGCCGCCACGGGTAATGGAATACCTGCGACTGCGTCAGTCTTCCCGTCACTCTCCGGCACCGCCAGGCGTCGCGTGCCGCAATGGCGTCGCCCGGTCAGACATCCTTCGCGAGCCGCAGGACGGCCGTTCCTGTTGTGTCGTGCCATTCAGTCCGGGACATCCGCCTTCACGGGCGGGAGTACCGGCGAGTACCACATCGACGGCCGTGACCGGCCTCGCCCTGACGCGATCACGGATGGCGGAAGAGGGAACACCGCATGAGCCGTTTCACCGGCGCGTTCGCCCGGCGGGCCAAGGCCGGTTCCGCGTCGCCCCAGAGTCGGTCCGGTGGGACCGACGTCAGTGCGCAGCGTGTAGTCGTCGAGGACTACGACGGGCTTCTTCTGCTCCGCCTGCCCACCGACGACAGCCTGGACCCGGCCGACATCAACGACTTGTCCCGCGCCATGGTCTCGCATGACGGCACGACCACCATCATCGCCGCCGTGGACCGCACCATGGCCGACGCTCTGTGGACGAAGCTCCGCGAGGTTCTGGACACCGTCCGGCAGGACGGCATCCGTTCCATACGATTGGTGATGGCGGGTGCCGGCGATGACCGGCCCGGTCGGGCGGCCACGGCCCGACGGATCGCCGAGATGTGGAATCTGACGGTCGAGGCTCCCGACGGAGCGGCGCTCGTGGTGCCGGGGGGCTCGGTGTTCGTCCCGCCTGGCACCGGCGGATGGTTCCGCTTTGAACCAGGGCGGCAACCGGTTCCGCTCGGGCCACGCCTGCCGTCGCCGCGGTGGCAGCCCGCCCTCCGCGAGATCTCCGCGAAGGCAGTGGCAGGGTGCGTGGTCGACCAGATCCCGGCCGGGCTGCTGATCCGCCCCATGGATTCGGTTCCCCCTCAACCTGGTGACGTGTTCCACGCCGTTCCAGTCGACCCCAGGCGGCCTGCCGTGATCGTTGGCGTCCCATGGGGAGAGGACGTCGCGGTCTCGGACATCGTCGAGCTGTTGCGTCCTCTGCACGCCGAGGCGCGCGCCAGCGTACGGCTTGTCCCGGGAGGCAGATCAGATCTGCTGCGCCTGGCACAGTCGCTCGCCTCGGCATTGGACACCGAGGTCGAAGTCACCACAGGTTTGCCGTTGTTCGCCGCCGATGGCCCAACAGGCCGCTACGGCGTCCGGTCGGTACTGTTCGGTGCCGACCAGGCACCCCAGTGGCTGCCGTTCGTCGACGCAGTGATCTGCTCTCCCGCAGGTGAGGACGAACGCCCTCAACCACCCCAGCTGTCACGCTGGTTCACGCCCCTCGGAGAGGTCGGCGCACCCCCAAGCGGGGACGCCGGGTCTCCCGAAGGACTTCTCCCGCTGTCTCCGGAATGGCACGCGGTGGTCACCAGGGCCGGTTTGTGGATTGGCGGTCCCGGCTCCGCGATACCGCACACCGGCCGCCCCGTGACCAGAGACGGCCCTGTCATCGATATCGGCCGTGCCGGGGATCGGCTCACTTCGACGCTGTGGCCGGTACTGTCCCGCCTACTCACGACGTTGTCCCCCGGCCTCCGGGCCCTCACCACACTTCACGTTCACGCCACCACGCCCGATGGCGGCCGTGCGCTGCGCGCATTGGCAGCCGAGCACGGCCTGCGTGTCATCCGGTTTACGCGACCCACACCGCAGCACTCGCCGCCACCAAGGTCTCCCAGGCCGCCGGTCGCCGTGGCCGACGCCGGCACCGCCGGCCCGGTCGTGGCACCACCCTTCCGCGGCCCTCTGCCGACAGCGCTGCCGGCATCCCGAGCAACGCCGGCGGTGCTCCCCCCAGACGAAGTACGGCAGCATGCGGCAGGCACACGGAAGCTGCGACCACGTCATCTCAGCAATCCGGAGCAGCGGAAAGCCCTGCGCATGTTTGCCGGCACGGCATGGGAGCGGCACAGCACCGCCGTGGCCCAGGCGCTGACCGCTCTGCCTGGCCTATGGGGACAGGACAACGAGGCCGTCCACGACGATCTCGTAGCCGTCCGCATGTACCTCCAGCAGTCCGACGAGCTCACCCTGCCGCTGCGAACGGGCGAGACACGCCTGCTGCCGTTTGCCGCTTGTCTGGCATCGGGGTTGCAGTGGTTGCCGCCTTACCGCGGAGTGGTTCTTCGCGGAGCGAACGGAATCGACATGGCCGACAGTACGCGTCCCGGTCAGTTGCTGACCGACGCGGCGCCGGTCAGCGGTCTGCTGCTGGATTCTCTCGAGACGACTGTCGTAGCGGGTGCGGCATACGCGATCTGGTCGATCACGGGCCGCAGCGTGCGCGCCCTGCAAGGGGGCGGAAACGAGATCGTCTTCGTACCGGGCACGAAGTTTCGGGTGCTGGATGTACGCACGGAGAGCGACAACCCGCTCATCCTGCTCCGCCAGTTGCCCGACAGGCACACCGCGACCAGCGAAAGCACTCTCGAGGACGCCGACGACACCGCGCTGGCCCGCCTTGAGCAGGCGCTCGCGGGCCGCATCGACTCCGGCCCCGGCACATGGCCGGAACGCTGCGCGGGACCTATAGGCCCATCGAGCTGACGAACACGACAAGGCAGGACCCATGTCCGTGCAGAACAAGCAGGTTCCGGCTCCGTCGGTCACCATTCGGAAAGCCACTTGGCTGCCAGCCGCCGTAGGCGATCCTGGACCGGATTTCATGCAGGCTTCCGCGGAGAAGCCTGTGGCGAAGAGCCAGCGCCCGACCATCAGGCCCACCGAGGCCGACCTGCCCATCGAGCCGACCTCCTCGGTCGTACGTCCCGAAGCTGCCACCAGTGAGCACGAGGACCCCCTACCCACCGCCGCACCAGACGCCACCAGGGTTCGTCACCCCGACGCGGCCATGGAGAAGGTGAAGCCTGCGTCCGCGCTCAATGCGCAGGCTCCTGACACAGCCGAGGCAGCTGCTACGGCGACCGACAGCAGCGGACAGACCGTGCCTTTGGTAACCGAGCCGCCAAGGAAGTCGGAGGTCGAGGTCGCCGTGCAGGCCGCGCTGCAACGAAAGACCTCCGGCCTGCCCGGTGCCACGGCTCCGCCAGCCGGAACTCGGAACGCCCCGAAGACGGCAGTCAGACACAGTCGTCCGACGGGAACGCGAGCCTCGCGTCCGAAGGGCAGTGCCTTTGGAGGAGTGGCCATCGTCGTATGCGCTGTGATCGCAGCGGCGGCATTCCTCGTGATGTCACACGAAATCGACTTCTCGTGGAGCACACCGGCAACCAACGACCTGCCCGGGAACCCAGGAGGAACCCCGACCTCCCATGCGCCATCGCCGGCCACGACGTCTTCGCACACCAGGTCCCGTGCCCGCTCGCCTCGGCATCCCCAAGAGCATGCCCCGTGGCGTTAACGGCGCAAAGTGGTTCAGGCACGGATTCCGTGAGGACGATCGCCGAGTCCGGAGGTTGCCACCAGATGAAGCGACAGCGTTCAACCAGCCCATCCCTCGGCGTTCGAGTACGACTCATAGGAATATCGCGTGTCGCGGTCCCATTCCTCGCCGGTGATGCGCTTGTACGCACGGTCTGGTGTGTAGAGCAGGCTCTCGGCCCAGATGAGGTCGGTGGCGTAAGGAGCGAAGGCCGCAGGGTCCTGGAGGACGCTGTCGAATACGGTGCGGCCAGCAGCGACGATGGCGGCACGCGTGTATAGGAAGCCGTCACCGGACAGATTGTGTCCGTACTCCTTACGGTCCAGGCGGTAGAGCGCCCATGACAGCTGTTCTGCGAAGCCTGTGACTGTCGACAACGGGGACTGGGCAAGACATTCGGCAACTGCGGCAGCGAGGAGTTCGGCGTCAGGGTCCGGGGCCGTTGGCCTGCAGTCCTCAATGAGCTGCCAGAAGGCGTCTTCGTTCATGCTGGCGAGCATGCCGCAGGGGTATGACATTCCTGTCTGCCGGCTCACCTGCTGCTGCTGCGAGAAGGGCTCGTTTGCGGAGCAGGGGGAGCTTGGCCCGTCCGAACATCTGACGTTTGATCATCTTGAGGTGATTGACGCGGCCTTCGACGGGGCCGGAGGACCACTCTGTGCTCATGCCGAAGACGACAGCGTCGAGGTCAGTGACCAGCCCGGCGGCGAAAGAGGCCAGGCCGCACTGCTCGTCCGCGCAGACATCAGCGATCCACCCGCGCAGCCGGCCTCCATCACGGTTGGTCATGATGGTCGCGAACGTCCGGACGTGGGCGGTGGCGGCCGCGAGCTCAGGCGAACGGGCCAGCAGCGCCTTGAGCCGCAGTTGGTCGTCCTCGCGTAGGTGGTTGGGGTGGCTCATGATCCACCGGGTGGCTTCGCGGGGCGACGGCGGCCGGACCATCGGCGGCCGGCTGGCTGCGGGCCGGCGTCCAGGACGCAGCGGATGGACGTAGTCGCGCAGGGTGCTGTAAGCGCAACGGACCCCACGTTCTTGCAGCTCGCGGTGGAGGCTCGACAGGTTCGTGCAGCCCTCGGCGATCCGTTGCTCCAGGTAGGGCCGGTGACGGTCGAGTTTGCTGGTCCGGTCTTGCCACTGGCCGTGCAGCATCGCTTCCGGGCTGGCGGCGCGAGCGTACTTGCGCACCGTGTTGCGGCCCAGTCCCAGCCGGCGGGCGACTTCGCGCAGGCTCAGGCCTTGCTCGACCTGGGCCCGGACCGCGGCGTGGGTGTCGCGGAGCCGGTCGAGGAACTTCCCCGGCGGGTAGGGCTCGGGAGGCTCCTGGCCGGAGGAGGCCGGCACGGGCCCTGGTTCGCGTTCGAGTTCGCTCGAAGGCTCCGTCTTCACGAGGTCGCGGAGGAGAGCGCGATGGTGGGAGACGAGGCGTTCGACGGCTTCGCCGAGGTTGTGCCAGACATGCCATTTATCTGCGCAGTGCTGGGCCTGCGGGGCGCCGGTGCGGGCGCCTTCGGCGAAGAACGCCGCGCGGTCGCGGCAGACGATCTCGACGCCGGGGTGCTCGCGCAGCCATGCGGCCAGGGTCTCGGCCTCGCGACCGGGCAGCAGGTCCAAGGGCTGGTGGGTCTCGCAGTCGATCAGGATGGTGCCGTACCGGCGGCCCTTCCTGGTCGCGAACTCGTCCACTCCCAGCACCCGCGGCACCGCCCAGGCCGGCTCCGGCAGCGCCATCACCACGCGTAGCACGGTCATCCGGCTGACCACGATGCCCAGTACCAGTCCCATCCGGACGACGGCACGAGCGGCCAGGACGACACCAAGAGCACCGACGACCCTCTGCAGGACGGGTGTTCGCCGGCCGTAGCGGCTGGTCAGACCCTCGACCTGCTCGGCGAAGGTCACCCTCGCGCAGTTGCTGTTGTCGCAGAACAGTCGGCGCACCGACAACTCGATGAGTACAGGCTGGGTGCCGACCGGTGCATCGGCGATCGTGCGTCCATAGCGGCTGTGCACCCGTGTCGACAATGTCCCGCACTCCGGACAGACGGCCGCCGTCCCGTCCTTCGTGCTCGCCGCGATCCGCAGCACGCCGCTCTCCACCACCACGCGCTCCAGCACCGTCACCAGGCGCGGGAACACCAACTCCAGCAAGCTGTCACACGACCGAAGGATGATGCCCAGGATGACGGAGCGTTACCGGTGCACGGGAGCACGGTCCACTTCACGGAATCTGTGCCTGAACCCATTTCAACCGTCGCCGACACACAGGCGCATCGGACGCCTCGGTCTGATGCGGCGAATACCGGCCGGAACCCGGGAAGCGCGCAGCGCCGTCCACCACGGCCTCCAACCGCAGCGGCGGCACAGGCCCGGCCGGGACGCCCCCGGCCGGGCCTGTGCGTGACCTGTTACGCCGTTCCGACAGGGCAGGTGGGTGTTGCGGCGGTCCGTGCCCGGTTAGCTCTGCCTGTGTGGGTGGCTACCAGGTCTGGATCCACTGGTCGCCGCCTTCCCACCCTTCTGCTCCTGTGCCCAGTCCGGACTCGTCGCCGTTGTACCACGCTGTGCCGACGGTCGCGCCCGACCAGACGTCTACGACGTCAACCGGCTCCCAGCGGTGATCGGACGGGACATTCCACCACTGACACTGTCCGGGAGAGACGATCGTGCTGGTATAACCCCCACGCCAGGGGAAGGAGAGATAGGCAGGGTAGTTGCCCTGGGCGCACAGTTGGATCCACTGCTTCTGGATCGTGGACGCGGATGCCGAGCTAGCCGTGCCGGCAAGCAGGCCGGTGGCCATGCCACAGGTTATGACTGCGGAGATGGCAGCCCGCTTGGCATTCTTGAGAAAACGCACTTATGTCCTCCGGGATGAGTGCCTTCGAAGGCTGTCGTCCGGGCACTCTAATCTGGGCCGTTCCAGTTGGCCCTCGTGCTGCCGGAGTCTAGGAGGGTCCTTGAGAGCGCGGATAGTTCAACTGCCCTTCTGACGCAGCTTTCTGCCTTTCCGTCACCGGAAGCGAATCCAAGGAACGACCCTGTCTCACATGCGATTTGATAATGGAGAGTTGTGAGGTCGTTGACTTCCATGTGATGGATGTCAACGTTCTTGTGTAGATGGTGTTTTCGGGTCTGTCCCCGCTGGTCGTCGAGGATGTGGCCGACGAGGGTGAGCGGACTGTGGTGCGGGCCCGGACGCCGCTGGGCACTGCGGTCTGGCAGGTGTGTGCACGGCTATCACTGGCGGACGGTGCCCGAGGGCGACGGGGGGTCCGTGTGCGGGTGCGGCAAGGTCGTCTGCCGCGACGGCTCAGCCACCTACGCCGAGGCCATCCGCCCCGTTCCGCCCGACGCGGTCCAGGTCGCGGACAGGCGGCATGTGTGGCATAACCTGTGCGAAACCGCCTTCAGCGAAGCGAAGGCGCACAGCAGCTGCTGGGCCGCACGGCACCGAAGTCGCTCACCAACGGCAACGGTGACCCAGGTACCTGTGTTCCACCGAAGCGGAGCACGGAACCCGCCGGCGGATCCCGAGACCAAGGGCGGAAGAGAGGCGACCGTCCGCATCGCGAAGGCGGACCTGGTGCCCACCTCGGCGAACCTGCTGCCCCAGTACAAAACGATGGGCCAACTCGAATCGGCCTGCCGGGAGTTCTGCGACACGGTCAACAACCGGGTCCACCGCGCCAGCCGCCGCAAGCCCGCCGAGGCCCTGCTCGAGGAACAGCAACGGCTGCACCCGCTGCCCAAGGAGCCCTTCACCGTCGCCTTCGGCACCACGCGGCGGGTGAACTGGGAGGCCGCCGGTGTCTCGAGGACCACGACGGGGCTGGACGCCAACAAGATGATGTCGGGCCGCAAGCGGGGACTGGCCGTCGACGTTCTGGGGCTGATCATCGGCGTCGTCGTGCTTGCCGCGTCCGCCCACGACAACGCCGCCGGCACCGCCCTGCTCGACCAGGCCGCCGAGCGGTGCGGGATGCGCCTGGAGAAGGCACTGGTGGACCAAGGCTTCAAGGACGAGGTCCTCATCCACGGTGCCCTGCTGGACATCGACGTCGAAGTCGTCCGCCGCAACTCGGCTGACCAGGGCAAAGGCTTCGTCCCGCAACCGAAGAGGTGGATCGTGGAGCAGGTCAACGGCACATTGATGCTGCACCGGCGTCTGGCCCGGGAGTACGACCACCGGCCCGACACCTCCACCTCGCGCGTCTACTGGGCCTCGATCGCGAACATGGCCCGCCGCCTCACCACACCGAGTCCGGCCTGGCGCGACACCCTCGGGCTGGCCGCGTGAACGTCATCGAACTCCTGGCCGACCTCCAGGCCCAGCACGACGAGACCGCAGCCCGGGCCGGTGAACTGCCTGACCAGATCCAGCACTTGACCGCCTCCCTGGCCGAGACCGAAGCGCGACTCGCGGACCTGGCCACCACCCGGAAGGTCATCGCCGAACTCGCACCGGCTGGAAGCCAACCCGCACCACCCGAGACGAACACCGCGTACCAGGCCATCGTGAACACCTTCAACCAGCACCCCGACCAAGAGTTCCGAGCCCGTGAGCTGCACGAACTCCTCGGCATGCCTACCGACGAGGCATCCGTCAACATCACCCGCAGCCGCCTCGGACGCCTCACCCGCCAAGGCTTCCTCACCCAACCCGGACGAGGCCGCTACCAGAAACGGACTTAACGACCTCTGAGAGGGCGTTTGATCTAGGTGGATTGCCCTTTATCTCCTAGTAAGTTCCTCGCCAGGTGGGTGTTGTCTCGTCCGTTATGCGCTTGGTGAGGTTGTCGATTGAGGCAACGTGGATCATGGCCTCGGAGCTGGCGGGCAGGGTCTCGTAGTCTCGGGCAAGCCGTCGGTGCTGCATGATCCAACCAATACTTCGCTCGACAACCCAGCGCCTTTTGACAACGTGGAAGCCGCGAACTCCTGGGTTTCTGTTGACGACTTCGACGTCGATTCCGAGGCTGGCGCCGTGCTCGATGAGAGCGTTCTTGAAGCCGGTGTCGACCCAGCTCTTGGAGATGGTTGGGTAGGTCTTCTTGGCCTGGTCGAGGAGCTGGATTCCGACGGCGTTCTCGGACAGGCTCGCGGCGGTGACAGTGACGGCGAGGATGAGTCCGATCGTGTCGGTGAGGATGCCCCGTTTCCTGCCGACGATCTTCTTGGCAGCATCGGTTCCCTGGCTGGTCAGGGGCACATTGGTGGAGGTCTTCACGCTCTGGGTGTCGATCACGGAAGCAGTCGGTTCGGGCTTGCGTCCTTCCTTCACGCGGGCCAGGCCGGTCAGTTCGTAGTTGAGCTGGGTAAGGATTCCCTCGTCGCGCCAGGCGGCGTAGTAGGCGTAGACAGTGCCATAGTTGGGGAAGTCGTGCGGGAGGTATTTCCAGGGGATTCCGGTGCGATTGACGTAGAGGAGTGCGTTGAATACGTCGCGCAGGTCGACCCTGGCCGGCTGCCCGGTGGGTCTGCGATCGAGCCGAGCCTTTCTCCAGGCCGTCAGCGTCGGCTCGATTAAGGCCCATCGGGCGTCGGACAGGTCGCTGGGATACGGCTTCCGCTGGCTCACGCCGTAGCGTGATCATGGATGCAGCGGACGGTGGCGTTCCGCCACTGCTGGGTGTTTCTGCCTGATCTTCAAACCAGACGGACTTCATCCACGAGAACCGGAGCAAACGGGCGGACGAGTTCACAGACCGATGGACACAAGGGTGCGCGTATGGGGTAAACACCCCAAACTTGGCGGCCGTGAAAGTTACTTAACGGCGCATACCATCTCTAAATGCCCACTGAGTGGGCGTTCACATGGGGTTCTTCCGGTATGCGGGTTTTACCCATGCCCCGCTTTGGCCGTCTTCACCACGTGCGGGCCATTCGTTCCCTGCAAGGTCCAGCACTCGGCTGAACGTCTCGCGCGGCTCCATACCCGGAAACCCGTCTAATTTGAAAATGCCCTGGACCCGCCCGAGTTCGAGCGGAATCCTTCCCTCCGCCGTCCTCGTGATCACGCTACGGCGTGAGCGAGCGCAAGCCGTACCCCAGTGACCTGTCCGACGCCCGATGGGCCCTGATCGAGCCGACGTTGACAGCCTGGAGAAAGGCCCGCCTCGAACGCCGGCCGACGGGGCAGCCGGCCAAGGTTAATTTACACGACGTATTCGACGCACTCCTTTACATCAACCGCACTGGAATCCCCTGGAAGTACCTCCCGCACGACTTCCCGGGACACGGCACCGTCTACTTCTACTACGCCGCCTGGCGCGACGAAGGAATCCTCGCCCAGCTCAACCACGACCTGACCGGCCTGGCCCGCGTCAAGGACGGACGCAAGCCCGAACCGACCGCCTCCGTGATCGACACCCAGAGCGTGAAGACCTCCACCAATGCGCCCCTGACCAGCCAGGGAACCGATGCCGCCAAGAAGATCGTCGGCCGCAAGCGCGGCATCCTCACCGACACCATCGGCCTCATCCTCGCCGTGACCGTCACCGCCGCCAGCCTCTCGGAAAACGCCCTGGGAATACGACTGCTCGACCAGGACAAGAAAACCTACCCGACCATCGCCAAAAGCTGGGTCGACACCGGCTTCAAGAACGCCGTCGTCGAGCACGGCGCACGCCTTGGAATCGACGTCGAAGTCGTCAACAGAAACCCCGGAGTTCGCGGATTTCACGTCGCCAAAAGGCGCTGGGTAGTCGAGCGAAGTCTCCGATGGCTCATGCTCCACAGACGCCTCGCCCGCGACTACGAGACCCTCAGCACCAGCTCCGAAGCCATGATCCACATCGCCTCGATCGACAACCTTGCCAAGCGCATAACGGACGAGACCACGCCGACCTGACGAGGAACCTACTAGGGCATACAGGGCAATACGACTAGATCAAATACCCTCTGAGAGGGTTCAGGACGCGCATCTTCAGGTGGCCGGCCGGGTCGGGCACGCGGTTCTGCGTTCGGCTGGCCGGCTCGTCTTCACGAGCCGCCAGGGCTGTCGGGGCAGATGACGAGGCGGTCCTGGGGCGTGAGTTGGACCTTGACGCGATGGTCGAGTTCGTTGGCGAGTTTCTGAGTGAACACGAGGACGACTTGGGGATCCTCGTTCGTGATGGTGAGGACGAGATCGGAGTTGTCCAGGCCCAGATGTTTGTCATGAGGGCGATTGGTGCGGAGGTGGTGATGGATATGATGGGCGGCCGTTGTCACGAATGGGGCAAATACTTCGGCGACCAGGAGAGCGTGTTCCTTCTGCGCGTTGGCGGTGTCAGCCCGGGGTGCCTTGAGCACCGCGCCTAGTTCTGACACAACACGCGAGGTTGCCTCGCCACCGAGTAGGTCGTGTAGAAGCAACCCGACCACGTGCCGGACTGCCCGCACAGGCAGAAGCCACGGCCCTCCCAACATGGTCTGTGCTGGGCTCGTAGATTGCTCGGTGGCGGCTACCGAAGGCTCCGGTCCCGCCTGCTGTTCATGAGCGATGACCGCTGTCGGATCCCCAGAGAGAGCACTGTGCGAGGTAGACAGCGCAGTTTCGAGTGCCGGCGTTCCCAACCCGTCGAGTATTTCCCCGTTCACCGTCTCCTCGCTGCTCCGCTTCGGAGACTGCTCCTCCGGTCTAGCCTCCCTGGAACCTGATGCAGGTTGGGTCTCGGCGACGACGTCGGACTCATTTTCCTGTGCGGCTGCGCTGTTGTGTTCGTCGGGAAGGGATTCAGAGGGGTCGATCACCGGCCGCTTTCCCTCCTGCATCTCGAAGTATGCGATGAGAGCGGCCACCCGAGCCCCGGGACCGGGCAGTCCCCATATATCGTGCGCAACCTCCGAGGGCACTGTGAAGCACACCACTTCATTGGGAAGGCCAGCCATCTTGTCGCCCCTTACCAGGTGAGACCCGAACCGCGACATGAAATCAGATCATGCCCGCACCACATACCATCGGACGTTCGTCAATAAGTCGATTGTCCCGCACAGGCCCGACGCACAACCTGGCGGTGCCACGGGTTTCCGGCCGGATCTGTGCTGCGAGGAGCGTGGCACTCGATCGGTGGCGGTATGCCGTACGGGATAATGGGCTACCACTCCCAGGTGTGAATGAATCCTCTTGTTCAGCAGGTGTGACCGGCAATGTTTTGCGGCTTGTCCAACAAGATATGGCCAGACGGCAAGTGCATGTCCCTGTGTAGCGGCAGTCGATGTCTAGGGAATCGACGATGGTTCGCCGTCCAAGGTCGGTCGGACATGGGCGGCGTGGCCTTGCCGCGTAATCTAATGGGAAGAATCTCCGCATGCGCACGATCCGGCGATGTTGGGGTTGTCGATGGTGAACCCCTGGTGATCGCTTGTGTCGGCGTAGTCGATTTCTGCGCCTCTCAGGTATGAACTGCTCGCCTGATCAATGGCCACTTCAAATCCGTTGAATGTGATGAGCGTGTCTCCGGATAGCGTCCTGTCGTCGAGGGAAAGCTGGTAATTGAGCCCGGAACACCCGCCAGGCTGAATCGCGATGCGCAGTCGGAGACCGGACCTGTCCTCTGTTGCGAGCAGCTCCTTCACTTTCTTGGCCGCCTCGTCGGTGAGTCGGACCACATCGCTGCTGTTCATCGCAATCACGTCGGGTCGAGTTGTCATTTCTACGTCCGGCTGAGGGGCTTCCGAAACGGTCACGAATTAGTTCCTTTGATCGAATTCTGTGAGGCTGCGAATTGATGTCATCGGCGATACAATGGGTAGCCCCTGAAATGGCGATCGCCTGGAAAGTTTCCCTGAAGGATAAGTCCGCGAACTCTGGGTTCCTTTCATGGCCTTGTGCGGCCTGTCTCGGCAATAACTCTATGACGCGTCCCTCGTCCGCGAAGGCGTGGGCACGTCGTATGCGCCTAAGAGGCAAGAACTCTGCCCTTAAGTTTTCTCGATGAGGTGATCTCGTGGTGGTGGCAGGTGAGGATGGCTGCGGGCAGACGCAAGGGTCATGGCAGGGCGCCATTTCGTGGAGATCATCGCTGCTGAACCGTTGGCGTCACGTGGAGCTATCTGCGCTGCCGAGCTGCTCTACTCCGGGCCGAGCCTGGATGGCCGCCCCATGGGGTGGCGGTCAAAGACTTGGCTCGCCCGGGGGCGAGTCCCCCCCCCCAGGGGCCGTTGCATGATCGCGTTTCGTCCGGAATGCTGTGCTGGCCCGTCTTTGGAGGGGATATCCCGGTTCGGGTAGGGGTTGGCGCAGTGCGGGCACGGTCTCAGTGATCATGTGAGTGTCGGAGTCTCATGAGCACCTGGTGAGTCCGTGCCTGTTCTTGCATCTTCTCTCATACCCGCCGTGCTGGCCCCCGTTGGGCCGGACTGCCGCGCCGGTTCCGCTGGCGGACGTGGTCGCACGGTCCGGTTTCCTGGTTCTGGTGCCCGACCCGCGGGGGGTCCGTGGCCGTTGCTGCCGGTTGTCTGTTCGGGTCGCCGCGGCCGCAGCGGGTGTCCTGGCCGGTGCCCGCTCGCTCACCGCGATCACGGAATGGATCAGCGACGTCCCCGTGTGGGCCTGCCGGATTCCCGGCTTCCCCACCG
>NZ_VJZD01000140.1 GCF_009377175.1 Streptomyces adustus
GGCCGGTCGGGGCGGGCCGGTCGGGGCGGGCCGGGCCGGGCGCGGCGGCGGTGGCCGAGAGCCGTCGGGGTGGCGAGGCGCGAACTTACTCCGGAGTCAGTGGTGTTGACTGTTAAAGGACATCCTCGGAATGTAATGAACATGCCGAATATCCGGGCACGTCTGCTCGTGGTTCTGGTTGTCCTCTGCGGATTCCTGACGGTGGCGGGCTCCCCGTCCGCCACCGCCGCCACCACCGTCCCCGACTCCCTCTGGTTCGACGGCACAGCCCTCACCGTGTCGAACGGCAGATTCACCGACAGTCTCGGCCGCGAGGTCGTGCTGCGCGGCTACAACGTCTCCGGCGAGACCAAACTGGAGGAGAACGGCGGCCTCCCCTTCGCCTCGGTCGCCGACGCGAAGAAGTCCGCGACCGCGCTGCGCGCCCTCGGCGGCGGCAACTCGGTCCGCTTCCTGCTCTCCTGGGCGCACGCCGAGCCGGTCCGCGGCCAGGTCGACAGCGCCTACCTGGCCGCGGTGACGGACCAGCTGCGCGCCTTCCTCGACGCGGGCATCCGCGTCTACCCCGACTTCCACCAGGACCTCTACTCCCGCTACCTCTTCGACGAGGACAGCTGGTACACCGGCGACGGCGCCCCCAAGTGGGCCGTGGACGCGGGCACCTATCCGGACGAGTCCTGCGGGATCTGCCTCTTCTGGGGCCAGAACATCACCCAGAACGGCGCGGTCAAGGCCGCGTCGTACGACTTCTGGCACAACGCCTACGGCCTCCAGGACGCCTTCCTGGCCACCGCCCAGCAGACCATGACCTACCTCGGACAGCACCTGAACGCCGAGGAGTTCGCGGGAGTCGCCGGCTTCGACCCCTTCAACGAGCCGTACGCGGGCACCTACGACTCCGGGCAGACCAGCCGCACCTGGGAGCGGGACGTCCTGTGGCCGTTCTACGTGAAGTTCCGCGCCCGCATGGACGCGGCCGGCTGGCAGGACAAACCCGCCCTCGTCGAGCCGAACCTCTTCTGGAACTCCAACATCGACTCCCAGAAACAGACCGGCGGCCTGCTCGACGCGGGCACGCTCGGCTCCCGCTACGTCTTCAACACCCACTTCTACGACCAGAAGGCGATCTCCGGGATCCTGATGTGGGGCAAGGCGGCCGACGGGCAGTACACGACCGACTTCGGCACGGTCCGCGACCGGGCGGCGGCCGCCGGTACGACGGCCGTGGTCAGCGAGTTCGGCCATCCGCTGTCGGGCACGGTGGCGGACAAGGCGCCGACCGTCCTCAAGGCGATGTACCAGGCCCTCGACTCCCGGGTGAAAGGCGCGAGCTGGTGGTCGAGCCCAGCCGTCTCGGGCCCGGTGCTGTCCGGCTCCCAGTGGCAGTGGGACCTCTACAGCGGCCGTCATCACGAGCTGATGAACGGTAACTCCGGCAAGGTGCTCACCACCGGCGACGCCTGGAACGACGAGGACCTGTCCGCCGTACGCCTCGACGACTCCGGCGCGGCGGTCCTGCGCCAGGACGCCCGGCTCCTCGACCGCCTCTACCCGAGCGCCACGTCGGGTACGACGGTCGCCTTCACCTACGAGGACCGCTCCCGCGACGGCTCGACCACACTGACCTGGAACCCGGTACCGTCCTCGCTCCCCAACGTGGCGCAACTGGTCGGCTCCGGCCAGTACGGGCTGCTGGTGTGGCGCTCCACGGGCGGTTCGGCGCCGACCGAGCTGCACCTGCCGGCGTCGTTCCCGACGGCGTCCACCACGGTCGTCTCCGACCTCGGCACCGCCTACGGCCCGCCCGCGTACACCCAGACCACCCCGATCGCCGTGGCCGCCGAACCGGGCGGCACCGGAACCCGCCGCCTCCTTCTCACCGCATCGGACACGGGCGTCCTGCACTACGCCCTGGTGACCAACGGGGCGACGTCCCCCTCAGCGGCCCTGCTCACCGCGGCCCGCACGGAACTCACGGCGTGGGCGAGCCGAATCTGACCCACGGACGAGTCCCGCGGATCTTGCACGCGGATCCGGAGAGCCGCGCGGCGGTGGGCCCTTGCCGCCGCGTGGTCACCTCCGCGTGCCGCAGCGCATGGCGTGCTGTGCCGGTAGTGGTTGCGCACCCGCCTGCGCGGGTTCTGTGTGCGGTGCCGCCGGGCACAATGCGCCCCATGAGTGATCACTTCGAAGCTGTCTTCTCGTGCTTCCTACGCGATGACATCCCTGCCTCCGTCCTGCTGGCCCTGCGTTGGCACCTGGGTCTGGACGATGAGGAACCGGAGGACCTCGATCCTGAGAACTCCCCGTACCCCCTGCTCGTTCCGAACAGCAACAGCCGTCTTCCCGGCGGTGACGTCGTGTCCCTTCGGCGCACGGTGCAGGAGTTCACGACTTCGGGGGAGCGGTACGAATGGGAGCTCTTCGCGCGCTGCTATTGGGTCGACGACTTCACCCTCTGGCTCGACGATCTCCTGGCGTTGATCGCTCCTCATGTCGCCAGGCCGGGCTACGGGGGCTACCTACGTGACGAGTACGGCACGGACCTGAAGATCATTACGTTCCGCGAGGGCACGTACGACCCCGTCGACATCTGAAGTCCCCTGCGCTACGCGCTGCCGAACAGCCGGTTCCGGGAATTCACCGTGTCGGCCGGGGCCTGACGGGGCGTCATGCAGTTGTCTGATTGTGATCCCACCAGGGCGGACCGGGGTCTCGTTGATCGACTAGCGTCTACCCCGCGAGTGGCCGACGGCAACCGGCCGCAGCCATCGGCCCCGCAGGACAGCGGCATGTCTCGCCGCAGGAGCGCCGCAGGGCGGCAGCAACACCACATCAACGAGGGGGAGACGTGGGGGCATCGAACCGGACGCCGACCGATCCACTGGACGGAGACCGTCGCCACAGACGCGGAGCAGGCATCGTCGCCCGTGCGGCCGCCACGGCTCTGGCGGTCGTGGGGACGACTGTCCCGCTCGCCGTGGGGGCACCGCCCGCGCGGGCCGCGCAGGAGGCGACCACGGCGGACTCGTCCCAGGAGGTCGTGATACCGCCGCCCGCCGATCGGGCCACACCCCGTGCGGACACCCCGCTGGCGGTGGGCACCACCGGTTTCCTGCACCAGCAGGAAGGCCGGGACGGCTACACCTGGACCGACTTCGCGAGCGGCACCTCGACCCGAGTTCCCGGCCTGCAGACCCTGCCGGCCAACGCGTTCGTACGTCCCGTCGGCGTCGGCGGCGACCTGCTCGCCGTCTCGCCGAGCCCGGCCCGGGGCACCGGCTGGTACTCCCTGCTCGATCCGCACACCGGTGAGCGCCGGGAAGCGCAACTCCCGACCGGCTACACGTTCCGGGGGACCGTCGCCGGCAAGGTACTGGCCCTGGAGTCCGCGACCAGCACCACCAGCTCCGCGGGCGTGCTCCTCGACACCGGCACCGACCCCGCGCAACCGCTGGACATCACGGGCCTGCCCGCGGGCGGCCAGCTGAGCAGTCTCTCCCTGCAACAGGGCGCCACGGACGACCACGGCGCGGTGATCTCCTTCCGGCAGGGCGGCGCGTACCGCTACGGCCTGCTGGACCCCACGACCGCCGTGATCACCCCTCTTCCCGAGGCGATGAGCGGCGAGGGCCTGCGCATCCTGTTGAGCGCCGACCGCGTCGCCTGGTGGGGGCACGGCTACACCGGGCTGCGCTGGCTGCCCCGCGGTGACGTCTCCTCCACGACGCAGGAGTCCCCGCTCCCCGGCGACGAGGTCCCTGTGGCCCTCCTCGGCGGCACCCTCCTGACCTCGGCCCCGGACACCACCTCGGGCACCACCCTCGGCCGGCGGCTGACGGCCCGACCGCTCGACGGCGGGGAGCCGAGCACCGCACTCGACCACATCGCGGTCGTATCGGACGCCGTACCGCAGGCGGCTGACGGGAGCGCCCTGCTGGTCGGCGGCTCCGGCACCGGCGACTGGGCGGTGCACCGCTTCACCGAAGGCCCCGCCGGGGAGCCGGCGCACGAGGTGGTCCAGCCGCTGGCGCCGGTGAGCGCCAAGGTCCTGGGACTGAACCTGTACCGGGGCACCCTGGGCCGGGTGGACGGCATCGAGGGGAAGCTCTCCATCCACCAGCAGGACGTCGGTACCGGGCCGGTCCCCGTCGCGGGAGCGGCCAAACCCCTGCCCGCGGGCCTGCCCTCTGCCACCGTGCGCTGCGCGACGGGTGAGGACTGCGTACGGCTCGTGGACGGAAACTGGTACGGGCTGTCCTTCCTGTCCGGGACAGGCGGGCACACGTACCTGGAGACCCGCGTGGACGCCTACACCTCGCACGCGCTGGTGCCGTTGCCAGGCAGCGGGGGCGAGGTCAGGGACGCGTCCTCCTCGTACGTGGTGGTGGACGGCGGATCCCCGAGGACCCAGTACCTGGTCGACCCGGGCTACAGCAAGGTGATCCGCAGCCGCCCGGTGCAGGCCGCGGCGCTCTGGTACTCCACGCTGTGGAGCGCGACCCCCGGCAGCCCCGGCACGCTGACCGCGGAGCGGTTGACCTCGGACGCCGCCACTCCCGGCAAGCCCGTCCGCACCGTGCGGACCGGTGCCGCCTGCGTTCCCACCGAGCTCCAGGCGACGGGGCGCTGGCTCTACTGGTCCTGCGGTGCCGACCTGCAGGCCGGGGTGTACGACCTGACGAACAACCGCGGCTTCGCGGTGCCGTCGGGCCCCGCCATGCTCGGCGACGGCTACGTGGTCCGGCACGACCGGGCGGCGGGCGAGCTCAAGCTGACGGACTTCCACTCCGGCAGCCCCCTCGCGGAGCGCACCTTCGCCGCCCTCCCGGCCGGAAGCCTCGCGGACGACCGCAGGATCACCTGGACCGTGGACAAGTACGGCGGCCACGTCGCCTACCTGGACGCCGACCGCCGCGTGCACGTGGCGGCGGACGGCGTACCGGACTCCGCCCCGGTCGTCGGCGAGCAGTACATCTCCGACGCCGTCGCGCCGCGGACCACCTCGTCGTACTACTCGACCTGGACGGCCGAGGTGCTGCTGAGCCGCCCCGTGGACTCCTGGGAGATGGACATCGTCCAGAAGACCACCGGGCGCCGGGTGGCCGTGCTGCGGGGCGGGGCCGAACGCGGTATCAACGGCATCCGGGCCGGGTGGAACGGCCGCGAGTCGAACGGCGCTCTCACCCGGAGCGGTGTCTACACCTGGCAGCTGACCGTCACCTACGGCGGTGGAACCGTGCCGGTGCGGGCGGGCGGCGGCGACCTGAACGTGCTGTGCGGCGTGCTGCCGACCCACGTCTACGACTGCGACGGGTTCCCCGACCTGGTGGCGGTC
This sequence comes from Streptomyces adustus, assembly GCF_009377175.1. GTDB lineage: Bacteria > Actinomycetota > Actinomycetes > Streptomycetales > Streptomycetaceae > Streptomyces > Streptomyces adustus. Next base: position 5,339 of record NZ_VJZD01000140.1, read on the forward strand.
CGCAAGGACGGCAGGACCGACTCCTGGGAGGGCCATCCCAAGGGGTACTTCTACAACCGCAGCTACACCGCGGACTGGCCGACCTCTTCCACCCTGGTGCCGGCCGGCGACCTCAACGGTGACGGGAACGCCGACATGCTGGTCCGCAACTCCACCGGCGAACTGCGCGCGTACTGGGGCATCGGCCAGGTGTACTTCGCCCGGGGAACCAACAAGTCCGCTCTCATCGGCAAGGGCTGGAACGCGTACAACGTGCTGACGTCGTCCGGGGACCTCAACCGCGACGGCCGCGCCGACCTCCTCGCCCGGGACAAGGCCGGGGCCCTGTGGTTCTACGCCGGCACCGGCAAGGGCACGTTCAAGTCCCGGGTGCGCGTCGCCACCGGACTGTCCGGCTACACGGCGCTGGTGGGAGTGGGCGACCTCAACGGCGACGGGAACGGCGACCTGCTCGGCCGGGACAAGGCCGGGAACCTCTACCGCTGGTACGGCAACGGAAAGGGCGGCTTCGGAGGGCGGGTGAAGATCGCCTCGGGCTTCAATGCGTACAACGCCCTGGTCGGTGTCGGCGATCTGACCCAGGACGGGCGCAACGACCTCCTCACCCGCGACACCGCGGGCAACCTGTACCGCTGGGCGGGCAACGGCAAGGGCGGCTTCGCCGCACGCGTCAAGATCGGCACCGGCTGGGGAAGCTACAAAGCGCTGTACTGACGGTCCGGGACGACAGCCTCCGGGCCCGCATCTCCGACGGGAGCTGCGAGCCCGGGGGTGACCACGACGCCCGAAGCAAGTCGGGCCGGGGCGCTGTCGTGGTCCGCCGCCGGCAGGTCCGTTGTCAGTGCTTGCGTCCATGGTCTCAAGCGCGCGGTCGACTTCCCGGGGTTCCAGCTCTGAAGGAAAACTGTGCTGCCTGCACAGACCCGGGACGAAATCCCGCTTCCTTCGGGGAGGGAGCAATCAGGGTCCAAACTCTTTGGTCACTGCCGTCAGGGTCGCCGCCGCGGACTCGATCTCCGCCTTGCCCTTGCCGCTGAAGCCCTCGGCACAGTCCTGGTAGCCGTTGTGTATAGCCGTAAGCGCGCTCTCCCATGCGGCCTGCCAGTCGGGGTCGGGGATCGGCGCATGGGACTGAACAGCCTTCACGTCCTCGCCGGTGCCGAGACAGTCGTTCAGTACGCTGTCCCCGCCGCCACCGGCAGATGTGAGATCCGCGAGGTCCATGGTGAGCAAGTTGACATCCATGTGGCCGCTCTTCGTATACCAGGCACGCATGGCTGCCGAAGGCGCCGACGCCGACGGCGGTGCCACCACCGAGCCGGTCGGACTGCTGCTACTACTGCACCCCGCAAGGAGTAACACGCAGGCCAGGGCACTGATCGCGGAAGGGCGCTTCATCTGCGGGATCGTGTCACACCCTCACCCGCAGCGCCACGGCCGTAAATCTGCCCACGTGGCGTCATCCAGGTGGCTACACGACAAAGAGACGCTGCCTGATCAAGCCGACGGCCCGTAGCTGTCCGGCGAAAAGAACTCTCGCCACGCTCAAAGCAGGGCATCAGGTCCCATCGGGCTGCGCACTCCTTACGATGCGCCGATGGTGAAGATCGGCATGGGCTGCCGCATGCGGATCTATGTCTGCCCGACGTCGTTCGACCATCCGCATCTCGAAGTCATGCAGTGAGACGCGTTCGTGCGGCACGCTGCGGGGACGGCCGTGGTCGCTGCCGCCGGCCGAGCGGGTGCTGATGGTGGCGGTGTACTACCGGACGAACCTCACCATCCGGCAGCTGGGCCCGTTGTCAGCCGCCCGACTTGCTCCCGTGCAGAGATCCGGGAGAACCCCGGCGCGTCCGCGGACGGAGGCATGGCTTCGGGTGCGGCTCGGAACGGAGGATCACCGGTGAGCGTTGGGAGCAGGAGCCCGGCCATGAACTGATCATCTCGTCCGAGCACGGCGGAATTGAAGGCACCTATTGGGTCCTCGGGCCACTCCGATCCCAGTGGGTAGGACAGGTAGCCACAGTGCAGGAAGCCATCGCCACGGTGATCGACCGCCTGCCGCCGGACTGCGGTCCTGCCTTCGTGGGCACCCCCGAAGAGCTCGCCTCGCACGAAGCCACGAAGCCGGATCCACAGAAAGACAAAGATCAGACACCGAGCGGCTGATCTGGGCTGATAGACAAGCGATGCGACAGAGAGCCTTGAGTATTCCGCCCTGCCGCAACCGACCGCCCTCGGCCAGACGCTGCGGGAACCACTGAAGGCGCTCACGGAGTGGTCGGTGCGGCACATCGAGGAAGTCATCACCGCCCGCGAGGAGTACGACGACCGCACCAAGCGCACCCGCTAGGCAGCGGCGGCCGGCGATTGATCATCGTCGGCTTCGGTCACCACGGTGCGGCTGCCGGTGTGGAAGGGTGTGGGCGTTCTGGTTGCGACGCCGGGACGGTGGCTGCTCGTCAGGGTGTCTTCGGAAGTGGGTCATTCGCCGGTCCGCCGTGTGCCGTGCCGGCGGACTCGGTGAGTGAGAGTGCGGCTAGGAGCCGCAGCTTCTCGTCGCTGTCGCTGTCCTTGTCGGGGTAGTAGACGACGAGGATGACATCGTCGATGGGGAGTTTGTCCCGGTGGAGGCGTAGTTCACCGACGACGGGGTGGTGGACCGTGGTCGTGCCTCCGTCGAGACTGCGGACGTCGTGGCGCGCCCACAGGGTGCGGAACCGCTGACTGGACAGTGCGAGTTCTCCGACGAGCTCGACGAACCGGGGGTCGTCGGTGTCGTCCCCGACAGTGGCACGAAGGGCGGCGACAAAATCCGCGGTGGCCTTCGTCCAGTCCTGGTGGAATGCCTGTTCCTCGGGGTCGAGGAGGAGAGAGCGCAGCCTGTTCCGGCCGGGCCGCAGGCGGGGGGAGAGTGCGACGGCCATGGGGTTGGAGGCCAGGACGTCGAACGCGCGCCCTTCGACGAACGCGGGGATCTGAAGGTGGGCGAGCAGCTCGTGCACCCGCGCCGGTACGTGCTCGGGCCGCTTGCGGCGTGGCGTCCTGGGACGTGCCGCCGCGAGGCCGAGCAGATACGTCCGCTCGATGTCGTCGAGCCGCAGGACGCGCGCGAGTGATTCGAGGACCTGGGTCGAGGGATTCTTGTCACGTCCCCGTTCCAGGCGCAGGTAGTAGTCAGGACTGATCCCGGCGAGCAGGGCGACTTCCTCACGGCGCAGTCCCGGCACCCGGCGGTTGCCGCCGGGCGGGAGTCCTGCCTGCTCCGGGGAGACCAGCTCACGCCGGGCACGTAGATAACTGCCGAGCCGGTTGCCCGATTCCTCATCCTTCATACCGACACCGTAATGCGGTGCGTGTATCTCAGAGGGGGCCCTGTCAGGACCAGGGAAGACGGGGGCCCTGCCACACCCGGCGAACGCCGTCAAGACTGCGATGGCACCGTTTCGAAAGAGACGGCGACCATCACTGTCTGCGCCGGGCCTGAACGCCGTCGGCGCTTTGCACTGAAGGGAAGATCTCGTGGATCTCTCCAACCGCACCGTTCTCATCGTCGGCGGAACCTCGGGTATCGGCCGGGAGTTGGCCCGCCGGTTCGCCGCGGCGGGCAGCACCGTGGCTGTCGGCGGCCGCAGCCCGGAGGCACTCTCGGAACTCGCCGAAGAAGGCTTCGGCACGTTCGGTATCGACGTCACCGACAGTGCCTCCGTCGCATCCGCCCGTGACGCCGTGCTCGCCCGGTACCCGGAACTGGACACCGTGGTGACCATGTCGGGCGTCATGCTCCTGGAGGACCTGCGCGACCCCGCGCACTTCGAGGTGGCGGCAAAGACGATCGACACCAACCTGCTCGGCACCGTCCGGGTCATCGACGCCTTCACCCCCCACCTGGTCCGACGGGGCGCCGGCACCTTCGTCACCGTCACCTCCGGCATCGCCTTCCTGCCCTTCCCGCCCATGCCCAGCTACGCCGCGTCGAAGGCCGCGGTGCACGCCTACGCCGAGGCACTGCGCGCGCAGCTGGACGGCACCGGTGTCGGCGTCGTCGAGCTCGTCCCCCCGGCCGTCGCCACGGCGGGACAGGAGAAGGTGAACCCGCACGCGCTGCCGCTCGACGACTTCGCCACCGAGGTGATGGACCTGCTGGGGACCGAGCCCACTCCGCGCGAGATCCTCGTCGATCGCGTCCTGATGCACCGGTGGGCCGAGCGCGACGGCACCTACGACGAACTGGTGGCTCAGCGCTCGCAGGCCCTCTCGATGCTCCCGGGCCGGCAGGGACAGCGCTGAACAGCAGGATCGCGCCGGTCATCGCAGGGGTGAGGCCGGGTGGTCAGTCGGCGACGGTGAGGACGACCTTGCCGCGGGTGCGGCCGGCCTCGACGCGGGCGTGGGCCGCGCCGGCCTGCTCCAGCGGGAAGGTTTCCTCCACCTCGACAGTGACCTCGCCGGCGTCGATCAGGCTTGCGATCGTGGTCAGCCCCGTGCCGTCCGGCTCGACCAGGTACGGGGTGACCCGCACGCCTGCCGCCTCGGCGGCCGCGGCCAGTTCCGGGGAGACACCGGCCGGGACGGCGACCAGCAGGCCGCCCGGGCGCAGGACCTTGAGCGAGCGGGTGCTGGTCCGGTCGGTGGCGTCGCCGACCAGGTCGATGACGACGTCGATGTCCTGGGTGGCGTCCTCGAAGCGGGTGGTGGTGTAGTCGATGGTCTCGTCGGCGCCGAGCTCCTTGAGCCAGGGGTGGCGTGCGGCGCTGGCGGTGGCGATCACGTGGGCGCCCAGGTGGCGCGCGAACTGGACCGCGAAGTGGCCCACCCCGCCGGCGGCGGCCGTGATCAGGACGCGCTGGCCGGCCTGCACGTGGGCGGTGTCGACCACGGTCTGCCAGGCGGTCAGCGCCGCCAGCGGCACGGCGGCCGCGTGCACGTGGTCCAGGGTGGCCGGCTTGCGGGCCCACTGGCGGGCCGGGGCGGTCACGTACTCGGCGTAGCCGCCGGCGGCGCGCGGGAACCACGGCATGCCGTACACCTCGTCGCCGGGCGCGAGCGTGGTGACGCCGAAGCCGACCTCCTCGACGACACCGGAGACGTCCCAGCCCAGGATCAGCGGGAACGTCTGCAGTCCCGCCATGCCCTGACCTTCGCGGGTCTTCCAGTCCACCGGGTTGACGCCGGCGGCGTGCACGCGCACCAGCACCTCGGTCGGCAGCGGCTCGGGGCGCGCGACCTCCTCGGCGGTCAGCACCTGGGGTCCGCCGAACTCCGTGACGGTGACAGCCCGCATGGTGTGCTCACTCATTTTGTCCTCGCTCATGTCCGTCCCACTGTTTCTTTTGCCGGGACCGCGGTCCCGGCAAAAGAAACAGTGGCGTGTGCTCGCGGAGTCGAGTGAGTGGCCGGAGGGCCACCTGTCGTACCATTCCGGCCATGCCGCACCGTGTTGCCGTTCTCGCCCTCGACGGAGTCCTGCCGCTGGACCTGGGCATCCCGGCCCGGGTGTTCAATGAGGCCTGTGAACCGGACGGGACCCGTCTGTACTCCGTTGTCACCTGCTCCCTCGGCGGCAGGCCGGTACGCACGCACGAGGACTACCGGATCGTCGTCGACCACGACGAGTCGGCGCTGGAGAGCGCGGACACGGTCGTTCTGGCCACGCAGGAGCCCAGCGAGCGCCTGCTCGCGACCGGCACGCTCCCCGAGGAACTCGCTGCGGCGCTGGACCGGATCGGGCCGGGGACCCGCATCGTCAGCCTGTGCACGTCGGCCTTCCTGCTCGCGGCGGCCGGTCTGCTGGACGGTCGGCGGGCCACCACGCACTGGGCGCTGTGTGACGCGCTGGCGCGGCTGTTCCCCGACGTCGACGTCGATCCGGACGTCCTGTTCGTCGACAGCGGACGCATCCTGACGTCCGCCGGCGGAGCAGCCGGCATCGACTTGTGCCTGCACCTGGTCCGTCTGGACCACGGGGCGGCGGTGGCCTCGGCCGCCGCGCGCCGCTGCGTGGTGGCGCCGTGGCGCGAGGGCGGGCAGGCGCAGTTCATCGAGCACCCGGTTCCGCAGGACACCGACCGTTCCACTTCGGCGACCCGGCAGTGGGCGCTGGACCGGCTTGCCGAGCCGATCACACTGGAGGACATGGCCCGGCACGCGCACATGAGCGTGCGCACCTTTACCCGGCGGTTCCGCAGCGAGGTGGGCAGCAGCCCGCTGAAGTGGCTGGCGCAGCGGCGGCTGGCCCACGCGCGCCTGCTGCTGGAGTCCACCGACCTCACCGTCGCGCGGATCGCCACCGCCTGCGGCTTCGGTGACCCCGTCGCATTGCGCAAGCACTTCCACACACACCTGGGCCTGTCCCCACTGGCCTACCGTCGCGCCCACAACGCACCGGAGCCCATGACGGGACGGTGACCACCCAGCCGGGCCATGACCGCGACAACACCCCATCAATCGCCCAACGGCTTTAAGTGACCCGCACAGCGCGAGGCCATGAGCCACATGGACCGCCTGCTCAGGAGGCGCCCCGGCCGTCAGTGACCGTCGCCGTTGATGTCAGATCTGGACGTCAGCAGGGGACCGCCTACCAAAATTGGTAGGCGGTCCCCTGCTGAACTGATGCCCCCGGCGGGATTCGAACCCGCGCACACGGCTTCGGAGCACAATCAGAGTTCGGCTTGCGAACCGCTCTGAACAGCAGGTTCATTGATCGCGAAGGCGTGCAGCACCCTCCTGTATCGCAGATGGTGCGTAGCAGGCAGAAGACGGCTCCCGAGGCTCCTTCGCCTCGTGGGGATCGTGCTGGTCAGCGGCACTATCGAGTCAAGTTGCTGCGGATCTGTCCACGGATAGCCCAGACGACGGCAATTCCTACCGAGGCGCTCACCAGCTTTGGCGCAGCGTCAGCAGACGTCCAGAACGGCTGATGTTGATGGCGCAACTTCGGAATTGTCGAAGGCTCCCGTCGCGAGCGCCTGCTGTGCGCCCTTGTGGGGAGCCTAACTGTGCGTCACCGTCGGAGTTTGGTAGTTGCCTCTGACGGTGCCGTGAGTGCGAGGGGGAACGAGATGGGGGACCTGAGCGCAAGCTCGTCATGGTCGCGGAGCGTTTTCGGCGAGCTGGCTGTGCCGCTGGCGAAGCTGATCCCGGAGTGCATCGGCAGGGCCCATGAGCGGGCTCGGGATGGCCATCGGGGCGTAGGTACGCAGACCCTGGAGGCGTACGGACACGGACTTCACGCTTCGCAATACGAGGAACTGGCAGCAGGGCTCGCTGATCTTCCAGGTGTCACGGCGGTGCGCTTGCAAGCGCGCACGGTGATGGTTGTGGCAGGACAGGTGCTCTATCCGATCCGCTACGCCAAACGGGACGTACCGGTCACGGTGGCGCGACTCCGTCGTGCAGTTGGCCTCCGAGCTGATCTAATTCGGCGCCACGGTCCCGAGCCCATGCAGGGGGAGTTGGATCTCGGGCTTGAGGGGCTGCAAGAGCAGGAGTTCCACAAGGACCTTGGGCAGCTCGACCCGGATGTCGGCCTGGTGCTCCTGGCTTACGCGTGCGCCATGGGTTCTGGGGTCATGCGCCTTGAGTGGGGAGACGCAGAACTGCGCCGCGGAGACCGCCATCTGCTTTGGCATCACCATGAGCCGCTTGCCCTGCCTGACGCTCGACGGTCGGCCTAGCCCGTGCCTCCGTGCCCAAGAGTTGGAGCAGGTGCTTAGAAGGCGCCTGCCGCGTCGCGCGGGGCACCCCCTCTGACCTGCACTGCTCCCCCACCCCGACTCTCCATCGGCTGACCCTCGACACGCATTCGACAGGGCCCGCGGTTCGCTACGGTCGCCGGTAGACCTCGGGGTCGAATCCCTCCCCGGGTGACCTGGAGAAGCTCACATAGACGGGGTACTCAGGATCGCCCACCTGCATGTCGGCAAACTGATCCACATCGTGATTGGCGAACCGGTGCAGATACTGGAGGAACAACTCCAACTCCGCTTTGGACAGTGGCTCGTTGTGCCGCTCATTGCGCATGCATGCACGATACGAGCAGAGCTCGAAGGGACGTCGTGGAGCCGCCCGCTTGCAGCGCCATGTGCCCATGGCGCTGGCTTGGGGGAGCACCGCATTAGGAGCGAGGTTGGGTGGCAGTCGGCCTGACCTGCGGGCTTCTTACCTTTGGTGGTGTCTGCTGGCTGTGCCCGGGGGGACTGCGCTTCCCCGCGAGTCCCCGCCTGTTCTGGCACGCGAGTGGCACACCCGGACTACCGAAGCTCTCGTCTGGCACCTGGGATGCCGTGCGGCGCTTGAACGTCGGTGCTTACCTGACCGCCCAAGGTCATCACGTTGAGGGTTGCAGAGTTCTCACTGGCGATTGCGCTCTCTATACGGGCGACCAAGGTCGTGAATGCTTCGCTCTCCGAGAGACCCGAGTAGGGCCCCACCTTGGTTTCGAAGTAGACCCGCTCATGCCCAAGGAGCTGTTCGGTCGACCTGTAGTTTTTCCACTGTTCGCGGTAGCGGTACACGCTCTCCAGGGAGACCGAGCCGACAACGATCAAGCTCAGTACTGTGGCGGTGAGTTTCGCGAATGACAGGTCAAGGTTGACTAACACAGGGACCAAGGCTCCCCCCACGACGGATACCGTCCTCATCCGGAGATGCATGGCCTTCGTCTTAACGGCCTTCTTGTCGTACCACTTCTGGTACTGGGACAGCCTTCCCTCCACGTAGTCATGCGCCGCGGTCACAGGCCGGGAGACAGCGGGGTGAGCTTCGAGTGACTGTCCGTCATCCGTTCCTGACATGCGCGGAGTACATCGGTGGTAGAGCGCCGCAGTCAACCCAGCAGCTCAGCACTGAGGCACCAGTTTGGAAGGACCGGTTGTTGGCAGGAGTTGGACCACACCGACCGAAGGGGACCCGGCGGTCTTGTAGAACGCGCGGACTCTCCATCGTCCTGCGGGTACGGGCACCGGGGCTTCATCCGGCTGACCCTTGCCATCCGGGTAGGGCACGCCGAGGTCTTCGCCGGCCTCGGCTGAGTCCATCAGAACTGCCGGGCCGTCGGTCGCCCAGACCCCACAGTCCTCCCATGGCGTCGCCTCATCACTCAGGACGGCACCGGCTGCGGCGACCAGCTCTGCTTCGGAGTTGGCGCCGAGCCATCGCACGAAGACCCTTTGTTCGGGTAGGTAGCAGGTCGTAGCTGGTTCGTCTCCCAGCACCAGCGCGGATGTCTTCTCGAGGTCACCCAGGGTGATCACTTCGGCGGACCCCTCGACGGCGCAGGCCCGGTCGTAATCGTCCGGCTGATCGGTGCCACCGACGATGATGCCGTCCTCGGTGCAGCCGCTCCACTGGTGCAGCACGGACACCGGAACGACGATCAGCGGGCCGCCCATGGACTCCACCCATGTCAGGTCGAGCCTGTCCAGATTGGTGTTGTCGCTGTCACTCATGCACGCAGTCTGCCTTCAGGGTCTGCTGCAGGTTCGGGTGACAGGGGGTTTGACCCGCCCCACCTCTCAGGTTCCAGTTCTGGTGGCTAACTGACAGCCCTTCACGGAAGGCTGGCAGTCATGCCTCGTCCCTATCCTCCAGAGTTCCGGGCGCGTGCCATCGCGCTGGTCCGAGCCGGCAAGCAGGCCAAACAGACGGCGGTGGAGCTCGGCATCCATCCCGTCACGTTGTCGAAGTGGTTGCGGCAGGACGACATCGACAACGGGCGGCGACCGGGAACGCCGTCGAGCGAGTCTGCTGAGCTGTGGGCCGCTCGCCGGCGGATCCATGAGCTGGAGACCGAGCTGGCGATCGTCCGGCAGACGGCGAAGTTCCTTGGCAAGGAGAAGCCGGCCCCAAAAGGCTCTACCCGGTGATCGACCGACTCGTCGATGCCGGGGCACCGGTCGGCAGGTGCTGCCGGGTCCTTGGCGTCGCCCGGCAGAACTACTACAAGCACAAGCGCGCCCCGACCACTCCACGGCAGCTACGGCGGGACTGGCTGACCGGGCTGATCCGAGAGGTTCACGTCGCTTCCCGCGGTACCTACGGCTACCGCCGCATCCACGCCGAGCTCACCCTGGGCATGGGCATCCGAGTCTGCACCAGGACCGTGTCGGTGCTGATGACACAGGCCGGGATCCACGGCCTGCCCGGGCCAATACGCATCAAACGGCTGCGTGGCATCGTCACCGCCGACGACCTGGTCAACCGGAAGTTCCATCGGTTGCGTGCCGACGAGCTGTGGGTCACCGACATCACGCAGCACCGCACCAGGGAAGGGTGGGTCTACTGCGCGGCGGTCCTGGATGCGTTCAGCCGCAGGATCGTGGGCTGGTCCATCGACTCACGGCAGGACTCCACCCTCGTGGTCAACGCGCTGGACATGGCCATCCGCAACCGCCGCCCCAAGCCGGGCGGGATCGTTCACGCTGATCACGGCACCCAGTTCACGTCCTGGGTCTTCGGGGAACGGATCCGCTCCGCCGGCCTCCTGCCGTCGTTCGGCACCGTCGGGGACGGCCTGGACAACGCGATGATGGAGGCGTTCTGGTCCTCGATGCAGATCGAGTTGCTCAACCGCAAGCGCTGGAAGACCCGGGTCGAACTGGCCAACGCGATCTTCGAGTTCATCGAGATCTTCTACACCCGCCAGAGACGACATTCAGCACTGGGCTACCGCACCCCCATCGAGTACGAACTACTCTCCGCACAAGACACCATGCACGCAGCCAGTTAGCCACCGCAGCTGGAACCCAAACCGTGGGGCAGGTCATGTCACCCGATCGTGCAGCAGACCCGAGTCCGTTCACTTCGTTGCGGCGGTGGTAGATCACGCTGTCGAGACCAGTCGGCCGGCCACCTCTGTTGCCGCGAATTTGCGGGGCTCACCTGGTGCGATGCCTCAAGATCCCGTCCACGCCTCGTCCACAGACCCCGACATACGCCCGCTCTGAGCCGCATACGCCTGCACAAACACGAAGACCCCATCCCCAGCGTTTCCGCTGGTGACGGGGTCTTTGCGCACTTCATGCGAAGTGCCCCCGGCAGGATTCGAACCCGCGCACACGGCTTCGGAGGACGTGACCGTAGGCCGCGGCGCGGTGGGGGTGTCGGGTGTCAGTCCGCCCTTTCCGTCGCGCGCCCGGCCTCCTGGGAGGGGCAGGAGTCCGTGGGGAGCGGTGGGTTCGAGGTCAGTTGGGTGCCCGTCCAGGTGATGACGTAGTCGACGGACCCGCCGGACGGGCAGCACTCGGGGTCGGTCGGGTTGCGGAGGTTCCCCTGGAGCGTCACCGAGTGGTCGCCGGGCTGCGGAATGCCACCGATGCCCGACAGCGGAGCGGCGCCGAGGCAGCGGTTTCTGTAGAAGAGGAAGGCCTGATCGAAGTGGCCGCGGTCGTCGACGACTCACCAGACGGCGCGCAGCGGTCCGCCCAGTTCCCCGATCGGCTTCACGGGCTGGTGGCCGAGTCCGGACATCGTCCTGAGCGCCGCGTTCCTGTCGAAGGGCTCGGGATCTACCTTGCCCTCGCAGGCGTAGCCGATCAGGTCCGCCGGCGGGTTCATCCGGCGCAGGCGGTGCCAGAAGGCGGTCGTCGAGCCGGTGTCAGGGCGGCCGCTTCGGTCGGGGTGGCGTTCTCGTTCCGGAAGACGACCAGTTCCCCGTGGGCCATGGCATCCGTGGAGCTCATGGTGACCAGCGCCGCGGTGTCCCGGCCGGGCCGGCACTGCTTCAGTCCCAGGGCGGGGTCTCCGACCGTGTTGAGCCGCTTGTGCGGCGGTCAGGAGAGTCGAGTCCGCGGGGCATTCCGTCTGTTGAGTATGTGCCGGAGCGGCGGACTTTCCGGCGGACGGCGAACTCGGGTGGGTCCGGACCGACCCGCCCCGTCCGTCGGCGTGGGTCGAACCACCGGCCTTGGTGGTGGTGTTGCCGAGGACCAGCTTCCCGGCCAGGTTCCGGCGGGTGGCGGAGAAGCCCACCCCGGCCGCGAGCAGCATGATGACCACCAGGACGACGGGCCGGCGCGTCCTGCGCCGGGCCGTTGCGGGTGTGCTCTCGTCCTGGTCACCCGGCGTGCCGGGTATCTCGATCGCCGCTCCTTCGTCCGGACCGCCAAGCGTTCGCGATCATGACATCTGCATTGTTGTGCTCGGCCTCCCTGGGTGAACAGCCCTTGTGCGGTGGCGAGTTGGCGGCTGGCGTCACAACCGTTGACTTCACCCTCGTGCGGCTCTACGTTCGGCGCCGCGAAGTGTTCGGAAAGCCGATCCTTGTTCGATATCTCGAATCCGTCGGGATGTCTCCGGTTGAAGGAGCCGTATGTTTCCCCCACCCCGAACGGGCCGCGCGCAGCGTCGCCGGGACGCCGTCCTACGGGTTCTCGTCCTGGCGCTGACCGCGACCGCCGCGCTCCTGTTCGCCCAGCCCGGTCCCGCACGGGCCGCGACCAGCCGTCAGATCCCCGTCGCCGCCGCCCCGATGGGCTGGGCCTCCTGGAACAGCTTCGCCGCTCAGATCGACTATGCGGTGATCAAACAGCAGGTCGACGCGTTCGTCGCGGCCGGTCTCCCCGCGGCCGGATACCAGTACATCAACATCGACGAAGGGTGGTGGCAGGGCACCCGGGACAGCGCGGGCAACATCACCGTCGACGAGACGGAGTGGCCCGGCGGGATGAGCGCCATCGCCGCCTACATCCACAGCAAGGGCCTGAAGGCCGGCATCTACACCGACGCGGGCAAGGACGGCTGCGGCTACTACTACCCGACCGGCCGCCCCGCCGCGCCCGGCAGCGGCAGCGAGGGCCACTACGCCCAGGACATGCTCCAGTTTTCCACCTGGGGCTTCGACTTCGTGAAGGTCGACTGGTGCGGCGGTCACGCCGAGGGGCTCGACGCGCCGAGCACGTACCGGTCGATCAGCGCCGCGGTCACCGCGGCCACCGCCGCGACGGGCCGCCCGCTCACCCTCTCCCTGTGCAACTGGGGCGAACAGAACCCCTGGAACTGGGCCCCGGGCCTCGCCCCCATGTACCGGACCAGCACCGACATCATCTACTGGGGCGACCGGCCCGCCATGTCGAACCTGCTGTCCAACTTCGACCAGGCCCTGCACCCCAGCGCCCAGCACACGGGCTACTACAACGACCCGGACATGCTGATGGTCGGCATGGACGGCTTCACCACTGCCCAGAACCGCACCCACATGAACCTGTGGGCGATCTCCGGCGCACCCCTGCTGGCCGGCAACAACCTGGCGACGATGACCTCCGAGACCGCCGCAGTCCTGAAGAACCCCGAGGTCATCGCCGTGGACCAGGACCCGCGCGGCCTCCAGGGCGTCAAAGTCGCCGAGGACACCACGGGGGCGCAGGTGTACGGCAAGGTCCTGGCCGGCACCGGCAACCGCGCCGTCGTGCTGCTCAACCGCACCTCCGCCGCACAGAACATCACCGTGCGCTGGGCCGACCTCGGCCTGACCACGGCCTCCGCCGCCGTACGCGACCTGTGGTCGCGCACCGGGCTCGGCAGTTACGCCACCGGGTACACCGCGAGCGTCCCGGCCGGCGGCTCGGTGCTGCTCACCGTCACCGGCGGCACCGAGGCGGCCGGCGCCACCTACACCGGCACGTCGAGCTTCACCGGCGTGAGCGCCGCGCACACCGGCCTGGACGTCGTCGACGTCGCCTACACCAACACCGCCGCCACCGCCCGTACCGCGACCCTCCAGGTCAACGGCCAGACGGCGACGACGGTCTCGTTCCCGCCGACGGGTTCCGCCCAGGGCACGGTCTCCGTCGCCGTGTCCCTGTCCAAGGGCGCCTCGAACACCCTGGCCTTCTCCGGCGCCCCCACGCTCGCCGACCTCACCGTGCACCCCCTGCCGGGCACGAACGGCACGCTCCTGGTCGGTGGACAGTCCGGCCGCTGCCTCGACGTCTACGACAACACGATCACCAACGGCACCCAGGCTGAGCTGTGGTCCTGCAACGGCGGCCCCAACCAGGCCTGGACGTACACCTCCCGCAAGGAACTCGTGCTGTACGGCGACAAGTGCCTCGACGCCTACAACCTCGGCACCACCGACGGCACCAAGGTCGTCATCTGGGACTGCAACGGCCAGAACAACCAGAAGTGGAACGTCAACAGCGACGGCACCCTCACCAACGTCAACGCGGGCCTGTGCCTGGACGCCTACGGTGCGGGCACCACCGACGGCACCCGGATGGTGCTGTGGACCTGCAACGGCGGCGCCAATCAGCGGTGGACGCAGAACTAAAGCGCAGAACTGAAGCGCAGAACTAGGGCCTGTCCGGCGGGGCGGTCGGGTCGGCTCCGGCCAGGAAGGACCGGGCCTGCGCCGCGAGCGAGGTGGCCCCCAGGGCGTCCGCCCAGCGGGCCACCTCCGCCGCCAGGGCCGCGGCCCCGGCCCGGTCCCCGGCGTCCCGGGCCAGCACCGCCAGCAGCAACTGCTGCGAGAGCGTGCCCGGCACCGCGCCCGCGCCCGCGCCGAGTGCGGTCGCCCGGCGCCAGCGCTCCAGGGCGAGACCGTCGTCGCCGTCGTCGTGGTCGTGGTCGCCGAGGTGGCGCAGGGCCTCCCGGGCCAGCAGGGGGTCGTCGGCCGACTCCGCGGCGTCCAGCGCGGCCACGTAGCAGGCGGGCGCGGCGGCGCGGTCCGCGAAGTGGTTGTCCGCGACGAGTCCGGCGTACATGGCCGCCCAGCCGCGGCGTCCCTCGTCCGGGGCGCGGTCGCGCAGTGCCTCGGCCTGTCGGCGCAGCGTCCCGAGCGCCTCGGGGTCCTTGCCGGCCGGGCCGAGGCGCGGGGCGCCGTCGACGAGGAGCAGCAGCCGGTAGGTGTGCCGCAGCCGGGCGAAGTCCACGTCCCAGTCGCCGTCGGGCAGTTCCCGCTCCGCGACCGCCAGCCGCTCCCGTGCGCTGTCGCCCCCGGTGAACCAGTCTTTTTCCAGGGCGATATGAGCGGCCGTCAGGGCGATTCGGGATCGGATTCCCGGTGCGTCGGCGGTCGCCGCGTCAAGCAGCGCCAGCGCCCTGTCCCATCGCCCGGCCAGTCCCAACTCGTGTGCCGCGTCCAACAGTTCATCGGTCCGTACGGACAGGCTCGCGGTGCTCGTGGCAATCGTCATGGCAGGGAAGGTAGTTATTCGAAAAACTATCCACAAGAAAATCACTGTGGGAGGCAGACGATGGAGGACTCGGTCGACCGTCATGTGGCGGAGTGGTCGAAGGAACTCGCCTGGATGGACCCGGTCAAGGAAGCGATCTTCGTCCGGCTGGCGGTCCTGGCCCGGCACGCGTCCCAGGCCCGGCGTGAGGTACTGGACGCGGACGGACTTCCGTACGGGCACTTCAAGATCCTGCTGAAGCTGCGCAGGCTCGGGCCGCCCTACGAGAGCAGCCCCTCGCGGCTGGCCGACGAGCTCGGGCTGACCCGGGGCGCGCTCTCGGCGCGGCTCGCGGCCGTCGAGGAGGCCGGGCTGATCGTCCGCACACACGAGTCGGAGGACCGGCGCCGGGTACGCGTCCGGCTCACCGCGGCCGGTCATGCCGCGTTCGAAGCGCACGCGGCGTCGGAGGCCGAGGGCGAGCACGCGCTGCTCGCAGCGCTGAGCGCAGCAGAGCAGCGGACACTCGCAGACCTGCTGCGGAAACTGGTCGCGGCCGCCGAGACCGGCCTGCCCCCAGCGTCGCCCGAGCAGTGAAAGTCCAGGTCAGCCTGGAGGTGACCTGGACCCTCGCCGCTCTGCCGCCTACTCGTCCCATGCCTGGATCATGATCTGCTCGCTGATCTTGCCGTCGCGCAGCGTGATCATCGACTCGGCGAGGACGCGCACTCCGTCGGGGTACGCGCAGGACTCGCTGAAGGCCGCGCTGTCCCCCTGGATCACGCAGTTCTCCAGCTTGTGCGTCATGTCGCGGCTGTAGACGTCGTCGAGCATCGCGCCGATCTCGTCACGGCCGCGCAGGATCTTCGGGTGGCTCGGCTGGGAGTTGCGGTCGATGACGCGTATCTCGGCGTCGTCCGCGTAGAGCCGAAGGAGGGTAGCCGCCGTGGTTCCCTCGATGCCCTGACGCAGGGTGTCGGTGTCGAAGGCGGAGCCTGCCGCACTGCCCATGGTGACCTCCTCACGAGGACCGCGGTCCGGCGGACGGACGGGCCACGGCACTCCCACCTCCGAGCGTCTCCCGCCCGGCCGGGCTCGGCAAGCGGGACGGCAGGCTCCTCCTCACGGGTGAGTACGGGGCCGCGCCCGTGTCCGCCGCGCCGCCCGGGCCGTTGCCCGGGCATGATCTCCACTCGACGTATCGTCGCCGCCGCCTGCCTCGCCGCCGGGGTCACCGGTCTCGCCGCCCCGCTCGCGAGCGCCGCCGAGGCGACCGCCCCGGCCGACGGCAAGCTGAGCCCGATCGCGGTGCTGGACTCCCTGGCCGCGAGCGACGTCCCCGCGCAGTACCGGGGCAAGGTCCCGGGGGTCCGCGACCAGCTGTCCGGCCTGAGCAAGCTCAACGACCTCGGCCAGCTGCACCAGCTCACCGACCTCGCGGCACCGGTGACGGGACTGCTGCCCGCCGTCCAGTGATCCCCCGCATCGGCCGGTGACCTCCCGCATCGGCCGGTGACCTCCCGCATCGGCCGGTGACCTCCCGCATCGGCCGGTGACCTCCCGCACCGGCCGGTGACCTCCCGCACCGGCCGGTGATCACCGTCGAACGGTGACGACCGTCGAACGGTGACGACCGTCGCACGGTGACCTCCGTCGCACGGTGACGTCCGTCGTACGACACAGGGCCGCCCCTCGGGGTGGCCCTGCACCATGTGGGTCGGTCGTCACGCGGGATCAGTCGTCCGCGGTCGCGAGGAACTGTGTCGCCGCCAGCTCCGCGTACAGCGGGTCGGCCGACACCAGGTCGCGGTGGGTGCCGACGGCGCGGACCCGGCCGGCGTCCATGACCACGATCCGGTCGGCCATCGTGACCGTCGACAGCCGGTGCGCCACGACGAGGACGGTCGTCGTCCGGGCTACGTCCGCGACGGTGTCGCGCAGCGCCGCCTCGTTCACCGCGTCCAGCTGCGAGGTGGCCTCGTCCAGGAGCAGCAGCCGGGGCCGCCGCAGCAGGGCCCGGGCGATCGCCACCCGCTGACGCTCGCCGCCGGACAGCCGGGTGCCGCGGTGCCCGACGAGTGTGTCGAGCCCCTGGGGCAGCCGGGCGACCAGGCCGTCGAGCCGGGTCGTCTTCAGGACGTGCGCGAGCGCCGTGTCGTCCGCCTCCGGGCTGCCCAGCAGCAGGTTGTCACGGAGCGAGCCCGACAGGACCGGCGCGTCCTGCTCGACATAGCCGATCGCGGACCGCAGCCGGGGCAGCTCCCACTCCGCGAGGTCCAGCCCGTCCAGGGTGATCACCCCGGAACCGGGCTCGTAGAACCGCTCGATGAGGGAGAAGACGGTGGTCTTGCCCGCGCCCGACGGGCCGACGAACGCCGTCATGCCCCGGGCCGGCACGGCGAACGTCACCCCCTCGTGCACGTACGGCAGTTCGTCGGAGTACCGGAAGCGGACGTCCTCGAACGCCAGCGACGCGGGCGGGGCGTCGGCGGACGGCAGCGGGGCGGGACGCGCGGGCGGCTCCGCGGGCAGCCGCAGCGCCTCCTGGATGCGGGTGAGGGCCGCGGCCCCCGTCTGGTACTGGGTGATCGCGCCGACGACCTGCTGGATCGGCGACATCAGATAGAAGACGTACAGCAGGAACGCCACCAGCGTGGCGATGTCGACGGCGCCCGTCGCCACCCGCGCCCCGCCCACCGCGAGCACCGTGATGAACGCGATCTGCATCGCCAGCCCGGCCGTGTTGCCTGCCGCCGCCGCCCACTTGGCGGCCCGCACGCTCTGCCGCCAGGACTCCTGGGCCGCCGCGTGCAGCGTCTGCTCCTCCCGCTGCTCCGCGCCGGACGCCTTCACCGTGCGCAGCGCGCCCAGCACCCGTTCCAGCGAGGCGCCCATCGCGCCGACCGCGTCCTGCGCGCGCCGGCTGGCCCGGTTGATCCGCGGCACGATCAGCCCCAGCACCAGGCCCGCGCCGAGGATCACGGCCAGGGTGACCGCCAGCAGCACCGGCTCCACCAGCCCCATCAGCACGATCGTCGCCACGAGGGTGAGCCCGCCGGTGCCGAGCCCGACCAGCGAGTCGGTGGTGACCTCGCGCAGCAGCGTGGTGTCCGAGGTGACGCGGGCCATCAGATCGCCCGGCTCGCTGCGGTCGACGGCCGGGATCCGCAGCCGCAGCAGATACGACGCCAGCGAGCGCCGCGCCCCCAGCACCACCGACTCGGCGGTGCGCCGCAGGACGTACGAACCCAGCGCGCCCACCGCCGCGTTGGTGACGACCAGGCCCGCCATCGCCAGCAGCGCCCCGGTGATCGCCCGGTCGTGCGCCAGGTCGTCGATCAGCCCGCGCGCCACCAGCGGCAGCAGCAGCCCGGTGGCGCCGGTGACCAGGGACAGCACGGCCCCGGCCGCCAGGGCCCAGCGGTGCGGGCGTACGTATCCCAGCAACAGCCGCCACGGGGGCGGGCCGGGCTGCGTCTGTGCGGTGGTCACGGTGCTCCTCACCGGTCGGGCCGGACTTCCCTGCTGTACCGCCGACTTGCGCAACGGCGGCGGGAGCCCGTGCGGCTCCCGGACCGGGTCCGGGGCACGGGAGAGCCGCCGACGGTCAACGCTGTGTCAACGCGGCCAGGGTGGCTTCCAGTTCCGGGCCGCGCGGCCGGTTGTACGGCAGCTTGGACAGCAGGGCGGCCATGCCGCAGGTGTCGGTGAGCGCCGAGTACACCAGCCCGCCCGCCACGCCCGCGGAGATCAACTGCCAGGCGGGATGCAGGAGTCCGAGGCCCAGCCCGGCCAGCACCAGGGTGCCCGCGGTGAGGCGGACCTGCCGTTCCATCGCCCAGCCGGTGCGGGTGCCCGCCGGGCGGTGCACCTCGTGGCCGGCCCGCACCCAGCCCTGGGTGCCGCCGGTCAGGGACAGGGCGTGGACGCCGTGCCCGGCCAGGACCTGGCGGGCGCTCTCGGAGCGTTGCCCGGAGGCGCAGACCACGAGCAGTTCGCCGCGGACCTCGCGCAGCGTGGGGACGGCGTGCCCGATCCGGTCCAGCGGGATGTTGTGGGCGCCGGGCAGGTGGCCGGAGGCGTACTCGCCGGGCGTGCGTACGTCGACGACGGTCAGCGCGGCCAGCCGGGCGTGGGCCTCGCTCGTGTCGAGGGCGGAGGGCGCGGGGGGAGTGG
>NZ_VJZD01000141.1 GCF_009377175.1 Streptomyces adustus
ACTCCGGTCACCCCACCCAACGAACCCCGCCCGAAAAGGTCACGCATTCGACCGGCAAACCCCCGTTCCCACTCACGGCACCCGCCACATGCCACCACCAGCCGCTCACCCATGCTCACGAAAACGCACTCGTGCACGGTCAAGCAACAGCTCCGAACCCCTCGACGGCGGCGGGTTCCTCGGTTAAGTACGAGGGACATGTCGAAGCGAACACGCAAGCGCAAGTGGCGCGTCAGGAAGGGCCACTCGAACCACGGCAGGCGCCCGGCATAAGCCCCGCGGGGGCATGGAGCCCACGAGGGCATCAAGCCCGCGGGGGCTTCGAGGCCGACGGCGTGCGTCCGGGGCGGCAGGCCCCGGTGACGGCAGGCGACGGCGGGGCGCAGGCCCCGCCCACGACAAAGGGCGACGGGAGCGGGGAAACCCTGCCGCACCCGCCGCCCGCACCGCGGTCTACTTCTTCGGCTCCCCGTACGGCTGCTGGTGCGGATACGCGTACGGATCGGGATCCCGCGGCCCGAACAGGCCCATCAGCCCCATGTGGACCACGAGCCCCGCCAGCGGCCACGCCAGCAGCGCCCCCTTCGCCCCCAGCTTCAGCGGCGCGGAGAACGTCACGCCCTTGCCCACGGCCTTGGCGTGCGCGAGCACGTCCGAGGTGGGGCCCAGCCACACCCCGACCCGCCACGCCAGCAGCGCCCCGAGCAGCCCGCCCACGCCGAGCGCCACCACCAGCGGCACCCCGCCGCGCCTGCGCCACAGGAACACGCCGAGCGCGCTCACGGCCCCGAAGGCCAGCGCCAGCAGCGTGAACGTTCCGTCGACGCCGATCGCCTGCTCGCCCTCGGTGTCCTTGAGGTAGACGGCCCAGCGGCCGTCGGCCACGTCGCCGACGAGCGGCACGTGCGGCGCCAGCCACCACCACACCAGCCCGAGCAGCACACCGGCCACCGCGACCACCAGCGTGACGACGACGGCCTCGATCACCTCGGCCCGCATGCCGGGACCGTCCTGCCCGTACAGGCCGTCCTGCGGCGCGGGAGCCGGCCCGCCGTACCCGCCGGGCGAAGGCGGCCACGCGTCGTGCGAGGGCTGTTCGTGCGGCGGCGGAGGCGGAGTCAGTGGTGCGGTCACCCTGACATCGTGCCAGGCCCGCCCGCGCGGCGCGTCACCGGACCGCGGCCCGGCGGTACGCCCGGGTCGCCACGGCCAGCGAGACGACACCGACCAGCGCGCACACGGCCAGGTCACCGAGTACGAGGGCCCAGTCGGGGTGCGCCGAGAAGGTCCGCGCGCAGGCCTCCACGCCGTACGTCGACGGCAGCAGGTCCCGGGCGAACCGGACGGCCTCGGGCATCCGCTCGGGCGGCAGCACCCCGAGCAGCAGCGCCGCGGACATGCCGAGCTGGCCGAGCACGGTGGCCAGCTCGGGCCGCGGCGCGAGCAGTCCGAGCGCGGCGCCGAGCCCGGCGAGCGCGGCACCGGCGAGCGGGATCACCGCGGCGAGGATCCACAGGTTGCCCATGGGCAGCCCGAACAGCACACAGCCGAACACGGCGGTGACCACGGTCCCCGGCACGGTGAACGACGCGTAGGCGCCCGCCGCGCCGAGCACGACCGCGGCCGGCGGCACCGGGAGGGTCGCGTAGTGGTCGAGGCCGCCGCTGGAACGCAGCTGCCCGAAGTACTGGGCGAGCAGGTTCAGCGCGACGAAGGCGAGGACGAGGACCGACGAGCCGGCCACCACGGACTCGGCCTCGCTGCCGCCGTCGACGACGCCCCGCATCATGATCAGGATGCCGACGGACTGGAAGGTGGCCACGAACAGCAGCGGGATCCTGGCCACCCGGGCCCGGGACAGCTGGGCCCGGTACACGGCCGCCAGGGCCGGCCACAGCCGCGCGCGCGGCCCGAGCCCGGCCGCCTGCGGCGCGGCCTCCTGCACGGCCAGGGCGCCGCCCGGCAGAACCTCGGCGGGTACGACACTCACGTCGTGTTGCTCCCCTTCACTCTGGTTCACTGCGGTGCTCGCCCCGTTCGGTACGGACGCGGCCGTGGGTGTGCTCACGCCCTCACCAGCCCCTGCCGTGCGGCGCCGCCCAGCGCCAGGTACACGTCCTCCAGGCTGGGCGTGGCGAGGGTGAAGTCGTCCAGGGCGGCGAAGGCGGCCCCGCCGGTGACGGTGGCGACGACCGCGCGGGCCTCCTCGGGCGCCAGCCGCAGCGTCCAGCGGCGCCCGGACTCCGCGACCCGGTCGCGCAGCGCGGCCACCTCGGGCACCTCCAGCGGCGGGCGTTCGCGCCACACCAGCTCGACCCGTACCTCGCCCGCGACCTGCTCCTTGAGCCCGGCCGGGCTGTCGCAGGCGATCACCCGCCCCTTGTCGAGGACGGCGACCCGGTCGAGGACGGTCTCGGCCTCGATGACGTTGTGGGTGACCAGCAGGACGGTGGTGCCGCGCTCGGCCCGGCGCCGGTCGACGGCGCCCCACACGGCCCGCCGGGCCACCGGGTCCATGCCGGTGGTGGGCTCGTCGAGCACAAGCAGCGGCCGCTCCCCGACGAGCGCGGTGGCGAAGCAGGCGAGCCGTCGCTGTCCGCCGGACAGCTTCTTCAGCGGCCGCCCGGCGATCGGCGCGAGCCCGAGTTCGTCGAGCACGGCGTCGCGTTCGGCCCGCGCCCGGCGCGCGTCGAGGCCGCGCAGCCGTCCGGTGGTCTCGGCGGCGAGCGAGACGGTGAGCTCGTCGAGGGCGGTGGACTCCTGGCCGAGGTAGGCCAGCAGCCGTGCGGCGCGTTCCGGGTGGCGCACGATGTCGTGGCCGAGGATCTCGACGGTGCCGCCGTCGGGCCGCATCAGCCCCGTGAGCTGCCGTACGAGCGAGGTCTTCCCGGCGCCGTTGGGACCGAGCAGGCCGAAGATCTCACCGCGGCGCACCTCCAGGTGCACGTCGTCGGTGGCCCGCACCTCGGGTGTGCCGGGCGTGCCCCGCCTGCCCCGCAGCGCCGGATAGCTCTTGGTCAGCCCGCGCGCGGCGCACACGACCCCACCACTGTCTGGAAGGTCCGGTGTCGCGCGCGTACTCACAAGGGACGAGACTACGGGGTCCGGGACGCCGACCGGCGCTCGGGGCGGCTTCCGCGGCCCCGGTTCACTCCCCGGCCGGGGCGTGCTCCGCGCCGGTGCGGACGTCGATCTCCCGCCAGAAACCCGCCCGGATGGCGTACCGGTCGTG
The DNA here is from genome assembly GCF_009377175.1 of Streptomyces adustus. GTDB lineage: Bacteria > Actinomycetota > Actinomycetes > Streptomycetales > Streptomycetaceae > Streptomyces > Streptomyces adustus. Next base: position 3,233 of record NZ_VJZD01000141.1, read on the forward strand.
CTCGTCGATCTGGTCGTCCTTGTGGGCCAGCAGTCCGAACCGGGCCGCGTAGCGCAGCAGCTCGCCGTCGATGCGGTGCGGGATGCGCGGGTACATCCCGGACAGCTTCTGCCGGTGGCCGCCCTGGTCGCCGAGGCGCTCCATCCAGCGGCGGGCGAAGACCTGCCCCACCTCGTAGGGGTCCCCGCCGACGGTGGTGATGTCCTCCTCGCGGTCGGCCCAGCGCTGCTCGGCCGTCGTCAGCTGGGCGAGCGTCGGCATCGAGGCGACCTCGGGGGGTTCGGCGGCGGTGCCGCCGGGGCGGTCGACCCAGCCCTTGTCGGAGGACCAGCGCAGGGTGGCGGTCGCGGGGTGCTGCACGGCGTGCGCCCCGGGGGCGCGCAGGGCGGCCAGGTCCTTGGGGGTGGGGACGCCCTTGGGCGTGGCCGCCGGTTCCTGGGCGCCGTTCTGCCCGGCGGCCGCCGCGTGCTCCGGGGCCTCGGCCGACTGCTCGGACGCCGCCGTGAGACCGGAGTCGGGCAGCGGCGCGGAGAGGATCGCGGCGATCTCGGGCCGCGGCACGGGCGGCGGCGCGCAGACGCCGCCGAGGTCCTTGGCGCGGACGGCCTTGGTGATCCAGGCGCGGTCCAGGACGCGGCGTTCGTCGGCCTCGGCGACCAGGTCCTCGGACTGGTTGTAGTCGCCGTCGGCGGCCTGCACGGCCCACAGGTGGACGGCGACGCCGTGCTCCTTGGCGGCCATCATGCCCGGCAGCAGGTCGCCGTCGCCGGTGACGAGGACGATGTCGGAGCAGGCGCGGTTTCGGGCCAGCTCGGTGAGTTCGGCGTGCATCGCGGCGTCCACGCCCTTCTGGGCCCAGCGGCCGTCGCTGCGGGTCAGCGCGCCCAGCCGGACCGTGACCCGGGGCATCACCCGCAGTCTGCGATGTTCGGGCTGGGGGACGCGGTCGGGGGCGCCGTCGAACCAGTAGATGCGCAGCAGCTGCCGTTCCGTGTCGGACTCGGCGCGCTCGCGCAGCCCCTGGATGAGGGCGGCGTGGTCGACGGTGATCCGGGATCGCGAGGGTTCGCCGGCGAGCAGACTGGCCGCGGCCCCCAGGAGATACCCGGCGTCCACCAGGACGATGCAGCGATCCACGCGACTCACCCTCTTCCCGGGAGGTTTGCTTCAGGCTTCCTTCGAGTCTGCCCGACCACGCGGAGGTTAACGGCTCGAACTCGATCTTCGGCGTGGCGTTTCGGGACATCGTGGCTCGCCGTCGCTCTCCGACCACCCGCGTCACACACGGTAATTATCCAAAATGCGCCCGATGTCAGCTTATGTGAATCTGGTCCCGGCCCTGGCCCCTAGATCCCCCTCAGGAGGCAGAGCACCATGGCCAAGAACAAGAACCGTGAGCGAAAGCAGCCGCAGACCGAACGCAGTCAGCAGGCCGCGCAGAAGTCGTCGATCGAGGCGCAGTCCGAACAACGGGCCTCGCAGCAGATCACCCCCGGCGACATGGCGCACAAGGGCAAGCAGAAGCGATTCGGCCACAACTGACATCTTCATAAAGGGCTGTTGAGCCCATCGGGCCGCTGAGGCCCGGGCACGACACCGAGGGGCGCATCCATGCACGGATGCGCCCCTCGTTCGTCGGACGTGGGAAGGCGGACGTGGGAAGGCGGACGTGGGAAGCGGGACGTCCGCTCAGCCGGCCAGACAGGCCGGGCCGAGCAGCACCTTCAGATCGCCGAACAGGGCCGGGTCCGGCTTCACCCGGTGCCGGTCGAGGCGCAGCACCGTGGTCCTGGTCGGTCCCTGGAGCTTGATGCGGACCTCGCTGTCGCCCTTGTGGTGGCTGAGGATCTCGCCGAGCCTGCTGACCATCGGCGGGGTGACCCGGGTGGCCGGGATGGTGAGGATCACCGGCGCGTTGGTGCCCGCGTTGGACAGGTCGGGGACCTGGAGCTCCATCGCGACCAGCCGGGGGACGTCCTCGCGCTTGTCGAGCCGGCCCTTGACGAACACGACGGCGTCCTCGACGAGTTGGGTCGACACCAGCTGGTAGGTGGCCGGGAAGAACATGCACTCGATGGAGCCCGCGAGGTCCTCCACGGTGGCGATGGCCCAGGCGTTGCCCTGCTTGGTCATCTTGCGCTGGAGGCCCGAGATGATGCCGCCGATGGTGACGACCGCGCCGTCCGCGTGCTCGCCGCCGGTGAGCTGGGCGATGCCCGCGTCGGCCTTGTCGGACAGCACGTGCTCCAGTCCGAACAGCGGGTGGTCGGAGACGTACAGGCCGAGCATCTCCCGCTCCTGGGCGAGCAGATACGTCTTGTCCCACTCGTCGGTGGTGAACTCGACGTCCAGTCCGAAGCCCGGCTCGCTGGTGTCGTCCTCGCCCATCCCGCCGAACAGGTCGAACTGCCCCTCGGCCTCCTTGCGCTTGACCGCGACCACGTTGTCGATCATCGGCTCGTACTGCGCGGTGAGGCCCTTGCGGGTGTGCCCCATGGTGTCGAAGGCGCCCGCCTTGATCAGCGACTCCGTGGTGCGCTTGTTGCACGCGACCGCCTCGACCTTGTCGAGGTAGTCGGGGAAGGAGGCGTACCTGCCCTTGGCCTTGCGGCTCCTGATGATCGACTCGACCACGTTGGTGCCGACGTTGCGCACGGCCTCCAGGCCGAAGAGGATCACGTCGTCGCCCTGCGCGGCGAAGTTGTGCACCGACTCGTTGACGTTCGGCGGGAGCACCTTGATGCCCATGCGCCGGCACTCGTTGAGGTAGACGGCCGACTTGTCCTTGTCGTCCTTGACCGAGGTCAGCAGTCCGGCCATGTACTCGGCGGGGTGGTTCGCCTTGAGGTAGGCGGTCCAGTACGACACCAGTCCGTACGCGGCCGAGTGCGCCTTGTTGAAGGCGTAGCCGGCGAACGGGACCAGCACGTCCCACAGGGCCTGGATGGCCTGGTCGCTGTAGCCGTTCTTCTGGGCGCCGGCCTGGAAGATGGTGAAGTTCTTCGCCAGTTCCTCGGGCTTCTTCTTGCCCATCACGCGGCGCAGGATGTCGGCCTCGCCGAGCGAGTACCCGGCGATGATCTGGGCGGCCTTCTGCACCTGCTCCTGGTAGACGATCAGGCCGTAGGTGACCGCGAGGACCTCTTCGAGGGGCTCCTCCAGCTCCTTGTGGATCGGGGTGATCTCCTGGAGCTTGTTCTTGCGCAGCGCGTAGTTGGTGTGCGAGTCCATGCCCATCGGGCCGGGACGGTAGAGCGCGGAGACGGCGGAGATGTCCTCGAAGTTGTCGGGCTTCATCAGGCGCAGCAGCGAGCGCATGGGGCCGCCGTCGAACTGGAAGACGCCGAGGGTCTCGCCGCGCTGGAGCAGTTCGAAGGTCTTCGGGTCGTCCAGCGGCAGGGCCAGCAGGTCGAGGTCGATGCCCTTGTTGGACTTCACCATCTTGACGGCGTCGTCCATGATCGTGAGGTTGCGCAGGCCCAGGAAGTCCATCTTCAGCAGGCCGAGCGACTCGCACTGCGGGTAGTCCCACTGGGTGATGGTCACGCCGTCGGTGTGCCGCACCCAGATCGGGGCGTGGTCGACGATCGGCTCGCTGGACATGATCACGCCGGCCGCGTGCACGCCCATCTGCCGGACCAGGCCCTCGACGCCCTTGGCGGTGTCGATGACCTTCTTGACGTCCGGCTCGTTCTCGTACATCCCGCGGATCTCGCCCGCCTCGCTGTAGCGCGGGTGCGAGGGGTCGGTGATGCCGTTGAGGTCGATGCCCTTGCCGAGGACGTCGGCGGGCATCGCCTTGGTGAGGCGGTCGCCCATCGCGTACGGGTAGCCCAGCACGCGCGCGGAGTCCTTGATCGCGTTCTTGGCCTTGATCTTGCCGTAGGTGCCGATCATGGCGACCTTGTCGGAGCCGTACTTCTCCGTCACGTACCGGATCACCTCGACGCGCCGACGCTCGTCGAAGTCGATGTCGACGTCGGGCATCGAGATGCGCTCGGGGTTGAGGAACCGCTCGAAGATCAGGCCGTGCGGGATCGGGTCGAGGTCGGTGATGCCCATGGCGTACGCGACGATCGAACCGGCCGCGGAACCACGGCCGGGGCCGACCGCGATGCCCTGCTTCTTGGCCCACATGATGAAGTCGGCGACCACGAGGAAGTAGCCCGGGAAGCCCATCGAGATGATGGTGTCCATCTCGTACTCGACCTGCTTCATCCGGTCTTCCGGGATGCCGCCGGGGAAGCGGCGCTCCATGCCGCGCATGGTCTCGGCCTGGAACCAGGTGACCTCGGTGTAGCCGTCGGGGATGTCGAACTTCGGCATGAGGTTCTTCGCCTCGAACATGCCGGAGGTGTCGATCTGCTCGGCGACCAGGAGGGTGTTGCGGCAGCCCTCCTGCCAGGCGTCCGAGGAGTCGATGGCGTACATCTCGTCCGTGGACTTCAGGTAGTAACCGGTGCCGTCGAACTTGAAGCGGTCCGGGTCGGAGAGGTTCTTGCCGGTCTGGATGCACAGCAGCGCGTCGTGGGCGGTCGCCTCGTGCGCGTAGGTGTAGTGCGAGTCGTTGGTGACCAGCGGCGGGATGCCGAGCTTCTTGCCGATCTCCAGGAGGCCGTCGCGGACCCGGTGCTCGATCTCGATGCCGTGGTCCATCAGCTCCAGGAAGTAGCGGTCCTTGCCGAAGATGTCCTGGTAGTCGGCGGCCGCCTTCAGCGCCTCGTCGAACTGGCCCAGGCGCAGCCGGGTCTGGAGCTCGCCGGAGGGGCAGCCGGTGGAGGCGATCAGCCCCTCGGACCACTGGGCGATGGTCTCCTTGTCCATCCGGGGCCACTTCTGGAGCCAGCCCTCGGCGTAGGCGTCGGAGGACAGCCGGAAGAGGTTGTGCAGACCGGTGGCGTTCGCCGCCCAGATCGTCTTGTGCGTGTAACCGCCCGAACCGGAGACGTCGTCGCGCTTCTGGTGCGGCTGGCCCCACTGGATCTTGCGCTTGTTGCGCCGGGACTCGGGCGCCACATACGCCTCGATGCCGATGATCGGGGTGACCCCGGCCTTCTTCGCGCTGTGGAAGAAGTCGTACGCCCCGTGGAGGTTGCCGTGGTCGGACATGGCGATGTGCGTCATGCCCATCTCGTTGCACGCGTCGAACATGTCCTTGAGCCGCGCGGCACCGTCCAGCAGCGAGTACTGGGTGTGGACGTGCAGGTGCGTGAACGGCGGCTTTGACACGGCTGCGGCCTCCAGGGCGAACAAACAGGGACGGGGGTCCGACAGGCTGCGGACAGTCTGGGGGACAGCGTCGAAGTCTATGCCTCGACACTGACACCCGACGGGTTCCCGCGCGTACCTTCAGGCGGAGGAACCCGGGCACTCCCGTGTTCCCTCGCGCGTTGGGCAGGGCGGACGGTCCGCGCCCCGCGTGCGATGAGATCCGTCCCACACGTCAGGCATCACCTGCACCAGGAGGCACCCAGCGATGTCGGTCCCGCAGCTCAGCGCCGAGCAACGCGGCGAGGAGATCCTCGCCGTCTTCGACACCGCCTTCGGCCGGCTCCTGGCCGCCGACCCGGCCGCGTTCCGCGTGAAGTTCCGGAAGATGGCGGCCTCGGCCTTCGCGTTCTATCGCGGCACGGCGAGCCTCTTCTACCACGACCTCGCCGGCGAGCGGCGCGGCGGCCCGTACCTGGACGAGCGCACCTCGCGCGTGTGGATCCACGGCGATCTGCACGCGGAGAACTTCGGCACGTACATGGACGCCAACGGCCGGCTGATCTTCAACGTCAACGACTTCGACGAGGCCTACGTCGGCCCCTTCACCTGGGACATCAAGCGGTTCGCCGCCTCCGTGGCGCTCATCGGGTACGCGAAGGCGCTCAGCGACGACCAGATCACCGAACTGGTGGAGGTGTACGCGGGCGCGTACCGCGAGCGCATCCACGCCCTGGCGACCGGCGCCAAGCGCGACGAGGTGCCGCCGTTCACCCTGGACACCGCCCAGGGCCCGCTGCTGGACGCGCTGCGCGACGCCCGCTCGCTGACCCGCTTCGAGCTGCTGGACTCGATGACCGAGATCCGTGACTTCGAGCGCCGCTTCGCGCCGGGCGGCGGCTCCATCGAGCTGGACGCCGCCACCCGCTACAAGGTGCTCGCGGCCTTCGACGGCTATCTGGAGACCCTGCCGGAGTCCTCGCTGGCCCGCCCCGACTCCTACCGCGTCAAGGACGTCGTCGGCCGCCGCGGCATCGGCATCGGCTCGGCCGGTCTGCCGTCGTACAACATCCTTCTGGAGGGCAACAGCGACGCCCTGGAGAACGATGTCGTGATCTACATCAAGCAGGCCCAGACCCCGGCCGTCTCCCGGCACATCACGGACCCGGCGATCCGCGACTACTTCCAGCACGAGGGCCACCGCACGGTGATCTCCCAGCGCGCCCTCCAGGCGCACGCCGACCCGTGGCTGGGCTGGACCGAGCTGGACGGCGCGGGCCAGCTGGTCGCCGAGGTCTCGCCGTACGCGGTCGACCTCGACTGGAGCGACATCGACGATCCCGAGGAGATCGCCGCGGTCGTGGCCGACCTCGGCCGGGCGACCGCCACCATGCACGGCGCGGCGGACGACCAGTCCGGCGAGTCCCTGGTGCCCTTCTCCACGGAGCGGGCCATCGACGCGGCGATCGCGGCCGACGAGGACGGCTTCGCCGGTCTGCTGGTCGACTTCGCGCACGACTACGGCGCCCGCGCACGGCGCGACCACCAGATCTTCGTGGACCTCTTCCGCAACGGACGGATCCCGGGTCTGTGACCGTGCCGCCGCTCACAGGGGACCTTTAGGGGTCTCTTACCGCGGCGCATGACACACTCTCCTCCGCCATGGACATATCCGGGACCCACCTCAGAACCGCGCGCGCGGCGCTGTTCACGGCCGTCGTCGTGACGCTCGGCACCGCGTCGCACGTGCTGCTGTCGCGGGTCCCGCTGCCGGTGAACACGGTGGCCGCGGTCGCGGTCGCCGTGTTCTTCGTGGCGTACGCGCTGGCGGGCCGCGAGCGGGGCTTCGGGCGGATCGCCGCCCTGCTGATCCCGCTGGAGCTGGCCGCCGACACCGTCTTCACCACCGGCCAGCACGTCTGCTACGGCCGCGCGGGCGGCCCGGTCGCCGGGCCGCTGCGCTCGGTCGGCCTCGACGTGCTGTGCGGCGGCTCCGACCTCGGCACCCCGCTGGCGGGCGTGACCGGCGCGGACACCGACCGGGCGGCGGCGCTGCTCGCCCACGCCGACCCGGCCACGGCCTGGCTGCTGCTCTGCACGCACGTCGTCGTCGGCCTGCTCGCGACCGCCTGGCTGTGCCGCGGCGAACGGGCCCTGGAGCAGCTGCTGCGGGCCACGGCCGCGACCACGTTCCGGCCGCTGCTGCTGGCCACCGCCGCGGTGACCGTGCGGCGCGCCCCGGCCCTCGGCCGCCCGCCGCGCCCGGTCCGTCGTACGGCCGCCGTCCGCGGCCTGCTCCTCGCGCACTCCCTGGGACGGCGTGGACCGCCTCGCTCGGCCGCTCTCGCCTGAGCACAACCCCGTCCCCACACGTATCCCGCGTACGACACGTGCGCGTTCCACATGGAGATCAGCATGAGCAATCGCAACAGCCAGGCGGCGAAGACGGCGGCCCGGGAGCGGCTGCGCCTGGAGCGTGAGCGCCAGGCCAAGAAGGCCAAGATCAAGCGGCAGGTCATCGTGGCCTGCACGGTCGTCGGCGTGCTGGCCGCGGCGGGCGGCATAGGTTACGCCGTCGTCCAGGCCAACAAGCCCGGCCACTGGGAGGCCGTGCTGGACGAGAAGGTCGTCGCACCGGCCAACACCACGGGCACGAACGGCACGACCGTGGTCCTCGGCGACAGCAAGGCGACCAAGACGCTGAAGCTGTACGAGGACCCGCGCTGCCCGGTCTGCGCCCAGTTCGAGCAGACCGTCGGCTCGACCGTCAAGAAGGACTACGACGACGGCAAGTTCAAGATCGAGTACATCGGCGGCACCTTCCTCGACGGTGACACCGACGGCGACGGCAAGGTGAAGATCGGCTCCCGCGGCGAGGGCTCCAAGAACGCGCTGAGCGCCCTGGGCGCCGCGCTGAACGTGAGCCCCGAGGCGTTCCTCGAGTACAAGACGGCGCTCTACTCGGCGAAGTACCACCCCGACGAGTCCGACGACAAGTTCAAGAGCGACGACTACCTGATCAAGGTGGCGGACACGGTCTCCGCGCTGAAGGGCAACACCACGTTCCAGAACGCCGTCAAGAACGGCACCTACGACGCGTGGGCGATGGCCATGTCGAACACCTTCAACACCAACAAGGACGGCGTCAACGGCACGCCGAGCCTGGTCATGGACGGCAAGAAGCTGACGGGCTCGGACGGCCAGAACACCCCGATGACGGTGGCCGACTTCAACACGGCGATCGACGCGGCCCTCAAGGCCTGATCCGTCCCGCGGACCCCTTCTCCCGGGGTCCGATCCGACCGGCACGCGAAGAGCGGGCGAACTTTTGCGAGTTCGCCCGCTCTCGTCCATACCGATCAGTAACCTGATCGGTCGTGACCAGTCGATACAGATCTTCCGAGGGCGTCAACTCCCTTACGCCCCGCCGCCGCACGGTCGTCAAGGCCGCGGCGGCCGCCGCCGCCCTGGCCGGCCCGCTCGCCGCGGCGCTGCCCGCTCGCGCCGCCGACGAGGCCCCCGCCTTCCTGCACGGCGTCGCCTCCGGCGACCCGCTGCCCGACGGCGTCCTGCTGTGGACGCGCGTGACGCCGACCGCCGAGGCGATACCCGGCTCCGGGCTGGGCCCGGACACCGAGGTCGGCTGGACCGTGGCCAAGGACAGGGCGCTGACGAACATCGTCGCCAAGGGCTCCCTGACCGCGACCGCCGCCTCCGACCACACCGTCAAGGCCGACATCCGCGGCCTGGAACCCGCCACCGACTACTGGTTCCGGTTCTCGGCCGGCGGCACCGACTCCCCTGTGGCCCGCACCCGCACCGCCCCGGCCGCCGACGCCGCGGTCCCGGGCCTGCGCTTCGGCGTGGTCTCCTGCGCCAACTGGGAGGCGGGCTACTTCGCCTCGTACCGCCACCTCGCGGCGCGCGGCGACCTCGACGCCTGGCTGCACCTCGGCGACTACATCTACGAGTACGGCACCGGCGAGTACGGCACGCGCGGGACCGTCGTACGGCAGACCTCGCCCACGCACGAGATCCTCACCCTCGCCGACTACCGCACCCGGCACGGCAAGTACAAGACCGACCCGGACCTCCAGGCCCTGCACCACAAGGCGCCGGTCGTCGCGATCTGGGACGACCACGAGTTCGCCAACGACGCCTGGTCGGGCGGCGCCGAGAACCACACCGAGGGCGCCGAGGGCACCTGGGCGGCACGTCAGGCGGCCGCCCGGCAGGCCTACTTCGAGTGGATGCCGGTCCGCCCGGCGCTGGCGGGCACGACCTACCGCCGGCTGCGCTTCGGCAAGCTCGCCGACCTCTCCCTGCTCGACCTGCGGTCCTTCCGCTCCCAGCAGGCGTCCACGGCCAGCGGTTCGGTGGACGACCCGGACCGTACGATCACCGGGCGCGCCCAGCTCGACTGGCTGAAGGCGGGCCTGAAGGCGTCCGACACCGCCTGGCGGCTGGTCGGCAACTCGGTGATGATCTCGCCCTTCGCGGTCGGCTCGCTCTCCGCGGACCTGTTCAAGCCGCTGGCCAAGCTGCTGGGCCTGCCCGCGGAGGGCATCGCCCTCAACACCGACCAGTGGGACGGCTACACCGACGACCGTCGCGAACTGCTGGCCCATCTGCGGACGAACGCGATCCGCAACACGGTCTTCCTCACCGGCGACATCCACATGGCGTGGGCCAACGACGTGCCGGTGGACGCCGGCACCTACCCGCTGTCCGCGTCCGCCGCCACGGAGTTCGTCGTCACCTCGGTGACCTCCGACAACCTCGACGACATCGTGAAGGTCCCCGAGGGCACCGTCTCCGCGGTCGCCTCGCCGGTCATCCGCGCCGCCAACCGGCACGTCCACTGGGTCGACACCGACCGGCACGGCTACGGCGTCCTGGACATCACCGCCGACCGCGCGCAGATGGACTACTACGTCGTGTCCGACCGCACGAACCCGAACGCGACGTCGTCGTGGACCCGTTCGTACCGCACGCGCACCGGCACGCAGAAGGTCGAGCGGACGTACGACCCCGTCTAGGGCGTCGACAGGCCCGGGAGCGTCGTGAGGAAGCCGAGTGCCACCCGCCAGGTGGCCTCGGCGGCCTCCTCGTCGTAGTCCGGCAGCTCGGGGTCGGTGTAGAGGTGACCCGCCCCGGTGTACCGGTACACCTCGACGTCGGCGCCGGCCCGGCGCATCCCGAGGTACCAGGCGCTCAGCCAGTCGTCCGTCTCGAACGGGTCCGGCTCGGCCACGTGCAACTGCACCGGCAGAGCGTCCACGTGCGCGTTGGGCGCGATGTCCGACGTGCCGTGCAGAAGCAGCAGCCCGCGCGCCTTCTCGTCGCCGAGGGCCAGCGTCTGCGCGATGGAGGCGCCGAGCGAGAAGCCCGCGTAGACGAGCCCGCGCTCGGAGTACGGCGCGGCGGCGAGCACGGCCCGCTTCAGCAGCTCGTCCTTGCCGAGCTCCTCGCCGAAGGCCATGCTCTCCTCGGCCGTGTCGAAGGTGCGTCCGTCGAAGAGATCCGGCGTCCACACCTCGTGCCCGGCCGCGCGCAGCCGGTCCGCCGCCGCGGCCACCGCGGGGCGCGGCCCGTAGGTCGAGTGAAAGAGCATGATGTTCATGAGGCCATGGTGCCAGCCGGGACCGCCGGGACTCGCGCACGCGTACCCGGGAAGACCCGGAACACACATGTTCATGGCCCCCCGGGCCCGGTTAGGTTCGAAGGCATGGAGAACGTACTCCGCCCGTTGATCGTGATCGGTGGCTCGGTCCTCCTCACCCTGGCCCTGGGCTGGGCCACGGACCGGCTGCTGCGCAAGGCCGACGAACGGCACGGTGAGACCCCGCTGTGGGGTCTGCTGCGCCGCGGCCGTGTCCCCTACCAACTCGTGCTCTGCGCTGCCCTGCTGAGAGGGTCGTACGACGCGGCGAAACTGCTCGAGGAGCACCGCGTCGGGATCGGCCGGACGCTGACCCTGGTGCTCATCGGGTCCACGGCCTGGCTGATCATCCGGATCGCGGCCGCGATCGTCGAGACCTCGTACAGCCGCTACGCCCGCGCCCAGAGCGATCCCGCCCGGGTGCGCCGGGTCCGCACCCAGGTCGAGCTGATCATGCGCGTGGTGGCGGCGGTCGTCGGCGTGGTCGCCGCCGCCTCGATGCTGCTGACCTTCCCGGCGATGCGCGCGGCCGGCGCCTCGCTGCTGGCCTCGGCCGGCATCCTCGGCATCGTCGCCGGTGTGGCCGCCCAGTCCACCCTCAGCAACCTGTTCGCCGGACTCCAGATCGCCTTCGGCGACATGGTGCGCATCGGCGACACGGTCGTGGTGGACGGCGAGTGGGGCACGGTCGACGAGATCACGCTCACCTTCCTGACCGTACGGACCTGGGACGAGCGCCGGATCACCATGCCGGTGTCGTACTTCACGTCCAAGCCGTTCGAGAACTGGTCGCGCGGCACCCCGCAGATGACCGGCATCGTCTACTGGCACCTCGACCACACGGCGCCGGTCGAGGCGATGCGCGAGCGGCTGCGCGACATCCTGCGGGAGTGCCCGGCCTGGGACGGCCGCGACTACGGCGTCGCGGTCACCGACGCGACCCCGAACACCCTCCAGGTGCGCGCCCTGGTCACGGCGAAGGACGCGAGCGACATCTGGACGGTACGGGTCACGGTCCGCGAGGAGATGATCCGCTGGCTGTGCGCGGAGCATCCGTACGCGCTGCCGCGGGTCAACACGGCGGACGCGAAGCTGCCGCCGAGCCGCCGCCCCGCGGACGGGGAGCCCGTCGACGGGGAGCCCCACGCCGGCGCCCCGCGCACCGACGGCTCCGGCACCGATCCCCGCGACCACCCGTCCCACGACGGTGCGTCCCGAGCCGGAGGGCTCCGGCACACCCCCGAGCCACCCCGGACAGGCCACGCCTGACAGGCGTCGGCTGACAGGCGTCGGCTGACGCCGGACGGTTCCGGCGCCGGGGGCCGGGCGGCGAGCGCCGGACAGCCCCCGGCACGGGCCGGGCGGGTTCAGCGGAGGCTGCGTACGTCCAAGTGGCGCAGGACCCGGTCCACCACCTCCGGGTCCGCGCCCGGCTCGCTGCGGGCCGCCAGCACCTCGTGCCGCGCCGCGCTCAGCATCTCGCCCTGGATCCGGCGCACCCGCTTGAGCCGGCGCGCCCGTTGCAGGTGCGCCTCGCGGCGTTCCTCCTCGCCCAGGTCCGGGCTGATCCGCACCCCGATGTCGAACGCTCGCCGCAGCATCTGCTCGGACAGCTCCTCCGGCAGCTCCTCGACCTCCTCGATCTCCCGCAGCCGCCGCTTCGCCGCCTTCGCCGCGCGGACCGCCAGATCCCGTTCGAACTCCTTCTCCCGGTCCGTGTCGGCCCGCACCCCGAGCCGTCTCACCAGCCACGGCAGCGTCAGCCCCTGGAGCACCAGCGTCGCCATGATCACCCCGAACGCGATGAACACGATCTCGTCCCGGTCGGGGAACGGCGACCCGTCCTCGGTGCGCAGCGGCACGGCCAGCGCCAGCGCGACCGAGGCCACCCCGCGCATCCCCGCCCACCACATGACGACCGTCTCCCGCCAGCTCATCGGGATCTCCTCGTCGTAGTCCCGCTTGGCGTGCAGCCGCTTGGTCAGCCAGGTGGCGGGCAGCAGGTACACCAGACGCACCAGCACCACCACGGCCACGACGGCCGCGGCCCAGCCCAGCAGCTCGCCCCACCGCCCGACCGCCGTACGGATCGCGTTGTGCAGTTCGAGGCCGATGAGCCCGAAGGCGACCCCCGTGACGAGGGTGTCGACGATGTCCCAGAAGGTGTGCCCGGCGAGCCGGGTCAGCACGTCGTCGGGGTCGGCCGCGTACTCGGAGATGAAGAGCGCGACGGTGAGCACGGCCAGCACCCCGGACCCGTGCAGCTCCTCCGCGAGCACGTACGAGGCGTACGGCACCAGCAGCGTCAGTCCGATCTGGAGGGTCGGGTCCTCCAGCAGGTCCATCAGCCGGTTGGCGACCCAGCCGAGCACGAGCCCCACGGCGACCGCGACGACCGCGGACAGCACCAGGTCGAGCCCGGCCTTCCACGGGGAGAAGGTCCCGCTGACGACGGCGGCGATCGCCACGTGGTAGAGCACGATGGCCGTGACGTCGTTGAACAGGCCCTCGCCCTCCAGGATCGACACCAGCCGGCGCGGCAGCCCCAGCTGTCCGGCGACCGCGGTCGCGGCCACGGGGTCGGGCGGGGCGATCAGCGCGCCCAGCGCCACCGCGGCGGCGACCGGCAGCCCCGGAACGATCGAGTGGGCGACGGCCGCGACACACACGGTGGTGACGAACACCAGTGCCACGGCCAGCAGGAAGATCGGCCGCTTGTTGGCCGCGAACTGCCGCCACGAGGTCCGCCGCACCGCCGCGTACAAAAGCGGCGGCAGCAGCGCGGGCAGGATCAGATCGGGCTGGATGTCGACATTCGGTACGAAGGGCAGCACCGCGAGGACGATCCCGACGAGCGTCATCAGCACCGGGGCCGGCAGTCCGAACCGGTCCCCGACGGGAACGCTCACCACGGCCCCGAGCAGCAGCACGAACAGCAGGGCCAACTGATCCACGGTCAGCGCTCCGGGAGTCGACGTTCACACAGCAGACCCTCAGCCTGCCATGCGCCCCTGCCACCGGCCCGTTCGCCGCCTTCGGCTACAGGGCGCGCCGCATCGCCCGGTGCGGGATGCCGGCGTCGGGGAACTCCGGGCCGTACGCCGCGTACCCCAGCCGCTCGTAGAAGCCCAGCGCGTGCGTCTGCGCGTGCAGGTCCACCGCCGCCAGACCGCGTGCGCGTGCGGCCTCCTCGATGCCCCGCACCAGTGCGGCCCCGACGCCCAGTCCGCGCGCCGCCTGGGCGACGGCGAGCCGCCCCAGCGACCCCACCGACAGGTCGCCGCCGGTCTTCGCCGCGGCCTCCTCGCCGTACAGCAGCCGCCCGGTGCCGAGCGTCACCCCGTCCGCCCGGATCGCCAGCACATGCACCGCGACGGCGTCGTAGGCGTCGTACTCGATGTCCTCGGGCACGCCCTGCTCGCGGACGAAGACCTCCTTGCGCACCGTGAAGCAGGCCTCACGGTCGGCGGCGTCCTCGGCCACCCGCACGTCGTAGGAGACGACCGACAGACTCATGCGTAGGTCTCCTCGCGCACCTGGTCCAGGGCGAGCTGGAGGTCCTCGGGGTAGTCGCAGCCGAACTCGACCCACTGGCCGTCGCCGGGGTGCTCGAAGCCCAGCCGCACGGCGTGCAGCCACTGACGGGTCAGCCGCAGTCGCTTGGCGAGCGTCGGGTCGGCGCCGTACGTCAGGTCGCCCACGCACGGATGACGGTGGGCGGACATGTGGACGCGGATCTGGTGGGTGCGCCCGGTCTCCAGCTTCACGTCGAGCAGGGAGGCCGCGCGGAACGCCTCGATGAGGTCGTAGTGGGTGACGGACGGCTTGCCCTCGGCCGTGACCGCCCACTTGTAGTCGTGGTTCGGGTGACGGCCGATGGGCGCGTCGATGGTGCCGCTGGTCGGGTCCGGGTGCCCCTGGACCAGCGTGTGGTAGCGCTTGTCGACCGTGCGCTCCTTGAACTGGCGCTTGAGCGACGTGTACGCGTACTCCGACTTGGCGACCACCATCAGGCCGGACGTGCCGACGTCGAGGCGGTGCACGATGCCCTGGCGCTCGGCGGCGCCGGAGGTCGAGATGCGGTACCCCGCGGCCGCCAGCCCGCCGATGACCGTCGGACCGGTCCAGCCGGGGCTCGGGTGCGCGGCGACCCCGACCGGCTTGACGATCACGACCACGTCGTCGTCGTCGTGCACGATCTCCATGCCCTCGACCGGCTCGGCGACGATCTGCACCGGCGCGGGCGCCTGTGGCATCTCGACCTCCAGCCAGGCCCCGCCGTGCACGCGCTCGGACTTGCCGACCACCGAGCCGTCGACCGAGACCTTCCCCGCCGTCGCGAGCTCCGCGGCCTTGGTACGGGAGAAGCCGAACATGCGGGAGATGGCGGCGTCGACACGCTCGCCCTCCAGGCCGTCGGGCACGGGCAGGGTACGGATATCGGGAATCGTGCTCACCCGTCGAGTATGCCGGACGGGTGCGACAGTCCCGAACGCGTGCTCAGTCCTTGTGGACGGTCCCGTCCGGATCGAGACCGCGGAAGGACAGCAGCACGATCAGGATTCCGCCGCACACGATCGCCGAGTCCGCGAGGTTGAAGACGGCGAAGTGCTTGGGCGCGACGAAGTCGACGACCGCCCCCTCGAAGACGCCCGGCGAACGGAAGATCCGGTCGGTGAGGTTGCCGAGCGCGCCGCCGAGCAGCAGACCGAGGGCGATCGCCCACGGCAGGCTGTACAGCTTGCGGGCGAGCCGGGCGATCACCACGATCACCGCCGCCGCGATCACCGTGAAGATCACGGTGAAGGCCTCGCCGAACCCGAAGGCGGCACCCGCGTTGCGGACGGCCTCGAACTTCAGCCAGTCACCGATGATCTCGATCGGGGCGTGGTGTTCGAGCTTGGCCACCACGAGCAGCTTGCTGACCAGGTCGAGGAGGTAGGCGAACGCGGCCACCCCGAACAGCACGGCGATGCGCCGCTTGCCCCGGGGGCGCTCGCCGGAGGCCTGTGCCGCCTCCGGCCCCACCGCCTGGGACCCTGCCGTCCCCTCGGTGTCGGACCCGCCGGCCGGGGCCGCGGCCCCCTCGGGACCCGAGTTCTCGCCCGCCGCCGCGCGCTCGCCGGACTCGTCCCGCCCGGCCCGCGCCACGTCCGGAATGTCCGGCGTACCGATGATCCGCTCCGCCTCTGCCACGTGAGTCCCTCAACCTAGGTGCCTGACTGAGCACGAGGGTACGGCACACCTCGTAGGAGCACGGTGCGCAGGAGGCGTACGACGCGTCACCCGACGCCGGTCAGGACCGGCGCTCCTGCTTCTGCTTGCACTCCACGCACAGGGTGGCCCGCGGAAAGGCCTGCATACGGGCCTTGCCGATGGGATTGCCGCAGATCTCGCACAGGCCGTACGTGCCCGTGTCCAGCCGTTGCAGGGCCCGCTCGGTCTGCACCAGCATCTCTCGCGCGTTGGCGGCCAGCGCCATCTCGTGCTCCCGCGTGATGTTCTTGGTGCCGGTGTCCGCCTGGTCGTCGCCCGCGCCGTCCCCGGAGTCCCGCATCAGGCCCACCAGCGACTCCTCGGACGAGTGGATCTCGGCCCGCAGCCGCTCCGCCTCGGAGAGCAGCTCGGCACGGGCCTCCTCGACCTCCTCCGGCGTCCAGGGGTCCTCGCCGGGGCGTACGGCCAGCTCGCCGGGCTCCACCGCGGACAACCGCGCCTTGGGGACGGCCGTCGTCGCCGCAGTGGCCGTGCCAGGAGTCTTCTTCGCAACCATTGTCGTGGCTCCCGTCTGCTCCGCGGCCTGCGCCGCGCCCGGCTTCTTGGCCGTCCTCTTCCCGGCCGCGCCCTTCGCGGCGGCCGCGGTCCTGCGGGTCGTGCTGTTCGCGGCGCCCGCGGCCCGGCGCTCCGTGCCGTTCGCCGCCTTGCGGGCCGTGTCGTTCGCCGCCGCGGCCTTGCGGGCCGTGTCGTTCGCGGCCGCCGCCGTCTTGCGGGCCGTGTTGTTGGCGGCGGCCGTGGTCCTGCGGGCGGCCGCCCCCTGGGCGGTGGCCCGGCTCCGGACGGCCCTCGCCTCCTCGGCCGCACCCCCGGCGTCCGCGACGGCCGTGACACCCCCGGCCGTCGTGGCGCTCCCGGCGGCCGTGGTGTCCGGAGTCCTCTTCCCGGCACCGGCCTTCTTCGAGCCCGCCTTCCCGGTCGCCGCCTTTCCGGTTCCGGCCTTCTTCGAGCCCGACTTCCCGGCGTCCGCCTTCCCGGTCCCCGTCCGCTCGGCGCCCGCCTTCTTCGACGAGGCCGTCCTCGACGACCCCTTCGCGACCGACACCGTCGTCTTCCCGGTCACCTTCTCCTTCGCCCGGACGCTCTTCTTCCCGCCCACGTCCTTGGCCGCGCCGGAGGCCGTCGCGCTCGTGGACCTGCGGGACGACGGCTGCTGTACGGCGGTCTTCTTCGCCACCATGGTCGCGGCCCCTTCACATATTGTGATCTTGCTCGCGAATCGTGCTGGGACGATAAATCGACCCGAGTCCCGCGGCAACGGGGCACGCCGCCCGATCCGCCCGCCTCGCGAGTGCCGCGCGGCCGACATGCAAGCGTTGTGCCCAGCTCCCCGCCGGGTAATCCGCCGAGCCTCCCGTCCTGGAATCCGAACACGCGCACCTCGCTATTCGGGTCATCCCGGACAGCGACCGACCCGACGCCCGGGGCGCAGGAAAACCGGTCGGCCGCCGTGCGCGTCGCGCCGTACACTGGGCGCAGCGAAAAGCATGGATGGGGACGAGTAGCGACGTACGCAGCCCAGAGCGACCCGGGGACGGTGGAAGCCCGGGGGCGAGCGCGACGCGAAGATCACCCCGGAGCCGCCGGAAGAAAGCCGCAGCACACCCGCAGCGGCCGGTAGAACCGGTTCGCGACCCCAATGAGGGGGCTCACCGGCGCACAGGGCGCTCCGGAGGGCCAAGGAGGGTGGTACCGCGGGAGCGCGCCGCACACGGCGTAGACAGCCAAGAAGGCTCTCGTCCCTCCGACGGAAGGCAGCACGTCCGCCGGAGGAAGTTCGATGACGTCGTACCGCCAGGTGCCCGCCCAGGTAGACCTGCCCGCCCTCGAGCACGCGGTGCTCGATTTCTGGCGCGAGCAGAAGATCTTCGCCAAGAGCCTGGACCAGTCCGAGGGCCGCCCCGAGTGGGTGTTCTACGAGGGCCCGCCCACCGCCAACGGCATGCCGGGCGCCCACCACATCGAGGCACGCGTCTTCAAGGACGTCTTCCCGCGCTTCCGCACCATGCGCGGCTACCACGTGGCCCGCAAGGCCGGCTGGGACTGCCACGGCCTGCCGGTGGAGCTGGCGGTGGAGAAGGAGCTGGGCTTCAGCGGCAAGCAGGACATCGAGGCGTTCGGCATCGCCGAGTTCAACGCCCGCTGCCGCGAGTCCGTGACCCGCCACACCGACGCCTTCACCGAGCTCACGACCCGCATGGGGTACTGGGTCGACCTGGACGACGCGTACCGGACCATGGACCCGGAGTACGTCGAGTCGGTCTGGTGGTCGCTCAAGCAGATCTTCGACAAGGGCCTGCTGGTCCAGGACCACCGCGTCGCCCCCTGGTGCCCGCGCTGCGGCACGGGCCTGTCCGACCACGAGCTGGCCCAGGGCTACGAGACGGTCGTCGACCCGTCCGTGTACGTCCGTTTCCCGCTCACCTCCGGTCCGCTGGCCGGCGAGGCCGCGCTCCTCGTCTGGACGACGACCCCCTGGACACTGGTCTCCAACACGGCCGTCGCCGCGCACCCCGACGTGACGTACGTCGTCGCGACGAACGGCGAGGAGAAGCTCGTCGTCGCCGAGCCGCTCGTCGCCAAGGCGCTCGGCGAGGGCTGGGAGACCACCGGACAGACCTTCACCGGCGCCGAGATGGAGCGCTGGACGTATCAACGTCCGTTCGAGCTCGTGGAGTTCCCGGAGCCCGCCCACTTCGTGGTGAACGCCGAGTACGTCACCACCGAGGACGGAACGGGTCTGGTCCACCAGTCCCCCGCCTTCGGCGAGGACGACCTCAAGGTCTGCCGCTCCTACGGCCTGCCCGTCGTCAACCCGGTCCGCCCCGACGGCACGTTCGAGGAGAACGTCCCGCTGGTAGGCGGCGTCTTCTTCAAGAAGGCGGACGAACGGCTCACCGAGGACCTCAAGGACCGCGGTCTGCTCTTCCGTCACCTGCCGTACGAGCACAGCTACCCGCACTGCTGGCGCTGCCACACCGCGCTGCTGTACTACGCGCAGCCGTCCTGGTACATCCGCACCACGGCGATCAAGGACCGTCTCCTCCAGGAGAACGAGAAGACCAACTGGTTCCCGGAGACGGTCAAGCACGGCCGCTTCGGCGACTGGCTGAACAACAACATCGACTGGGCGCTGTCCCGCAGCCGTTACTGGGGCACCCCGCTGCCGATCTGGCGCTGCGAGGACGACCACCTCACCGTGGTCGGATCCCGCGCCGAGCTCACCGCGCTGACCGGCACCGACCAGTCGGAGCTCGACCCGCACCGCCCGTACATCGACGAGGTCACCTTCGCCTGCCCGCAGTGCGCGAAGACGGCCACGCGCGTGCCGGAGGTCATCGACGCCTGGTACGACTCGGGCGCGATGCCGTTCGCGCAGTGGGGCTACCCGTACAAGAACAAGGAACTGTTCGAGTCCCGCTACCCGGCGCAGTTCATCAGCGAGGCCATCGACCAGACCCGCGGCTGGTTCTACACGCTGATGGCGGTCGGCACGCTGGTCTTCGACAAGTCCTCGTACGAGAACGTCGTCTGCCTCGGCCACATCCTCGCCGAGGACGGCCGCAAGATGTCCAAGCACCTGGGCAACATCCTCCAGCCGATCCCGCTGATGGACCAGCACGGCGCGGACGCGGTCCGCTGGTTCATGGCGGCCGGCGGCTCCCCGTGGGCGGCCCGCCGGGTGGGCCACGGCACCATCCAGGAGGTGGTCCGCAAGACGCTCCTGACGTACTGGAACACGGTCGCCTTCCAGGCGCTGTACGCCCGTACGACCGGCTGGGCGCCGAGCGCGGCCGACCCGGCCCCGGCCGACCGTCCCGTGCTCGACCGCTGGCTGCTGTCCGAACTCCACGCGCTCACCGACCAGGTGACGCAGGCTCTGGAGGCCTACGACACCCAGCGCGCGGGCAAGCTCCTGTCCGCGTTCGTCGACGACCTGTCCAACTGGTACGTACGCCGCTCCCGCCGCCGCTTCTGGCAGGGCGACAAGGCGGCGCTGCGCACCCTGCACGAGGTCGTCGAGACGGTCACCAGGCTGATGGCCCCGCTGACCCCGTTCATCACCGAGCGGGTCTGGCAGGACCTGGTGGTGCCGGTGACCCCGGGCGCCCCGGAGTCGGTGCACCTGTCGTCCTGGCCGGAGGCGGACCTGTCCGCGATCGACCCGGAACTGTCGCGCCAGATGCTCCTGGTACGGCGTCTGGTGGAGCTGGGCCGCGCCACGCGCGCGGAGTCGGGGGTCAAGACCCGTCAGCCGCTGTCGCGCGCCCTGGTGGCCGCGACGGGCTTCGACACCCTCGACCGTGAACTGCACGCGCAGATCACGGAGGAGCTGAACGTGACCGCGCTCGCGTCCCTCTCCGAGGTCGGCGGCTCCCTGGTGGACACCACCGCGAAGGCCAACTTCCGCGCGCTGGGCAAGCGGTTCGGCAAGCGCGTCCAGGACGTGGCCAAGGCCGTCGCCGCCGCCGACGCGGCCGCGCTGTCCCTGGCCCTGCGCGAGGGCACGGCCTCGGTGGAGGTCGACGGTGAGACGGTCGCCCTCGCCCCGGACGAGGTGATCATCACCGAGACCCCGCGCGAGGGCTGGTCGGTGGCCTCCGACGCGGGCGCCACGGTCGCGCTGGACCTGGAGATCACCGAGGAGCTGCGGCAGGCGGGCCTGGCCCGTGACGCGATCCGGCTGATCCAGGAGGCCCGCAAGAACAGCGGCCTCGACGTGGCCGACCGGATCGCGCTGCGCTGGACCTCCACGGACCCGGCGGTCCTCGCGGCGCTCGGCGAGCACGCGGCCCTGATCGCCGACGAGGTCCTGGCCACGGACTTCGCCCAGGGTGAGGCTGACGACACCTACGGTGAGCCGTTCACGGACGAGGGGCTGTCCCTGACGTTCCGCCTGCGCAAGGCGTAAGTCACCACGGACGAGGGCCCGGCCTCCCCTGCGGGAGGCCGGGCCCTCGTCCGTGCCGCACCGCCTCCCCGGCCGATCCCTCACGCCGGTCACACAC
>NZ_VJZD01000142.1 GCF_009377175.1 Streptomyces adustus
CCCGGACCCCGTCCGCCGGTCCCGGCACCTCCGCCCGTCCTCGTCGGCACTCCTGCGCCGCTGCGGTCGCACCGCGCCGGTCCGGGCGCGTCCTGGGACCCGTCCGGCGTCGCCGCACCGGTCGGGGACCGCCTGCGCGGGGCCGCGCGCCCTCGTGCCGGACGTCACACCCGGGGCAGGGACTCCACGCCGATGCCGCCCTCGATCGCCAGGATCCGGTGCAGCCGGGTGGCCACCAGCAGGCGCTGCATCTGCGGCGGCACGCCGCGCAGCACCAGGCGTCGGCCGATGCGGCCGGCCCGCCGGTGGACCCCCATGATCACCCCGAGTCCGGTGGCGTCCCAGGAGTCGAGTCCGGACAGGTCGAGCACGAGATCGCCGACCCCGTCGTCGACGGCCGAGTGCAGGACCGTACGGGCGTCCGCCGCGCTGCGGACGTCGAGGCGGCCCCCGACGACCAGCTCGGCGTGGTCGCCCCTGATGTACATATGCGCTCCCCGAGAGTGCGGTGGCGAACTCCGTGACGATGACTGTGCAACCTTTGACTGCTTCAGCAGCCACCTGGTTGCCGTCTGTAAGCGAACCGATACCGAATTCACCCCCGGGGGTGATCCCCCCGGGGTCTGTGCGGTTTCGGCGCCGATACGTACCCGGCGTTTCAGTACGTGTAGAAGCCCTGCCCGCTCTTGCGCCCGATGTCACCGGCGTCAACCATCCGGCGCATCAGCTCCGGCGGCGCGAACTTCTCGTCCTGGCACTCGGTGTAGATGTTGCCGGTGGCGTGCAGCAGGATGTCCACGCCGGTGAGGTCCGCGGTGGCCAGCGGGCCCATGGCGTGGCCGAAGCCCAGCTTGCAGGCGAGGTCGATGTCCTCGGCGGAGGCGACGCCCGACTCGTACAGCTTGGTCGCCTCGACGACGAGCGCCGAGATCAGGCGGGTCGTCACGAAGCCGGCCACGTCACGGTTGACGACGATGCAGGTCTTGCCTACGGACTCGGCGAACTCCCGGGCGGTGGCGAGGGCTTCGTCGCTGGTCTTGTAGCCGCGGACGAGCTCGACGAGCTGCATCATCGGCACCGGCGAGAAGAAGTGCACCCCGACGACCCGCTCGGGGCGCTCGGTGGCCGCCGCGATCTTGGTGATCGGGATGGCGGAGGTGTTGGAGGCGAGCACGGCGTCCTCGCGCACGATCTTGTCGAGCGCGCGGAAGATCTCGTGCTTGACCTCCAGCTTCTCGAAGACGGCCTCGACGACGACGTCGGCGTCGGCGACGGCGTCCAGGTCGGTGGTCGCGGTGATACGGGCGAGCGCGGCCTCGGCGTCCTGCGCCTCCAGCTTGCCCTTGGCGACGAACTTGTCGTACGACGCCTTGATCCCGTCGGTGCCACGCTTGAGCGCCTCGTCGGTGACGTCACGCAGGACGACGTCCCAGCCCGCCTGCGCGGAGACCTGGGCGATGCCGGAACCCATGAGGCCGGCTCCGATGACGGCAAGCTTCCGTGCCACTGTGCGACTCCCCTACTGCAACCGTGACTAACACGCTGTTTATGTCTGACTCTTCGGCGGACCCTAGCGCTCGCACGGCGCTGTGTGACCGGTTAGTAACGCGCGTCACGTCTCATCTGACGGACATCACACCGGCAGGCGCCGGAGCCCGCCCCGGACGGCGTATCGGGGCATCCCGGCCTCGCCGTGAGGGGTGGGGCACACGGGTGTTCCGCACCGGCGGGGCGTCACTACGCTGGCCTCATGGTCAATCTGACACGCATCTACACCAGGACCGGCGACCAGGGCACCACCGCCCTCGGCGACATGAGCCGGGTCGCCAAGACGGACCCGCGGATCTCGGCGTACGCCGACGCCAACGAGGCGAACGCCGTGATCGGCGTCGCGATCGCGCTGGGCGCCCTGGACGAGGAGATCGTCACGGTCCTCGGCCGCGTCCAGAACGACCTGTTCGACGTGGGCGCGGACCTGTCGACGCCGGTCGTCGCGGACCCGGAGTTCCCGCCGCTGCGGGTGGAGCAGTCCTATGTCGACCGGCTGGAGGCGGACTGCGACCGCTTCAACGCGGAGCTGGAGAAGCTGCGGTCGTTCATCCTGCCGGGGGGCACCCCGGGCGCGGCCCTGCTGCACCAGGCGTGCACGGTCGTACGCCGGGCCGAGCGCTCGACCTGGGCGGCCCTGGAGACGCACGGCGAGGTGATGAACCCGCTCACCGCGACCTACCTCAACCGGCTCTCGGACCTGCTGTTCATCCTGGCCCGTACGGCGAACAAGGCGGTCGGGGACGTGCTCTGGGTCCCGGGCGGGGAGCGCTGAGCGCAGCGCCCCCGGCCCGCGGCGCTCAGCGGCCGGTGTCGTCCCGCGCCGCGTCCCGGTCCGCCCGGGCGAGCGCCGACTCGGCGGCGTCCACCTTCTGCCGCATCCCGCTGTAGCCGGCGGGGGTGGCGGGGGCCTTGCCCGTGGTGCCGCCGGGGCCGGTGCAGCCGAGGGTGAGGCCCGCCAGCAGGGCGACGGCGGCCGCCGCCAGGGTTGTGCGGCGCATCAGCTCCGCCCCCCGCCGTCGCCCTTGCCGTTGTCGTTGTCCTGGCACCACGTCTTCACGTCGGCCAGGTCCTTCTGGCGCTGCTGGAGCGTCGTGACCAGGGACTTGCGGAAGGTGAGCCGGTCCTGGAGGTACGTCTCGACCGCCTTGTGCCCGGCCGCC
The DNA here is from genome assembly GCF_009377175.1 of Streptomyces adustus. Classification (GTDB taxonomy): domain Bacteria; phylum Actinomycetota; class Actinomycetes; order Streptomycetales; family Streptomycetaceae; genus Streptomyces; species Streptomyces adustus. The sequence goes on from NZ_VJZD01000142.1 coordinate 2,712, forward strand.
TCCGCGTTGTCCACGCGCTGCTGGAGGCGGGCGACCGAACCGCGGGTGCCGGCGTCCCCGTTCAGCCGCGTCAGGGCGCGGTCGATCCGGTCGTCGAGCTTCGGCAGCCGCTTGCAGAGGGCCTGCGCTCCGTCGTCCGTCGGGACGGGCGCGGGGGTGGTGAGGGCGGTCGCGGCCGTCGTACCGCCCGCCAGCAGGGCCGCCGTGGCGAGCCCCACGAACAGGTGCCTTCGCCGTGCGTGCATGTCCTCCTCCGTTCCCGGACGGCCACCGTGGCCGTCCGACGCGTCGGAGGTTAGGAAGTCTCTTTGGGGAAACTCTGTGACCGGTTTGCCCCGGCTGTGCCGATCAGCCAGTCGCGGCGGCCGGGCAGGTCCCCGCCGGTCGACGGCAGCCGCACCTCGAAGCGGGCACCCGCCCCGGCCGGGCCCTCGGTCACGCCGACGGTCCCCCGGTGCAGCGCGGTCTGCTGGGCCACCAGCGTCAGACCGAGTCCGGAACCGGAGCTGGCGGGGCCCCGCCGGAACCGCTCGAAGACCCGGGCGCGGTCCTGCGGCGGCACCCCCGGTCCCCGGTCGTCGACCGTGACCACGATCTGCTCCCCGGCGCGCCGGACCCCGACCGCCACGGTCGCCCGGCCCTGTGCGTCGCGTCCGTGAGCCAGCGCGTTGGCCAGCAGGTTGTCCAGGAGCAGCCGCAGTCCCGGCTCCCAGCCGTGGACCGTCAGCCCGGGCGCCGCGTCGAGGGTGATCCGTGCGTCGGGAGCCCGCCGTCGGGCCTGGGCCACCGAGGCGTCCGCCGCCTCCGTCACGTCCACGTCGCGCAGCGCCTCCGCCTCCACCAGGTCCCCGCGGCCCAGCTCCCGCAGCATCACCAGCAGGCCGAGCAGCCGGGCGTGTTCGCCGCGCAGGTCGGCCAGCACCTCCGTGCGGTCCGGCTCCGGGAGCTCGGGGTGGGCGGTGAGGATGTCGAGGTTGGTGCCCATGCTCATCAGCGGGGTGCGCAGTTCGTGGGAGGCGGCCGCGGAGAAGGAGCGGGCGGTGTCGAGCGCCTCGGCGGTGCGGGCGGCCTGTTCGTCGTAGCGGGCCAGGACCGTGCGCAGGGTGGCCGCGAGTTCGTCGACCTCGGTGACTCCGGTCGGCTCGTCGGGCAGCCGGGCGGTGCTGGTGCGCGGGTCGAGTCCGGCCGTACGGCGGCCAAGACGCCTGAGCGGACCGGCCGCGCCGGAGGCGATGCCCCAGGCCAGCAGGCCGGACAGGGGTGCGGCGAGCAGCGACGTCACGGCCACCCGCCGCCTGACCAGGCGCAGTTGGGCGCGGTCGGCGGCGTCGGGCGAGAAGACCCACAGGGTGCCGGAGCCGTGCACGGTGGTGAGCGGCACCGACAGCGCGCGCCAACTGGTGCCGCCCGCCCGCACGGTGACCGGTCCCGGCGTCCGGCGCGGCAGTGCGACCGAGGCGTCCGGCTGCGGCCCGCCGCTGAAGGTGCCGCCGGGCCCCACGACCCGTACGCCGACGTCGAGGACCGCGCTGTACAGCCGCCGCTCCCGGGTGTCGGCCGCCTTGGGCCGGTCGGCGGCGGAGACGCGCAGCAGGGCGCGTGCGTCCGGCACCACGGCGGCGGCGCGGGCTCGCAGATGGTCGTCCTCGGCGCGGTGCAGATCGCGGGAGACCAGTTGGAGCAGCAGCCAGCCGGAGGCCAGCACCAGCAGCGGCACGGTCACCCCGACCGCGAGCCCGATCCGGGTCGACAGCCTCACGACGGCTCGCCCCGCAGCACGAAGCCCACCCCGCGCACGGTGTGCACCAGCCGCCGCTGTCCGTCGGCCTCCAGCTTGCGCCGCAGATAGCTGACGAAGGTGTCGACTGCGTCGGTGCGGACGTCGACGTCGTAGCCCCAGACCCGCTCCAGGAGCTGGTCGCGGGTGAGGACCAGTCCGGCGTTGCGGGCGAGCACCTCCAGGAGCTCGAACTCGCGCCGGGTCAGTTCCAGGCTCCGCCCGTCCCGCAGCGCCGTACGGGCGGCCGGGTCGATGACCAGGCCCGCCACCCGCAGCACCTCCCCGGCCGGCGGCCTGCGTCGCAGCAGCGCCCGCAGGCGCAGCACCAGCTCCTGGAGGGCGAAGGGCTTGACCAGATAGTCGTCCCCGCCCGCCTGGAGCCCGGCTATCCGGTCGGCGGTCTCGTCCAGTGCCGAGAGCATCAGCACGGGGAGGTCCTGGCCGTCGGCGCGCAGTCGCGCGCACACCTCGATGCCGCTCGTGCCGGGCATCGACACATCGAGGACGAGCAAGTCCGGCGGCGCCTCGCGGACGGCGTCCAGGGCGGCCCGTCCGCTGTCCGCCGTCCGCACGGAGAAGCCGCTCAGCCGCAGTCCGCGCTCCAGCGAGCGCCGGATGGCCGGGTCGTCGTCCACCACCAGAACCGTCCCGGGGCAGGCCCTGTCACTCATGCGGTCAGCGTACGGCGCCCGGTCGCACGGGGGTGCGGCACGGTGTGCGACGCAGGGTGCGCCTGAGGCTGTTGGGGCAACGGGCTATCCTCGCACCGGAGTTGAGGACTCCACTTCTCAACTGCCATAGTGGTCCAGACCTATTGACCTATGGTCCAGACCTTTCTATTCTCACGGGCACCGTGGGCGTGAAGGCTCAGTTACGCCCCTCCCCCCAACTCCCCCTGAGGAGGCGCGGAATGCGCTTCAGACAACGAGCGACGGCAGGGCTCGCCACCCTGCTGCTCCCCCTGGCGGGCCTGGTCGGCCTCGCGAGCCCCGCTCAGGCCGCGACCACCGCCACCGCCACCTACGCCAAGACCCAGGACTGGGGCACCGGCTTCGAGGGCAAGTGGACGGTGAAGAACACCGGCACCACGGCCATCAGCTCCTGGACGATCGAGTGGGACTTCCCCTCCGGCACGTCCGTCACCTCCGCCTGGGACGCCGACGTCACGTCCTCCGGCACCCACTGGACGGCCAAGAACAAGTCCTACAACGGCGCCCTCGCCGCCGGCGCCTCCGTCTCCTTCGGCTTCAACGGCGCCGGCACCGGCTCGCCCTCCAACTGCAAGCTCAACGGCGGCAGTTGTGACGGCGACACCACGGTCCCCGGCGACAGCGCACCCAGCGCGCCGGGCACCCCGACCGCCTCCGGCATCACCGACACCTCGGTGCAGCTGTCCTGGAGCGCCGCCACCGACGACAAGGGCGTCAAGAACTACGACGTCCTGCGCGGCGGCACCAAGGTCGCGACCGTGACGACGACCTCGTACACGGACACCGGTCTCACCGCCGGCACCGACTACTCGTACACCGTCCAGGCCCGCGACACCGCCGACCAGACCGGTCCGGTCAGCGGCGCCGTCTCGGTGCACACCACCGGTGGCACCACCACTCCCCCGCCCACCGGCGACAAGGTCCGCCTCGGCTACTTCACCGAGTGGGGCATCTACGGCCGCAACTACAACGTCAAGAACCTGGTGACCTCGGGCTCGGCCGCCAAGATCACGCACATCAACTACGCCTTCGGCAACGTCACCAACGGCCAGTGCGCGATCGGCGACTCCTACGCCGACTACGACAAGGCCTTCACCGCCGACCAGGCGGTCAGCGGCGTCGCCGACACCTGGGACCAGCCGCTGCGCGGCAACTTCAACCAGCTCCGTGAGCTGAAGGCCAAGTACCCGAACATCAAGGTGCTGTGGTCCTTCGGCGGCTGGACCTGGTCCGGCGGCTTCGCGCAGGCCGCGGCCAACCCGACCGCCTTCGCCAACTCCTGCTACAACCTGGTCGAGGACCCGCGCTGGGCCGACGTCTTCGACGGCATCGACATCGACTGGGAGTACCCCAACGCCTGCGGTCTGTCCTGCGACAGCAGCGGTGCGGCGGCCTACAAGAACCTGATGCAGGCCCTGCGCGCCAAGTTCGGCTCGAACAACCTGGTCACCGCGGCCACCACGGCGGACGGCACCTCCGGCGGCAAGATCGACGCCGCCGACTACGCGGGCGCCTCGGCGTACGTCGACTGGTACAACGTGATGTCGTACGACTTCTTCGGCGCGTTCAACGCCCAGGGCCCGACCGCCCCGCACTCCCCGCTCACCTCGTACAGCGGCATCCCGACGCCCGGCTTCACCACCGCCGACGCGATCGCCAAGTTCAAGGCGAAGGGCGTGCCCGCCAGCAAGCTGCTCATCGGCATCGGCTTCTACGGCCGCGGCTGGACCGGCGTCACCCAGGCGGCGCCCGGCGGCACCGCGACCGGCCCGGCGGCCGGCACCTACGAGCAGGGCATCGAGGACTACAAGGTCCTCAAGACGTCCTGCCCCTCCACCGGCCTCGTCGCCGGCACGGCGTACGCCTTCTGCGGCAACAACTGGTGGTCCTACGACACCCCGGCCACCATCGGCACCAAGATGGCCTGGGCCAAGTCGCAGGGACTCGGCGGCGCCTTCTTCTGGGAGTTCAGCGGCGACACCAGCAACGGTGAGCTGGTGAGCGCCCTCAACAGCGGACTGTCGTAGAACAGTTCGGAGGCTGAAAGACCGACGCTCCCCTGGACCTGGTCCAGGGGAGCGTTGTCGTACGGGGGGACCGTCAGGCCGAGCCTCAGGCCACGTTCACCCTCCCCCAACCGCTCCGCGGCCGGGGGGGGACCGTCAGGCCGAGCCTCAGGCGACGTTCACCCGCTGTCCGGGCGGGGCCGCCTCCAGCCAGGCGAGAAAACCGGTCAGCGCGTCCTCGCTCATCGCCAGTTCCAGACGGGTGCCGCGGTGCAGACACGCGAGGATCACCGAGTCGGACAGCAGCGCCAGCTCCTCCTCGCCGTCGGGCAGCCGGCGGCCGGCCACCTCGATCGACGCGCGCTCCAGGATGCGACGCGGGCGGGGGGCGTAGGAGAAGACCCGGTACCACTCGATGCGGTCGCCGTTGTAGCGGGCGACGCCGTAGCTCCAGCCCTTGCCGCTGGTGTCGGACTTCTCGAGGACGTCCCAGCGCAGGCTGCAGTCGAAGGTGCCGCCCGAGCGCTGGATGAGTCTGCGCCGCAGTCCGAAGACGAACAGCCCCACCACCACCAGGGCGACGACGATTGCGCACACAGTCAGAGCGAGGACCATCGGCACCGACCTCCTCGTCTCCTAGAGAACCGTAAATAGATAACGGAACGGAAAAAACATCCAGATCTGCCTCAGCCGCGACCGGCACCGGATCGCTCCGGTCCCAGCCGCGGCTGAGGGACGTCATGGCACAGCGCGCCTGCTAGCGCGCTGCCGCCGCGCGCAGTCGTACGTCCGCACGACGCTCGGCGTGGGCGTCGCCCTCCGCCTTCGCGCGCTCCAGCTCACGCTCCTCGCGCTGGACGTCGATCTCGTCCGAAAGCTCGGCGATCTCGGCCAGCAGCGACAGCTTGTTGTCCGCGAACGAGATGAAACCGCCGTGCACCGCGGCGACGACCGTTCCCCCCTCACGCGTACGGATGGTCACCGGGCCCGACTCCAGCACACCGAGCAGCGGCTGGTGACCGGGCATGACGCCGATGTCGCCGGACGTGGTGCGCGCGACGACCAGGGTCGCCTCGCCGGTCCAGACCTCTCGGTCGGCCGCGACCAACGCGACGTGCAGCTCAGCAGCCAAGGTTGGCTCCTCGGGTCACCACCCGGCGGGTCTGCCGGGTGTTGGTTACAAGTCTAGTGGGCGTGACGAAGGGGGCGGGACGCGCCCGCCCCCTCGTCAAGAGCGCGAGGCTCAGGAGACGCCCAGCTCCTTGGCGTTGGCCTTGAGGTCCTCAATGCCACCGCAGAGGAAGAACGCCTGCTCCGGGAAGTGGTCGTAGTCGCCGTCGATGATCGCGTTGAACGCCACGATCGACTCGTCCAGCGGCACGTCCGACCCGTCGACGCCGGTGAACTGCTTGGCGACGTGGGTGTTCTGGGACAGGAAGCGCTCCACACGACGGGCACGGTGGACGACGAGCTTGTCCTCCTCGCCGAGCTCGTCGATACCGAGGATCGCGATGATGTCCTGGAGGTCCTTGTACTTCTGGAGGACCGTCTTCACGCGCATGGCGGTGTTGTAGTGGTCCGCCGCGATGTAACGCGGGTCCAGGATGCGGGACGTGGAGTCCAGCGGGTCCACGGCCGGGTAGATGCCCTTCTCGGAGATCGGACGGGAGAGAACCGTCGTCGCGTCGAGGTGGGCGAACGTGGTGGCCGGGGCCGGGTCGGTCAGGTCGTCCGCGGGGACGTAGATCGCCTGCATCGAGGTGATCGAGTGACCACGGGTCGAGGTGATGCGCTCCTGGAGGAGACCCATCTCGTCGGCCAGGTTCGGCTGGTAACCCACCGCGGAGGGCATACGGCCGAGCAGGGTCGAGACCTCGGAACCGGCCTGCGTGAAGCGGAAGATGTTGTCGATGAAGAACAGCACGTCCTGCTTCTGCACATCGCGGAAGTACTCCGCCATGGTCAGACCGGCCAGGGCCACGCGCAGACGGGTGCCCGGGGGCTCGTCCATCTGGCCGAAGACAAGGGCGGTCTTGTCGATGACGCCCGAGTCGGCCATCTCCTCGATGAGGTCGTTGCCCTCACGGGTGCGCTCACCGACACCGGCGAACACGGAGACACCGTCGTGGTTGTTGGCGACGCGGTAGATCATCTCCTGGATGAGCACCGTCTTGCCGACGCCGGCACCACCGAACAGACCGATCTTTCCACCCTTGACGTACGGGGTGAGAAGGTCGATGACCTTGACGCCGGTCTCGAACATCTCGGTCTTCGACTCGAGCTCGTCGAAGTTCGGGGCCTTGCGGTGGATGGACCAGCGCTCGCCCTCGTACTTCTCGTCGACGTTCAGCACCTCGCCGAGGGTGTTGAACACCTTGCCCTTGGTGAAGTCGCCGACCGGGACGGTGATGCCCGTGCCGGTGTCGGTCACCGGGGCCTGGCGGACCAGACCGTCGGTGGGCTGCATCGAGATGGTGCGGACCAGGCCGTCACCCAGGTGCTGGGCGACCTCCAGGGTCAGCGTCTTCTTCTCGCCCTCGTTCGCCGGGTCTGCGACCTCGACGTGCAGGGCGTTGTAGATCTCCGGCATCGCGTCGACGGGGAACTCCACGTCGACGACCGGGCCGATGACCCGGGCGACGCGGCCCGTGGCAACGGCCGTCTCAGAAGTCGTCGTCATTACTTGTCACTCCCCGCGGTCGCGTCGGCAAGGGCGCTGGCGCCACCGACGATCTCGCTGATTTCCTGGGTGATTTCGGCCTGGCGGGCCGCGTTGGCAAGACGGGAGAGCGTGTTGATCAGCTCGCCCGCGTTGTCGGTCGCCGACTTCATCGCGCGGCGCGTGGCGGCGTGCTTGGAAGCAGCCGACTGGAGCAGCGCGTTGTAGATGCGGCTCTCGACGTAGCGCGGCAGCAGGGCGTCGAGGACGTCCTCCGCCGAGGGCTCGAAGTCGTAGAGCGGGAGGATCTCGCCCTGCGGCGCCGCCTCCTGCGCGACCTCTTCGAGGCTGAGCGGGAGCAGACGGTCGTCGAGCGCCGTCTGCGTCATCATCGACACGAACTCGGTGAAGACGATGTGGAGTTCATCCACGCCGCCGTCGGCCGTGTCCGCCTCGATGGCCTCGATCAGCGGAGCCGCGACCTTCTTGGCGTCCGCGTAGGAGGGCTCGTCGGTGAAGCCCGACCACGACTCCACGACCTTGCGCTCGCGGAAGTTGTAGTGGGCCAGACCGCGCCGGCCGACGATGTACGTGTCGACCTGCTTGCCCTCGGCCTCCAGGCGCGCGGTCAGCTTCTCCGCGGCCTTGATGGCGTTGGAGTTGAACGCGCCTGCGAGACCGCGGTCGCTCGTCAGGAGCAGCACCGCGGACCGCACGACCGTCTCGGCCTGCGTGGTCAGCGGGTGCTTCGTGTTCGAGCCGGTACCGACCGCCGTGACCGCGCGGGTGAGCTCGGTCGCGTACGGCGTGGAGGCCGCCACCTTGCGCTGTGCCTTGACGACACGCGAGGCGGCGATCATCTCCATCGCCTTCGTGATCTTCTTGGTCGCGGTGACGGATCGGATGCGACGCTTGTAGACCCGGAGCTGGGCTCCCATGAGTCAGGTCCCTTCCTTACGTCACTTGGCCGCGGCCGGGGCGTCCTCGCCGAGAAGCTTGCCGTCCGAGGTCTCGAACTGCTTCTTGAAGGCGGCGATCGCGTCGGCAACAGCGGTGAGGGTGTCGTCCGACATCTTGCCGCCCTCCTTGATGGAGGTCATGAGGCCCTGCTCCTTGCGGTGCAGGTACTCAAGCAGCTCCTTCTCGAAGCGGCGGATGTCGGCGACCGGGACGTCGTCCATCTTGCCGGTGGTGCCGGCCCACACGGAGACGACCTGGTCCTCGGTCGGCATCGGCTGGTACTGAGCCTGCTTGAGCAGCTCCACCAGACGCTGACCGCGCTCCAGCTGGGACTTCGACGCGGCGTCCAGGTCGGAACCGAAGGCGGCGAACGCCTCCAGCTCGCGGTACTGGGCCAGGTCGAGGCGCAGACGGCCGGAGACCTGCTTCATCGCCTTGTGCTGCGCGGAACCACCGACTCGGGAGACGGAGATACCGACGTTCAGCGCGGGGCGCTGACCGGCGTTGAACAGGTCCGACTCCAGGAAGCACTGGCCGTCGGTGATGGAGATGACGTTGGTCGGGATGAACGCCGAGACGTCGTTGGCCTTCGTCTCGACGATCGGCAGACCCGTCATCGAACCGGCGCCCAGCTCGTCGGAGAGCTTCGCGCAGCGCTCCAGCAGACGGGAGTGCAGGTAGAAGACGTCACCGGGGTAGGCCTCGCGGCCCGGCGGGCGACGCAGCAGCAGGGACACGGCGCGGTACGCGTCGGCCTGCTTCGAGAGGTCGTCGAAGATGATGAGGACGTGCTTGCCCTCGTACATCCACTGCTGACCGATGGCCGAACCGGTGTACGGCGCCAGGTACTTGAAGCCGGCCGGGTCGGACGCCGGGGCGGCGACGATGGTCGTGTACTCCAGCGCGCCGGCCTCTTCGAGGGCGCCACGCACGGAGGCGATGGTCGAGCCCTTCTGGCCGATGGCGACGTAGACGCAGCGGACCTGCTTCTTCGGGTCGCCCGAGCGCCAGTTGTCGCGCTGGTTGATGATCGTGTCGACGGCCAGGGCGGTCTTGCCGGTCTGGCGGTCACCGATGATCAGCTGACGCTGGCCGCGGCCGACCGGGGTCATCGCGTCGACGGCCTTGTAGCCGGTCTCCATCGGCTCGTGCACCGACTTACGGGCCATGACGCCCGGAGCCTGAAGCTCCAGGGCGCGGCGGCCGGACGTCTCGATCTCGCCGAGGCCGTCGATCGGGTTGCCGAGCGGGTCGACGACGCGGCCGAGGTAGCCCTCGCCCACCGCGACGGAGAGGACCTCACCGGTGCGGTGCACCGGCTGACCCTCCTCGATGCCGCTGAACTCACCGAGGACGATGGCGCCGATCTCGCGCTCTTCCAGGTTCAGCGCGAGGCCGAGGGTGCCGTCCTCGAACTTCAGCAGTTCGTTGGCCATGGCCGAGGGAAGACCCTCGACCTTCGCGATGCCGTCGCCGGCAAGGGTGACCGTACCGACCTCCTCGCGCGAGGCCGCGTCCGGCTTGTACGACTGGACGAAGTTCTCCAGCGCGTCCCGGATCTCCTCCGGCCGGATCGTGAGCTCCGCCATCTGGGTTCCCTGCTCTCCTTGTTGGGCCCGAAGTTTCACTTTGGGGGGATGGGGACTCCCCCCTGAAAGAGGTGAATCCTCTGCACGGCCCAACCAGGGCCGTAATTGCTTACGTACTGCTTATTGAATTGCCGCGGGGGTGCTAGCTCGCCAGTCGGCGGCCGGCGTCCTCGACACGGTCCGCGACGGAGCCGTTGATGACCTCGTCACCGACCTGCACCCGCATCCCGCCGACGACCGCGGGGTCCACGTCGAGGTTGAGGTGCATCCTGCGGCCGTAGAGCTTCGCAAGGGCGGCGCCCAGGCGCTGCTTCTGCGTGTCGCTGAGCGGCACCGCCGAGGTGACGACGGCGACGGCACGGTCCCGGCGCTCGGCGGCGAGCGTGGACAGGGACTCGAGTCCCGTCTCCAGGCTACGTCCGCGCGCGGCGGTCACCAGACGCGTCACCAGACGCTCGGTGGTGGCCTTCGCCCGGCCGCCGAGCAGCCGGTTCAGCAGCTCGGTCTTGGCCGCGGCGGTCGCCTTGCGGTCGGTCAGCGCGGCGCGCAGCTCGGTGTTCGAGGAGACGATCCGGCCGAACCGGAACAGCTCGTCCTCGACGTCGTCGAGCGTGCCCGCCTTCTCCGCGGCGGTGAGGTCGGCGATGCTCGCCAGCTCCTCCAGCGCGTCGACCAGGTCGCGAGGCTGCGACCAGCGCGAGCGCACCGTGCCTGCCACCAGGTCGGCGGTCGTGCCGCTGACCTGGCCGGCGAGCAGGCGCTGGACCAGCTCCGCCTTGGCCTCACCGGCCTGCGCCGGGTCGGTGAGGACCCGACGCAGCGACACCTCGCGGTCGAGCAGCGCGGTGACGGCGGCCAGCTCGTCGGCGAGCCGGGCCGCGTCCACGGACGTGGAGTCCGTCAGCGCGTCGAGACGCTCACGGGCAGCTGCGAACGCCTCGCGGCTCGCTCCGTGTGCTGTCATCGAGCCGCCTCGGCCTTCTCCTCGAGCTCGTCGAGGAAGCGGTCGATCACTCGGCTCTGGCGGGCGTGGTCCTGAAGGGACTCACCGACCAGCTTGCCGGCCAGATCGGTGGCGAGCTTGCCGACGTCCTGCCGGAGCGCGGACGCGGCGGCCTTGCGGTCGGCCTCGATCTGCGCGTGACCGGCGGCGACGATCTCCTCGCGCTGCCGCTGGCCTTCCGCGCGCATCTCGGCGATGAGCGTGGCGCCCTGCTCCTGCGCCTCCTGGCGCAGCCGCGCGGCCTCGTGGCGGGCCTCGGCGAGCTGGGCCTTGTACTGCTCAAGGACGCTCTGGGCCTCGGTCTGTGCGGCCTCGGCCTTCTCGATACCGCCCTCGATGGCCTCGCGACGCTCTTCCAGGACCTTGTTGATGGTCGGAAGAAGCTTCTTGGCGAGGAAGCCGAAGACGATGACGAAGGCGATCAGGCCGATGACGAGCTCCGGCCACGGCGGAATGAGGGGGTTCTCCTTCTCCGCCTCGGCCGCCAGCTGAACCAGGGGGTTCACATCAGTGCCTTTCGTCGAATGGGGCTGTCGCTGTCGTTCGTCTTAGTAGACGAACGGCATGACGAGGCCGATGAGGGCCAGCGCCTCACAGAAAGCGAAGCCGAGGATCTGGTTGGCGCGGATCAGACCGGCCGCCTCGGGCTGGCGGGCGAGGGCCTGGGTGCCGTTACCGAAGATGATGCCGACGCCGACGCCCGGGCCGATCGCGGCGAGGCCGTAACCGATGGAGCCGAGGTTGCCGTCAACCGCAGCGAGGGTCTGGAGAGCGGACATGCCGGTTCTTCCTTCTCTTTCAGTGACCGGTGGGGGTTGGCCACCGGATGTCTCTTGGGTGAGGGAGCGACTCAGTGGTGCTCGGCGAGCGCGCCCTGGATGAAGGTGCAGGTCAGGAGGACGAAGACGTACGCCTGGACAGCCTGGATGAAGAGCTCGAAGGCGGTCATCACGATGACCATCACGAACGAGACGGCCGAGTACGCGATACCGATGCCGTTCAGCATGTACCAGCTGGCGATCGTGAAGAGCAGCAGCAGGGTGTGGCCGGCGAACATGTTCGCGAACAGTCGGACGGCGTGCGTGAACGGGCGGACCAGCAGGTTCGAGAAGAACTCGATGGTCATCGACAGCGGCAGCACCGCACCGAGCGACTTGTCGTAGCCGGTGACGTTCTTGAAGAAGCCGACGAAACCGTGGCGCTTGAACGTCAGCGAGACCCAGGTGACGTAGACGATCAGGGCGAGCACCGCCGGGTAGGCGATGATCGAGGTCACCGGGAAGGAGGCGACCGGGATGATCGACCAGAGGTTCATCATCCAGATGAAGAAGAACAGCGAGACGGCGAGGGGGACGTACTTCTCGCCCTCACGCTTGCCGATCGTCTGGTAGACGATGCCGGTCCGGACGAAGTCGTAGCCGGCCTCGGCGACCATCTGGAGCTTGCCCGGGATGAGCTTCGGCTTGGCGAAAGCGGCCCAGAAGAAGCCCACCACGATGATGGAACCGAGCAGTGCCAGCAGCATCGGCTTGTTGAAGTACAGGCCGTTGGTGTCGCCCCAGAGCGGCTCGAACATGAACGAGTGCAGGCCCGGAGCCGGGAAGCCACACCCGTCGAACAGGTGGCAGCTCGTGTCGAAAGCGAGCGTCTGCGTCGGGTCAGCACTCACCGCGGGCTCCTTCATCGTGGCGCATAGGTACGGCAACCTCGTTGTGTCGGCGCGGCACGGGGCCGCGGTTCGGCACGGGACTGGTGTAACGGATGTGGGGGCGGCTGAGGGGCATCTCGCCTCGCGATCGAACAGGCGTCAGCTCGGATGCCCGCGCCCGCGATGCCGCAGTTGGCACCGGACGATAGCAGGATCTCTCGTGCGGCTTTATCCCGGCCCTACCCCTCACGGCTGGCGACCCGGCTTTTCGGGCCCGTCACCCTTCGAAGAGGAGGTCGAATCGGGTTCGACGTAGAGAATCTTGGACTTCATGTGAGCACGCGTCTGCGCGGCGATCCACGTGAGGGTGCCGGCGACGAGCGTGAGCGCGAAGGCCCGGGGGTTGAACAGCGTCGTGTGCTTGAAGGCCGCGACAAAAATGAACAGCAGCAGGATCTGCGCCGCGTAGAGCATCAGACCCATTGCCTGGAACAGGTGCGGAAGCGATCTGGCGGTGCGCTGCAGAACGTAGAGCCCGATTCCCATGAAGAGGATCACGATCAGCGTCGCGACGATCGCCCCGACCGCACCCTTGCCACCCGCGACCACGCCGCTGACGACGGCGGCGATCGCGCCGACGGCAGCCGTGGGCACAGCGGCCTGGGCCAGGATCCGGACGTCGTTGGACGGCATGGCGGCAACTCCGCTTTCAAGGGGGGCAGGGGTGTCGTCATGGACGAGCGTAGCCCCGGGTCGAGTGTTGGTGACCTCGCGCCAAGGGACCGTCGCATTACGGTCCTTCGGCTCCACCCCGGGTTCTCGTGAACCGTATCACAAACTATTTGATGAGGTCTTTACCTGGTAGGTGTGCTCGCTGTCACACATGAGACTGACGCTGCGCGTCTGTGCAAAAACACGGCCAACATGTCTGGTATTGGGGTGCTTTGCTCCCCCACGACTTGGCAATGCTCTAGTCAGATTCTTACCTTGTGATGTCAACGGACACGTGCGCGGGCGCCGATTGCGGTCGCCCCGTTGACCCCTGACGCCCCGTGCATCCCGGCCGCGACCGGGGCCAGTTCCTCGTCCCCGGGCACGTCCTCGGCAGGTGCGTCCTCGGCGGCCACGGCCGCGGCCGGAGCGGCCTCTGCGTCCGGCACCCGCTCCTCCGGCGGCGCCTCGGCGGCTGCCTGCGCGTCGGCCGCTGCACGGGCCCTGCGGCGCCGGTAGCGCGGCGGCACGAACGCCTCGGCCCAGCGGGGGGCGCGCGGCGCGAACCGCGGCAGCAGAAGCAGCACCAGGCCCAGCGCGCAGAGGAAGACCACGCCGAGCACGATCCACATGGACGCCGCGTTCACGGAGTAGGCGAGCGCGCCGAAGGAGATCAGCGCGGACCAGAAGTACATGATCAGCACCGCGCGGCTGTGCGAGTGCCCGATCTCCAGCAGCCGGTGGTGCAGATGCCCGCGGTCCGCCGCGAACGGCGACTGGCCGCGCCAGGTGCGCCGCACGATGGCCAGGACCAGGTCCGCGGCCGGGATCGCGATGATGGTCAGCGGCATCAGCAGCGGGATGTAGACCGGCACCATCTGGTGCACGGCGCTGCGCTCGGACCCGGAGAACAGCTTCATCACGTCCGGGTCGACCTGCCCGGTGACGGAGATCGCGCCGGCCGCCAGCACCAGGCCGATCAGCATCGAACCCGAGTCGCCCATGAAGATCCGCGCGGGATGCGCGTTGTGCGGCAGGAAGCCCAGGCACATGCCCATCAGGATCGCCGCGAACAGCGTGGCCGGGGCGGCCGCCTCGATGCCGTACGAGTACCAGATCCGGTAGGCGTACATGAAGAACGCGGCCGCCGCGATGCACACCATGCCGGCGGCCAGACCGTCGAGACCGTCCACGAAGTTGACCGCGTTGATCGTGATGACGACCAGCGCGACCGTCAGCAGGGTGCCCTGCCACTGGGTCAGCGCCACCGTGCCGACACCCGGCACCGGCAGCCACAGGATCGTCAGACCCTGCATGACCATCACACCGGCGGCGATCATCTGGCCGCCCAGCTTGATCAGGGCGTCGATCTCGAACTTGTCGTCCAGGACGCCGATCAGCCAGATCAGCGCCGCTCCGGAGAGCAGCGCCCGCGGCTCGTTCGACTTCTCGAAGACCTCGTTGAGGTTGGTGAGGTGGTCCGCGACCAGCAGTCCGGCGCACAGGCCGAAGAACATCGCGATCCCGCCGAGCCGCGGAGTGGGCTCCCGGTGCACGTCACGTGCCCGGATCTCCGGCATCGCTCCGGCCACGATCGCGAACTTGCGTACCGGCCCTGTCAGCAGATACGTCACCGCGGCCGTGATGCAGAGCGTCAGCAGGTATTCACGCACGGGCTTCCCCACAGGTCTCGCAGGCCATCTCAGCCCCACACCCTAGCGAGGCACGCATACGGTTGGGGACTTCCGGGTAGCGACGATGGTTGCACGTGAGTCTGTGCACCCGTGTGCGCCTACCCCCGTTCAGCCGGAATACGGCGGAAATTCCAGTGCCAGTTGCCGTGCCTCCTCCCGGCCCCGGACGCTGTCGACGTCGCCCCGCAGCACGCTCGCGAGCAGCACGGCGATCCGCGTCATCTCCGCCTCCCCCATGCCCTGCGTGGTCACCGCGGCGGTGCCCAGGCGCAGGCCACGGGCGTCGCCGTGAGGCAACGCACAGCAGTCCAGGACCATCCCGGCCGCCGCGAGCCGCCCCCGCGCCGCGCGCCCGTCGACGCCGAGCGGCCCCGGATCGGCGGTGATCAGATGGGTGTCGGTCCCGCCGGTGGTGACGACAAGCCCCTCCGCCGCCAGCCCGGCCGCCAGCACCTTGGCGTTGGCGACCACCTGATGGGCGTAGAGCGTGAAGGCGGGCGTCGCCGCCTCGCCGAACGCCACCGCCTTCGCGGCGATGGTGTGCATCTGGGCGCCGCCCTGCGTGAACGGGAAGACGGCCCGGTCCACCCGTTCGGCGAGGTCCCGGCCGCACAGGATCATGCCGCCGCGGGGCCCGCGCAGCACCTTGTGCGTGGTGGCGCAGACGATGTCGGCGTACGGCACCGGGCTGGGCGCCGCTCCCCCCGCGACCAGCCCGATGGGATGGGCCGCGTCCGCGATGAGGGCGGCGCCCACCTCGTCGGCCACCTCCCGGAACAGGGCGTAGTCGAGGTGCCGGGGGTAGGCGATGGAACCGCACACGATCGCCTTGGGCCGGTGCGTACGGGCCAGGGTGCGCACCTGGTCGTAGTCGATCAGGCCGCTCTCGGCGTCGACGCCGTACCCCACGAAGTCGAACCAGCGTCCGGAGAAGTTGACCGGCGAGCCGTGCGTGAGATGGCCTCCGTACGGCAGCCCGAGGGCGAGGACCGTGTCGCCGGGCCGCAGCAGCGCGGCGTACGCGGCGAGGACGGCGGACGAGCCGGAGTGCGACTGCACATTGGCGTGCTCGGCGCCGAACAGCGCCTTCGCCCGGTCCACCGCGATCCGCTCGGCGACGTCCACGAACTCGCACCCGCCGTGGTGACGGGCCCCCGGATACCCCTCGGCGTACTTGTTCGCCAGCGGTGAGCCGAGCGCGGCCAGCACGGCCGTCGAGGTGAAGTTCTCGGCGGCGATCAGCTGCAACGACGTCGACTGCCGGTCCCGCTCGCCGAGCAGGACGTCGGCCAGCTCGGGGTCCTGCCGGCGCAGGACGTCGGCTTCGAGGACTTGGGTGACGGCCATGATGGACTCCGGACGCGTCGACGGTGACGTACGTCCAATGTAGGCCGGGGGCACCCGCGGCGCCCGGCACCGCCGGGGCGCGTCCTACATCCGCGCCGGTACTCCGGTGAGCGCCGTCACCACCGGATCCAGCGCCTCGTGTATCTCGTCGCCGATGGACCGGAAGAACGGCAGGGGCGCCCCGTACGGGTCGTACACCTCGTCCGCCTCGGCGGTCGGGGCCAGCAGCCAGCCGCGCAGCGCCGCGGCCGCCCGCACCAGCGCGCGGGCCCGCATGACCACGCCGTCCTCCAACGGCGGCAGGGTCGCCGGGTCGATCGCGCGGACCAGCCGGGTGAACTCCTTCAGCGTGAACGTGCGCAGCCCCGCCGAGTGGCCCATCGAGATGACCTGCGCCCGGTGGTCGCGGGTCGCCGTCAGGACCAGGTCGGCCGTGATGACGTGCTCGTCGAGGAGCTCCCGGCCGACGAAGCCGGAGGCGTCCGCGCCGAACTCGGCCAGCACGGTCTCCGCGTTGGCCTCCATGGGCGCGCCCTCGTGGCCCCACGTGCCCGCGCTCTCCACGATCAGCCCGCCGCTCAGCAGACCGCCGAGCCGGTCCGTCACGAAGTGGCGGGTCAGACGCTCGGTGATGGGCGAACGGCACACGTTTCCGGTGCTGACGTGGAGGATGCGGAAGGTGTCACGCGGGAACCCGAAGGTGCCCGTCACTTCCCCGCTGCCTATGCCACGCATGGGGGTGCCCCCTGCGCGCGGGCGGCCGGGAGCTCGGGGCCGAGGGGGGCCGTCAATTCGCCACCTCGAGGTCGGGTACGACCTTGCGCAGCTCCTCCGCGGAGATCGCGCCGGCCCGCAGCAGCAGCGGCACCTCACGGGTGACGTCGACGATCGAGGACGGCACGTTGCCGGGGGTCGGGCCGCCGTCCAGGTAGACGGAGACGGAGTCGCCCAGCATCTCCTGCGCGGCGTCGCAGGTCTCGGGGGACGGGTGTCCGGTCAGGTTCGCGGAGGAGACGCCCATCGGGCCGACCTCGGTCAGCAGCTCGATGGCGACCGGGTGCAGCGGCATCCGCACGGCGACGGTGCCACGGGTGTCCCCGAGGTCCCACTGGAGCGACGGCTGGTGCTTGGCGACGAGCGTGAGCGCGCCCGGCCAGAAGGCGTCGACCAGCTCCCAGGCCAGCTCGGAGAAGTCCGTGACGAGGCCGTGCAGGGTGTTCGGGGAGCCGATGAGGACGGGCGTGGGCATGGAGCGGCCCCGGCCCTTGGCGTCGAGGAGGTCGGCGACGGCCGCCGAGGAGAACGCGTCGGCGCCGATGCCGTACACCGTGTCCGTCGGCAGCACCACGAGCTCGCCCCGGCGGACGGCGGACGCGGCTTCGCGCAGACCGGTCACTCGGTCGGTCGCGTCGTTGGTGTCGTATCGCCGTGCCATCTAGCGGGCCTCCTCGTACACGTACTGCTGGACTGAAGTCGGGGACGCGCCGGTCACGGCATCGCCTTGCGGGCGGTCGCGAACCGGGGGCGGTTGTTGAGGTCGGGGTGGTCGGCCGCGTCGGCCCAGCCCTTCTCCTCGGTGAAGATCCACGGCACCTGGCCGCCCTGGGTGTCGGCGTGCTCGACGACGACGACACCCCCGGGGCGCAGCAGCCGGTGCGCAGTGCGCTCCAGGCCGCGGATGAGGTCGAGGCCGTCCTCGCCCGAGAACAGGGCGAGCTCGGGATCGTAGTCCCGCGCCTCGGGAGCGACGTACTCCCATTCGGTCAGCGGGATGTACGGCGGGTTGGAGATGACCAGGTCGACCTGGCCGTCGAGGTCGTGGAAGGCGGCCAGGGCGTCTCCCTGGCGCAGGTCGACCCTGGACCCCTCCATGTTCTTGCGGGTCCACCGCAGGGCGTCCTCGGACAGCTCCACGGCGTGCACGCGCGAGCGCGGCACCTCCTGGGCGAGCGCGAGCGCGATGGCGCCCGAGCCGGTGCACAGGTCGACGATCAGCGGCTCGACCACGTCCATGGCGCGTACGGCGTCTATGGCCCAGCCGACCACGGACTCCGTCTCCGGGCGCGGCACGAAGACCCCGGGGCCGACCTGGAGCTCCAGGTAGCGGAAGAAGGCTCGGCCGGTGATGTGCTGGAGCGGCTCGCGCTGCTCACGGCGCGCGATGACCTCCCAGTAGCGGGCGTCGAAGTCCGCGTCCTTCACGGAGTGCAGCGCGCCCCGCTTCACGCCGTGCACGAACGCGGCGAGCTCCTCCGCGTCGTTGCGCGGCGAGGGCACGCCGGCGTCGGCCAGCCGCTGGGTGGCCTGGGCCACCTCTGCGAGCAGCAGGTTCACGCAAGTCCTCCGTGTCGTACTCGTCCTCGTACGTGGGTACGTCCGCCCTTACGCGGCCGCGAGCTTGGCGGCCGAGTCCGCGTCGACGCAGGCCTGGATCACCGCGTCCAGTTCGCCGTCCAGGACCTGGTCCAGGTTGTACGCCTTGAAGCCGACGCGGTGGTCCGAGAGCCGGTTCTCCGGGAAGTTGTACGTACGGATCTTCTCGGAGCGGTCGACGGTGCGGACCTGGCTGCGGCGGGCGTCGGCGGCCTCCCGCTCCGCCTCCTCCTGAGCCGCTGCAAGGAGCCTGGAGCGCAGGATACGCATCGCCTGCTCCTTGTTCTGCAACTGGCTCTTCTCGTTCTGGCAGGAGGCGACGACTCCGGTGGGCAGGTGCGTGATGCGCACCGCGGAGTCGGTGGTGTTGACGGACTGGCCGCCGGGGCCGGACGAGCGGTAGACGTCGATGCGCAGGTCGTTCGGGTTGATCTCCACGTCGACCTCCTCGGCCTCCGGGGTGACCAGCACGCCCGCCGCCGAGGTGTGGATGCGGCCCGCGGACTCGGTGGCCGGCACCCGCTGCACGCGGTGCACGCCGCCCTCGTACTTCAGCCGGGCCCAGACGCCCTGGCCGGGCTCGGTGGCGCCCTGGCCGCCCTTGGTCTTCACCGCGACCTGGACGTCCTTGTAGCCGCCCAGCTCGGACTCGGTGGCGTCGATGATCTCGGTCTTCCAGCCGATGCGCTCGGCGTAGCGCAGGTACATGCGCAGCAGGTCGCCCGCGAACAGCGCGGACTCGTCGCCGCCCGCGCCCGCCTTGATCTCCAGGATGACGTCCTTGTCGTCGCTGGGGTCGCGCGGGACGAGGAGCAGCCTCAGCTTCTCCGTAAGCTCCTCGCGCTGCTTCTCCAGCTCCTTGACCTCGGCGGCGAAGTCCGGGTCGTCGGCGGCCAGTTCGCGCGCGGTCTCGATGTCGTCGCCGGTCTGCTTCCAGGAGCGGAAGGTGCCGACGATCGGGGTGAGCTCGGCGTAGCGCTTGTTCAGCTTGCGCGCGTTCGCCTGGTCGGCGTGGACCGACGGGTCGGCGAGCTTCGTCTCCAGGTCGGCGTGCTCACCGACGAGTTCCTCGACGGCCTCGAACATCTTGGGCTCCTGTACTGCGTTGCGAAGGGGAAGACGGGCGACCAAAAACGCCGGTCCCGGGCGCGCCCCGGTGAGGGGCGCGGCCGTGGACCGGCGAATTGGGGCTCGCTACTTCTTGGAGCCGGCAGCAGCCTTGCCGAAGCGGGCCTCGAAGCGGGCCACACGGCCACCGGTGTCGAGGATCTTCTGCTTGCCCGTGTAGAACGGGTGGCACTCGGAGCAGACCTCGGCCCGGATGGCTCCGGACGTGATGGTGCTACGGGTGGTGAACGACGCGCCACAGGTGCAGCTGACCTGCGTCTCGACGTACTCGGGGTGGATGTCGCGCTTCAAGGTGTCTCCTAGTTTCGGGAGGGCGCCGGGTCGCCGCCGCGGGATGCGGGAGCGTGAACCGGAGCCGACGTACCAGTCTGCCAGGACTGGCCGCATCCCCCAAAACCGAGAGGTGGGCGCATCTATTCCCCGCGCCCCCGCGAGGGGCTCAGGACGAGGTCACGACGCCCTTGGCGCCACCGCTCGCGGTGCCCTCGGTGGCGGCCCTCGGCACGGCCCGGTCGGCCTTCAGGGCGTCCCAGACCAGTTTCGCCTTCGCGTCGGCGACGACAACGCGGTTGGGGTCCGCGGGGTCGAACCGCACCGGAAGGGTGACCATGGTCATATGGGACGGACTGATCTTCTTCAGCCCGTTCGTGAAGTCGAGCAGGGAGTTCACCGAGCCCAGCTCGGAGTCGGTGGTGACGGCCTTGGTGGCGGTGTCGGCGAGGTCGACCAGCTCGGTGGGGCTGGTGAAGAGGCCGACGTTCTTGACCTGGGTGACCAGGGCCTTGAGGAACGCCTGCTGGAGCTGGATCCGGCCGAGGTCCGAGCCGTCGCCGACGCCGTGCCGGGTGCGGACCAGGGCGAGCGCCTGCTCGCCGGTGAGCCGATGGGTGCCGGCCTTCAGGTCCAGATGGCTCTGGTGGTCGCTGATGTCGCGGGTGGTGGTGACCTCGACGCCGCCGAGTTCGTCGACGAGCCGCTGGAAGCCGCTGAAGTCGACCTCCAGGTAGTGGTCCATGCGCATCCCGCTGAGGGCCTCGACCGTCTTCACCGCGCAGACGGCGCCACCGGTGGAGTACGCGGAGTTGAACATCACCCCGGTCGCGGCCGGGTGCACGTCGCCGTGGGCGTCCGTGCACGCGGGACGGTCGACGAGGGTGTCGCGCGGGATGGAGACCACGCCGGCCTTCTTGTGGCCCTTGTAGACGTGCACGACCATCGCCGTGTCGGAGCGGGCGCTGCCGTCGTCGGTGCCGCCGCCGAGCTTCTTGTTGGCGCCGGAACGGGAGTCCGAGCCCAGGACCAGGATGTTCTCGGAGCCGTTGTCGGTCTTCGGGGGCCGGTCGGTGCCCAGCAGCTGGTTGATGTCGATCGACTTGAGGTTGTCGTTGAGCCTGAGGAACAGATAACCGCCGCCCGCGCCGCCGAGCGCGACGATGCCGGCCGCCGTCCAGGCCGTGATCAGCAGGCTCCTGCTGCGGCCCTTCGGCCGTCGGCGGGGGCCGCTGGTACCGGGCTCACCGGGTATGGCGGGCTCCGGCGTCTTGTCGGCAGACATGTACTCCTCGACTCTCCGCGTCGCTCGACCGGGGGAAACCCCTGTCGCCTTATCGTCACTCCATCCGGTCAGACGGGTGAACTCGAGCACGAGGTTGCCCGACCCACCGTGTTCCCCCGCTGCCCGCGCGTACACCGCGCGCGGCCGCCGAACCGGGCCGCACGGCGCTCACCTGCGGCTTCCGCCGGCGGGCCGTCCCGGCCCCACCACGACCCCGCGGGAGCCCGCTGTGGCGAAGCTCTCGCCGCACAACCCGGCACCGGCGGCAACACGACGGCGCGGGGCGCGGGAGGGGCCGGGAG
>NZ_VJZD01000143.1 GCF_009377175.1 Streptomyces adustus
CTCCCCGACCCCTCCCAGAGCGCCCAGGCCCCCTCCGGCCAGAACGACGGCAACGCCACCGAGGGCACGGACAACGGCGGCAACGACGGCTCCACCACGACCGGGAACACCGGCGCGCCGACCGACGGCAGCGGCGACGGCTCCAGCACGGACGGCAGCTCCGACGGCTCCACCACGACCGGGAACACCGGCACGCCGACCGACGGCGGCACCACCGACGGCTCCTCCGGGGCGACCACCGGCAGCACCACGGGGGACACCGGCGGCGCCGGCTCCGTCGGCACCACCCTGGGGACGGGCGCCCTCGGCACCCGCAGGGAGTGAGCGGCCGGCCCGCCGGTCAGTGACCCGAGGTCGCCTTCAGCCCCACCACGGCGACCAGCAGCAGACCCACGAAGAAGATCCGGGCGGCGGTCGCCGGCTCCCCCAGCAGCACCATGCCGACCACCGCCGCACCGGCCGCCCCGATCCCCACCCACACGCCGTACGCCGTGCCGATCGGCAGCGACCTCGTGGCGTACGACAGCAGCACCATGCTCGCGACGATGCCGGACCCCGTGAGCAGACTGGGCACGAGCCGGGTGAATCCGTCGGTGTACTTCATGCCGACCGACCAGCCGACCTCCAGCAGACCGGCGACGACGAGCAGAACCCAGGCCATGACAGGCACCTCCGAGACGTACGGACCTCTTCCGGGTGCGTCGTCTTTTCGTGCAACAGCAGGCCTGCCGACCTCGGTCGGGCAGCCTGCGCCCCGGTACGGCGCGTCTCGTCGGGCTCCTTCCAAACGTAGCAAAAGAACGAAGAGAGGGCTGGTGACCATGGTCACCAGCCCTCTTCAGTCGCAGAATCAGAGATACAGCCCGGTGGAGTCCTGCGACCCCTCGAACCGATCCGCCGCCACCGCGTGCAGGTCGCGCTCGCGCATCAGCACGTACGCCACTCCCCGCACCTCGACCTCGGCACGGTCCTCCGGGTCGTACAGCACCCGGTCACCCGGCTCCACGCCCCGTACGTTCTGCCCCACCGCGACGACCTCGGCCCAGGCCAGCCGGCGCCCCACCGCGGCCGTGGCCGGGATGAGAATGCCGCCGCCGGAACGCCGCTCGCCCTCGGCGGTGTCCTGCCGCACGAGTACGCGGTCGTGCAGCATCCGGATGGGCAGCTTGTCGTGCTGCTCGTTTCTGTTGGCGCTCACACCACTGAACCTACCTGTCCCCTACGAATCCGTACGCGGGTGGGTCGCCCGCCGCTCAGCGCCTGCGGCGCCTGGACCCGACGACGAGCAGCCCCACCAGGCCGACCGCGACCAGCGCGACGGGGACGATCCGCTCCATCCTCGGCGTGCCCTCCTCGTCGACGAACTGGGCCTTCACATCGCTCACGGCCCGGTTCACACCGACGTACGCCCGTCCGAGCGTGTGGTCGATGTTGGAGACGACCTTGGCCTTGGCGTCGCCGACGATGGTCTTCGGGTGCACCCGCACACCGATCTCGTCGAGAGTCTCCGCCAGAACGTCCCGGCGGCGCTTGATGTCCGCCTCGATCTGCGCCGGGCTTCTGGTGTCCGACGTTTCCGACGTGTCCGCCACCGTACGGCCTCCAAAATCTGCTGATGCGTTGTTCCGGACAGTCTGTCAGGTTCGCGCCGCGCCGCACGGTCAGGACCCCCGGTTACGCTAGGCCGATGAGCGAGCGACTCCAGCCCGGGGACACCGCCCCCGCCTTCACCCTCCCCGACGCCGACGGGAACGAGGTGTCACTGGCCGACCACAAGGGCCGCAAGGTGATCGTCTACTTCTACCCGGCGGCCCTGACCCCCGGCTGCACCAAGCAGGCGTGCGACTTCACGGACAACCTGGACCTCCTGGCCGGCGCCGGGTACGACGTCATCGGGGTCTCCCCCGACAAGCCGGAGAAGCTGGCGAAGTTCCGCGAGAAGGAGTCCCTGAGGGTCACGCTGGTCGGCGACCCCGACAAGACGGTGCTGGAGGCGTACGGCGCCTTCGGCGAGAAGATGAACTACGGCAAGAAGTACCTGGGCGTCATCCGCTCCACGATCGTCGTGGACGAGGAGGGCAAGGTGGAGCGTGCCCTCTACAACGTCCGCGCGACGGGCCACGTAGCCAAAATCATCAAGGACCTGGGCATCTGAGCCCCTCCCACCACCCTTGAAGCGGCCTGCCCCGGACACCCCGGCGCGGGCCGCTCCGCATTTCGGGCGTGACTGTCCGAGGCGCTGGAGAGGCTCGGGGTGGAGTCGTCAACGGCGACTGGAGCGACGACCGGCGGGCGAACCTGCGGTTGTCGTGCCCGAATTGCCATGCGGTTACCGACACCTGGTGCAGAGGCGGCAGACGCCGACGCACGTCGCCCAGTAAAGTAGGCCCGACCCCGGCGCCCGTACGCCAAGGGCTGAGCGGCGATCTTTAGGTGGTCGTGTCTGTCGGTTCGAATCCGACCGGGCGCACAGATCGGCCCCTCGCCTTCGTCATCGAAGACGAGGGGCCGTCGTGCGAGCTCAGCCCAACAGCTCCCGTACCACCGGTACCAGGCCCCGGAAGGCCTTGCCGCGGTGGCTGATCGCGTTCTTCTCGGACGGGGTCAGTTCCGCGCAGGTGCGGGTCTCGCCGTCCGGCTGGAGGACCGGGTCGTAGCCGAAGCCGTTCGTGCCGGCCGGGGCGTGCCGCAGGACGCCTCGCAGTCGGCCCTCGACCACGCGTTCCGTGCCGTCGGGCAGGGCGAGGGCGGCGGCGCAGGCGAAGTGGGCGCCGCGGTGTTCCTCGGCGATGTCGGAGAGCTGGGCGAGGAGCAGGTCCAGGTTGGCCCGGTCGTCGCCGTGGCGGCCGGCCCAGCGGGCGGAGAAGATGCCGGGTGCGCCGCCCAGGACGTCGACGCACAGGCCGGAGTCGTCGGCGACGGCGGGGTGGCCGGTGGCCTGGGCGAGGGCGTGCGCCTTGAGCAGGGCGTTCTCCGCGAAGGTGACGCCGGTTTCCTTGACGTCGGGGATGTCGGGGTAGGCGTCCGCGCCGACGAGGTCGTGGGGCAGTCCTGCGTCGGCGAGGATCGACCTCAGTTCGGTGATCTTTCCGGCGTTGCGGGTGGCGAGGATCAGGCGCGTCATGGGAACCAGTATCCCGGGCGCGGCCTCGCGGTTCTTACGGTGTGCAGACCTTGGTGAGTTCGCCGGCGGCGTCGGTGACGGGGCTGAGGTCGGGGGTGTTGTCGCCGTTGTCGACGGCGGTGCGGACGTTGGCGACGGCCTTGCGGAGGTCGTCGACCGCCTTGTTGACGTCGGCGTTGTCGGTCCGGTCGCCGATCCGGTCGAGGTTGTTCTCGATGGAGGCGATGGACTGGCTGGTGCGGGTGGGGTCGTCCGCGGTGTTCTCGACGGCCTGCTGGAGGTCGGTGACGCTGTCGGCGATGGTGTCGGCGGTCTGGACGCAGTCGAGAGCCGTGCCGACGGCGTCGCAGCCGGCGGTGAGGCCGGTGGTGAGTGCGACGGCCGCGAGGGCGGTGGCGATGGTGGTGCGGTGGCCTCGGCGTCTGTTCGCGCCCATGGGTGGTTCCCTCCCCGTTGTCGGGCCCGTGGGCCCCGTTCCCGTTGTGGTGCCGCTGGGGGCGCACGGTGGTGTGCCGTGCGCCCGTACTCGTAGGGACGCGGCGGGTGAGGGGCCGGTTGCCCGGCCGAGCCGTTCCGCTTGGGGTGTCTTTTACTTTTCGAGGACGGCTTCGAGTGCCGTGCGCTGTGCGGCGGCGAGGTCGATGCAGCCGGAGACGGCGAGGTCGAGGAGGGAGTCGAGCTCGGCGCGGTCGAAGGGCTGGGCCTCGGCGGTGCCCTGGACCTCGACGAAGCGGCCGTCGCCGGTGCAGACGACGTTCATGTCGGTCTCGGCGCGGACGTCTTCCTCGTAGCAGAGGTCGAGCAGGGGCACTCCGGCGACGATGCCGACGGAGACGGCGGAGACGGTGCCGGTGAGGGGCTGGCGGCCGGCCTTGACGAGCTTGCGGCCCTGGGCCCAGCTGATGGCGTCGGCGAGGGCGACGTAGGCGCCGGTGATGGCGGCGGTGCGGGTGCCGCCGTCGGCCTGGAGGACGTCGCAGTCGAGGACGATGGTGTTCTCGCCGAGGGCCTTGTAGTCGATGACCGCGCGCAGGGAGCGGCCGATGAGGCGGCTGATCTCGTGGGTGCGGCCGCCGATCTTGCCGCGGACGGACTCGCGGTCGCCGCGGGTGTTGGTGGCGCGGGGAAGCATGGAGTATTCGGCGGTGACCCAGCCTTCGCCGCTGCCCTTGCGCCAGCGGGGCACGCCTTCGGTGACGGAGGCGGTGCAGAAGACCTTGGTGTCGCCGAAGGAGACGAGGACGGAGCCTTCTGCGTGCTTGCTCCAGCCGCGTTCGATGGTGACGGGGCGGAGCTGTTCGGGGGTGCGGCCGTCGATTCGAGACATGCGCCGAGCCTAGTCGCACAACGGGAGGGGCCCCCTCCCTTGGTGGGAAGGGGCCCCGTCCGGGGGAGGCGGATGCCTCACATCATGTCTTCGATCTCCGCGGCGATGGGGTCGGCGTCGGTGCCGATGACGACCTGGATGGCGGTGCCCATCTTCACGACGCCGTGGGCTCCGGCGGCCTTGAGGGCGGCGTCGTCGACGAGGCTGGCGTCGGCGACCTCGGTGCGCAGCCGGGTGATGCAGCCTTCGACCTCTTCGATGTTCTCGATGCCGCCGAGCCCGGCAACGATCTTCTCAGCCTTGGTGGCCATGTTCCTTCTCCCTGTTACGAACCGCTTTGTCGCAGTAACCCACAGTTGGCCCAACTTTGCGAGCGGTCGTGTCGCGGGTGTCGAATGCTGGTGCTCACGACAACGGAACCGTCCGCGAACTGGTCTACACCACCAGGCGGACGGTCGCCAAACCAGGCCCCCTCGGCGAGGAGCCCGATGAGCGCAGACGCCACGATCAGCCCGGCCCGTCAGCGCTGGAACGGCTTGTTCCAGGGTTTGCAGAAGATGGGACGCAGCCTCCAGCTGCCGATCGCGGTGCTCCCGGCCGCGGGCATC
The DNA here is from genome assembly GCF_009377175.1 of Streptomyces adustus. Lineage (GTDB taxonomy): Bacteria > Actinomycetota > Actinomycetes > Streptomycetales > Streptomycetaceae > Streptomyces > Streptomyces adustus. Next base: position 5,060 of record NZ_VJZD01000143.1, read on the forward strand.
CTCACCCGGCTGGGACAGCCGGACGTGTTCGGGGACGAGGGGCTGGGCTGGACCGACGTCTCGAAGGTGATGGTGGGCGCGGGCGGCGCGCTGCTCGACAGCGCCTTCGGGCTGCCGATGCTGTTCTGCGTGGGTGTGGCCATCGGCATGGCGAAGAAGTCGGACGGGTCGACGGCGCTCGCGGCGGTCGCGGGGTTCCTCGTCTACTTCAATGTGCTGCGCCAGTTCCCGGAGGACTGTGCGGCGGGCTCCAAACCGGTCGCCACGGGCTGTCAGTTGACGGACGGTTCGGTGACGGTGTTCGCGTACCAGAATCCGGGGGTGTTCGGCGGCATCGTGATGGGGTTGCTGGCGGCGTACTTCTGGGCGCGCTATCACCGTACGAAGCTGGTGGACTGGCTGGGCTTCTTCAACGGCCGCCGACTGGTGCCGATCGTCATGTCGTTCGTCGCGATCGCGTTCGCGGCGCTGTGTCTTTGGGTGTGGCCGCCGGTGGGTGACGCCCTGGAGAGTTTCTCCAACTGGCTGGACAGCCTGGGTTCTTACGGCGCGGGCATCTTCGGGGTGGCGAACCGCGCGCTGCTGGTGATCGGTCTGCACCAGTTCCTGAACGTGCCCATCTGGTTCCAGTTCGGCAGCTTCACCAAGCCGGACGGCACGGTGGTGCACGGTGACATCAACATGTTCCTGGCGGGCGACCCGACCGCGGGCCAGTTCACCTCGGGCTTCTTCCCGATCATGATGTTCGCGCTGCCGGCGGCGGCGCTGGCGATCACGCACTGCGCGCGGCCGGACCGGCGCAAGGAGGTCGGGGGTCTGATGCTGTCGGTGGCGCTGACGTCGTTCGTCACCGGGATCACGGAGCCGCTGGAGTACTCGTTCATGTTCGTGGCGCCGTTGCTGTACGTGTTCCACGCGCTGCTGACGGGGGTGTCGATGGCGGTGACGTGGGGGCTGGGGGTGCACGACGGGTTCAGCTTCTCGGCGGGACTGATCGACTACGTCATCAACTGGAACCTGGCGACCCGGCCTTGGCTGATCGTGCCCATCGGCCTGGGCTTCGCCGCCGTCTACTACGCGGTCTTCCGGTTTGTCATCACGAAGTTTGATTTGAGAACACCTGGGCGGGAACGCGCAGATGAAGTGGAAGATGTCACAAAGGTGTAGAGCGTCGCTTTTGTCACAAAGCCCTCGGACTGATGGTCCGGGGGCCTTACTTTTGTCCGGTATGGACCGGATCGGTACATCCCATGAGCACCGCGGGTAGCGAGCCGGTAGCTGGATTCACGGGTTCCTTAGATGGTCCCCAATCGGCTATAACAGGTCTACACCACTGAGTGGTGTAGACCATCCCCTTGATGGAGGAACGCTATGAGCACCGCCACCGCAACGGCGGCCCCCGCAAAGAAGCGGGGATCCGGCCTGTTCCAAGGCTTGCAGAAGGTCGGTCGCAGCTTGCAGCTGCCGATCGCCGTACTGCCGGCGGCGGGCCTTCTGCTGCGTCTCGGCCAGCAGGACGTACAGGACAAGCTGCACCTGCCCGCCAAGGTCACCGCCGTGTTCGGCACCGCGGGCGGCGCGATCTTCGACAACCTGCCGATGCTGTTCTGCCTCGGTGTCGCGATCGGCTTCGCCAAGAAGTCCGACGGCTCCACCGCGCTGGCGGCTCTGGTCGGCTTCCTGGTCTACAGCAACGTCCTCAAGGCGTTCCCCGTCACCGAGGCGAAGATCCAGGCGGGCGCGGACATAGCCGCGACGTACAACAACCCCGGTGTCCTCGGCGGCATCATCATGGGTCTGCTGTCGGCCGTGCTGTGGCAGCGCTACCACCGCAAGCAACTGGTGGACTGGCTCGGCTTCTTCAACGGCCGCCGCCTGGTGCCGATCATCATGGCGTTCGTCGGTACGGCCATGGGCGTCTTCTTCGGCCTGATCTGGGAGCCGATCGGTCACGGCATCGCGAACTTCGGCGAGTGGATCACCGGTCTCGGCGCCTTCGGCGCGGGCCTGTTCGGTCTCATCAACCGCGCGCTGATCCCGGTCGGCATGCACCAGTTCGTGAACACCGTCTCCTGGTTCCAGATCGGTGACTTCACCAACTCCGCGGGTACGGTCGTCCACGGTGACCTCAACCGGTTCTTCGCCGGTGACCCGACCGCCGGACAGTTCATGTCGGGCTTCTTCCCCATCATGATGTTCGGCCTGCCGGCCGCCGCGATCGCCATCGCGCACTCCGCCCGTCCCGAGCGCCGCAAGGCCGTGATGGGCATGATGATCTCGCTGGCGCTGACCTCCTTCGTGACCGGTGTGACCGAGCCGATCGAGTTCGCGTTCATGTTCATCGCGCCGCTGCTGTACGCGATCCACGCGGTGCTCACCGCCCTGTCCATGGCGGTGACCTGGGCGCTCGGTGTCCACGCGGGCTTCACGTTCTCGGCCGGCTTCATCGACTACGCGCTGAACTGGAACCTCGCCACCAAGCCCTGGATGATCATCCCGATCGGTCTGGTCTTCGCGGCGATCTACTACGGCGTCTTCCGCTTCGCGATCACCAAGTTCAACCTCCCCACCCCGGGCCGCGAGCCCGAGGAGGAGGTCGAGGACCTCACGAAGGCGTGAGTCACCTCTGACCTGAAGGTCCGAACGGCAGAAGGCCCCCGGAGCGCTGTGGCTCCGGGGGCCTTCGTCATGTCGTGTGACCGGCCCGGCGGTTCGCGATGTCGTGAGACCCGTGGGTCGCGGGACGTGGAACCCGTGGGTCGTCGGGACCTAGACCTCGTACGACGCTCTCGGCGCCGCCAGTTCCAGCGGTCCGTCGTACACCGCTCGCGCGTGCGCCAGGTTGATCGCGGGGTCCGTCCACGGCGGCACGTGGGTCAGCACCAGGCGGCGGACGCCCGCGCGGGCCGCCGTCTCGCCCGCCTCGCGGCCGTTGAGGTGCACGTCGGGGATGTCCTCCCGGCCGTGGGTGAAGGCGGCCTCGCACAGGAACAGGTCGGTGTCCCGGGCGAGTTCCGTCAGCACGTCGGTGACTCCCGTGTCACCCGAGTACGTCAGCGAACGGCCGCCGTGCTCGATGCGGATGGCGTACGCCTCCACCGGGTGGGCCACGCGTTCGGTGTGCACGGTGAACGGGCCGATCTCGAACGTGGACGGCTTGACCGTGTGGAAGTCGAAGACCTCGCTCATCGACGAGGCGGTGGGGGTGTCACCGTAGGCCGTGGTGAGGCGGTGCTCGGTGCCCTCGGGCCCGTAGACCGGGATCGGGGCGCACGGTCCGCCGTCGTGACGGTAGTAGCGCGCGACGAAGTAGGCGCACATGTCGATGCAGTGGTCGGCGTGCAGATGACTCAGGAAGATCGCGTCGAGGTCGTAGAGACCGCAGTGACGCTGCAACTCTCCAAGGGCACCGTTGCCCATGTCGAGCAGCAGCCGGAAGCCGTCGGCCTCGACGAGGTAGCTCGAGCAGGCCGATTCCGCGGACGGGAACGACCCCGAGCAGCCGACGACGGTGAGCTTCATAAAGCAGAAACCTCCGCTGGCGGGAATACTGGGAAAAGGGGGGACGGGGGTCGTGCGGTCCGTCGAGCGTAAGGCGCAAAACCGTCGGTCGCTCCTCCGCCAGGGGCCGTTGTGGGCGAACTCACCCGTGGTGTCACCGGATCGGCTGGAAGCGGAGCCCGGGGGCGTGGGGCAAGGCGCGCGTCGGGGATTGTGCGCCGGTAACGTCGTCGTATGGACACGTCATGGTGGCTGGCGCTGGCGGCGGTGGTGCTGCTCGCGCTGGTCGCCGTGCTCGTCGACGGCTGGGGGCGAAGCGGTCGGCCGTCCCGGCGCCGGAGCCGTCCGCCGGGGCGGCCGGGGCTCAGGAGAGGTGCGGGGCGGCCGCGGCCGGCGGAGATCTGGTGGGCGAGCGTGCCGTACGAGGACCGGCCGGGGGGCAAGGACCGGCCGTGTCTGGTGCTGTCGGTGCACGGGCGGCGGGCGACGGTCGCGAAGATCACCAGCAGGTATCACGACGAGCGGGCCGGGGTGATCCCGCTGCCGCCGGGTGCGGTCGGGGACGCGCAGGGGCGGACGAGCTTCCTTGAGACGGACGAGTTGCGGCAGGTGCCGCTGATGGACTTCCGGCGGCGGGTGGGCGTGGTGGACCCGGTCCTGTGGGACCAGGTGCGCCACCTGGCCGGCTGAGGAACGCGCGCGGGCTCAGCGCACGGTCACGGCGACGGTCCATTCCTCGATGCTCTTGCAGGACATCTGGCCGGGGCTGCCGTGCTGGGGGCACATCGGGCGCGACGAGGTGAGTTTCGCGTCGCCGCCGGTCACCGCGTCGTAGGCGGCGACGGCGTCGCCCGGCAGGACGGCGATGCCCGGGTTCGCGGCCTTCAGCGCGTCGCCGCTCGCCGTGACCGGGCTCCAGGGCCGTTCTCTGGTGCCGTCCAGGGTGAGGCGGATCTGGCCGCCCCTCGTCAGACAGACGGCGCGGCCGTTGTCGGCGGCGGTGAGTTCCATGTGGGACGTGCAGGCCGGTGACGCGGGCGGGGTGCCGGACGGGGTCCCGGGCTCCGACGCGCTCGACGGCGTACTCGGAAGTGCGCTCGAAGGGGTGGTCGCGGAGGGGCTGGAGGACGGGGACCCCGAGCCGTCGCCGCCCGAGCCCCCGTGCTGCGCGCCGCAGCCCATGAGGAGGAGCGTCGCCGCGGCGAGCGTGGTGACCGTCGTGCGGTGGAGCGTCGTACGGCGCATGGGGTGACCGCCTTTCCGCCGGATCCGGTACCTGGTGCAGATGTGACGTTCCACCCGCGCATCCGGATCCCCGAAGGGCCCCGGCCGTGTCGCACGGCCGGGACCCCCGCTCGGCGGTACGGGGTCAGCTGGTCGTGACGGCGGTGTCGTCCACGACGAAGCTGGTCTGGAGGGAGGAGTCCTCCACACCGCTGAACTTGATCGTGACCGTCGAGCCCGCGAACGAGGACAGGTCGAAGGTCTTCTGGGTGTAGCCGGTGGCGGCGTTGAGGTTGGAGTACGTCGCCAGGGTGGTCGAACCGGCGGTGACCGTCAGCTTGTCGTACTGGCTGCTGGTGCTGGTCTCCGCGGTGTCGACGTGCAGGTAGAAGGTGAAGCTCGCCTTGCAGCCGGAGGGGACGGTCACCGACTGGGACAGGGTGTCGGTGTGGGTGGAGCCGTAGCCGTCCAGCCAGGCCTTGTACGAACCGGCGTGTGCCGCCTCGCCGGAGTCGGTGGTGATGACTCCGCTGCTCGCGGTCCAGGTGGTGTTGCCGGACTCGAAGCCCGGGTTGCCGAGCAGCTGGGCGGAGGTGCAGGTGCCGCCGCCTGAGGTGCTGACGGTCCAGGTGAAGGAGGCCGAACCGGAAGCCCCGGTGGAGTCCTTCGCGGTGACGGTGGTGCTGTAGGTGCCCGCGGTGGACGCCGTGCCGGAGATCAGGCCGGTCGAGCTGCTGATGGACAGGCCGGTCGGCAGGCCGGTCGCGCTGTAGGTGAGGGTCGCGCCCGCGCTGTCGCTCGCGGATATCTGGAGGCTGACCGAGCCGCCGGTGGCGGTCGACTGGCTGCCCGGGTTGGTGACGGTCACCGTGTTGCCGGTGCTGGTGCCGGAGGCGAAGGCGGTGGTGCCGTTGGGGGTGCCCCAGCCGGTCGGGCCGTCGTAGCCGGTGGCCGCGGTGCAGAAGTACGAGGTGGTGCAGGAGCCGTTGTTGCCGCTGGTGACGTCGTACAGGTTGGAGGTGTGGGAGTAGGGGTACTTCGCCGGGTAGTCGCTGGAGCCCGGGGTGCCGGCCAGGGCGTAGACGCCGGCGATGATCGGCGCGGAGGCGCTGGTGCCGCCGTAGACCGCCCAGCCGGAGCCGCCGTAGGTGTCGTAGACCGCCACACCGGTGGCCGGGTCGGCGACCGCGGAGACGTCGGACTCCATGCGCTTGGTGCAGCCGGTGTCGGTCTGCCAGCTGGGCTTGGAGTCGTAGGAGGAGCAGCCGGAGCCGGTGCCCTCGGTGCTGGAGGTCTTCCAGACGGACTCGGTCCAGCCGCGGGTGGAGGAGGAGGTGGACAGCGCGGTGCCGCCGACGGCGGTCACGTACTGGGAGGTCGCCGGGTACTCGGCGCCGTAGCCGGAGTCGCCCGCGGAGACGGTGATGGCGACGCCCGGGTGCTTGAAGTAGGAGGTGTCCTCGCCGGTCTGGGAGGAGGACTCGCTGCCGCCCCAGCTGTTGGAGACGAACTTGGCGCCGAGCGCGACGGCTTCGTTCTCGGCGGTGCCGAGGTCGGAGTCGTTCGCCGAACTGGCCTCGACCAGGATGATGTTGCAGTTCGGGCAGACCGCGCTGACCATGTCGATGTCGAGGGCCTCTTCACCGGCCCAGCCGGTGTCGTTGCTCGGCAGCGAGGTGGTGGAACCGGTCTGACTGACCTGCTTGAAGCAGCCGTTGGCGACCGTGCAGGCCGACAGGCCGTAGGTCGAGCGGTAAGTGGCCAGGTCGGAGGCCGCGTTGGGGTCGTTGTAGGCGTCGACGACGGCGACGGTCAGTCCGGAGCCGCCGGTCGAGGGCAGGTTGTAGGCGCTGTGCAGGTTGGCCGGGCTCAGGCCGGAGGGCGCGGCGGCGGCGAGGGCGGCGGACAGCTGCTGCTTGATGTCGGTGCGCCGCTGGGCGAAGCAGGACGCGTGGCCGGGTTCGGCGGTGGCGCAGAGGTGCTCGGTGGGCACCTTCTGGCCGGCCTTGCCGGTGGCGTGGACGGTCTGCCGCTCGGGGGAGGTGAGGGCCTGGGCGTTCTGGGTGGTGCGGGAGGTGGAGGTCGCGGCTGGGGCCGCGGCGGTCTGGGCTCCGGCCGCGGGGGCCGCCATGAGGCCGGCGACGGTGAGGGCGAGGGCCGGGACGGCTGCGGTCAGAAGTCTTCGCAGGCTCGGTCGCCGCTTGCTCGGGCGTGACTCACGCATGGGGTACTGCCTCCATCGGATGTGGGGATCTCGACGTGGGTGGCAGGCTTGTGACGCGCGTAGCGGCGGCTCGGACCGCGGTCATGAGCATGACACTTGCGACATCGACATGACACTTCGAACACTTCGAACATTTGGAACACCTTCGGCGCCTCGCCCTGTCCGGCCTATCCGGACGAGCTGGAACTGGCTGAGTCGGATCTGGATGAGCCGAATCTGAATGAGCTAGACATGACAAGGCGCGGGCAGACCGTAGCCCGCCCGGACAGCGGCCGGGCAGGCCCGCGGGAAGATCTTTGCCGCCCCATAACGCGCCTTAGCCCCCTCATGAGAGGGGGTTGGCGCATCGATGAGAAGGACTATGCCCAGAGCTGGCCCTGAAGGGTCTCGATGGCCTGCTCGGTGGTGGCGGCGGTGTAGACGCCGGTGGAGAGGTACTTCCAGCCGCCGTCGGCCACGACGAAGACGATGTCGGCGCTCTCGCCGGCCTTGACCGCCTTGGTGCCGACGCCGATCGCGGCGTGCAGGGCGGCGCCGGTGGAGACGCCCGCGAAGATGCCCTCCTGCTGGAGGAGCTCGCGGGTGCGGGTGACGGCGTCCGCGGAGCCGACGGAGAAGCGGCTGGTCAGCACGGAGGCGTCGTAGAGCTCGGGGACGAAGCCCTCGTCGAGGTTGCGCAGGCCGTAGACCAGGTCGTCGTAGCGCGGCTCGGCGGCGACGATCTTGACGTCCGGCTTGTGCTCGCGCAGGAACCGGCCCACGCCCATGAGGGTGCCCGTGGTGCCGAGGCCGGCCACGAAGTGGGTGACGGAGGGCAGGTCGGCGAGGATCTCGGGGCCGGTGGTGGCGTAGTGGGCACCGGCGTTGTCGGGGTTGCCGTACTGATAGAGCATCACCCAGTCGGGATGCTCGGCGGCGAGCTCCTTGGCGACGCGCACGGCGGTGTTGGAGCCGCCCGCGGCCGGGGAGGGGATGATCTCGGCGCCCCACATGCCGAGCAGGTCCCGACGCTCCTGAGAGGTGTTCTCGGGCATGACGCAGACCATGCGGTAGCCCTTGAGCTTGGCCGCCATGGCCAGGGAGATGCCGGTGTTGCCCGAGGTGGGTTCGAGGATCGTGCAGCCGGGGGTGAGCCGGCCGGCCTTCTCGGCCTGCTCGATCATGTGCAGGGCGGGGCGGTCCTTGACCGAGCCGGTGGGGTTGCGGTCCTCCAGCTTGGCCCAGATGCGGACGTCGGCGGACGGCGACAGCCGCGGCAGGCGCACCAGAGGGGTGTTGCCCACCGCGGCCAGCGGGGAGTCGTAGCGCATGGGTGCCCGGGAACCGATCAGGCCATGCCGCCGGCGACGGCCGGCAGGATCGTGACGTTGTCGCCGTCGGTCAGCTTGGTGTTGATGCCGTCCAGGAAGCGGACGTCCTCGTCGTTGAGGTAGACGTTGACGAAGCGGCGCAGTTCGCCGCCCTCCACGATGCGGGCCTGGATGCCCGCGTGGCGGGTGTCGAGGTCTGCGAACAGCTCGGCGAGGGTCTCCCCGTTGGCGTCGACCGCCTTCGCGCCGTCGGTGTAGGTGCGGAGGATGGTGGGGATGCGGACCTCGATGGCCATGACTGAGGGCTCCTGTCGGGAGTGGCGGGTTCGGTGGGCGCGCGGCGGTGCCGGGCGGGGTGGCGCGGATCGGGCGCCGCGGCTCACGGGCCGTACGGCGGCAGGGGTCGGCGTCAACAGATGGCGCTGGCGAGCCTGCACAGGTCGACGTGCAGCCGCGCCACGAGCAGTGCGCCCGGCGTCTTCTCGCTCACGTCGTACAGAACCATGGGCTCATCGTATCGATTCCCGGTCCGGGTTCCGGAGTGCCGTCCCATATGACGGACTCTTTTCGACCGAGGGGCGAGATCAGTACGCCTCCACGACCTTGACCTCCTCCTCCGTCACCTGGCCTTCGACGATCCGGAAGGAGCGGAACTGGAAGTCGCCGGCGCCGTCGGTGTCCGCGGTGGAGACGAGGACGTAGTGGGCGCCGGGCTCGTTGGCGTAGGAGAGGTCGGTGCGGGAGGGGTAGGCCTCGGTCGCGGTGTGGGAGTGGTAGATGATCACCGGCTCCTCGTCGCGGTCGTCCATCTCCCGGTAGAGCTTGAGCAGGTCCTGGGAGTCGAACTCGTAGAACGTGGGTGAGCGGGCGGCGTTCAGCATGGGGATGAAGCGCTCGGGGCGGCCTTCGCCCACCGGGCCCGCGACGACGCCGCAGGCCTCGTCGGGGTGGTCCTGGCGCGCGTGGTCGACGATCCGGTCGTACAGGGCCTGGGTGATGGTCAGCATGCCGGTCAGGATAAACAGACGGGCCCTGCCGTACCGAAGAGTGGTACGGCAGGGCCCGTATGCCGGACGCCCTGAGCGGCTGCCGGAGGGAACGCCACGAGTGCTCCCTGCGGCCGGACGTCCTCGGGGTGGTCAGCCCACGTTCTCGAACTCCGGCGCGCGGCGCTCGGCGACCTGGGGGTTGCGGGCCTTGAGCGCGTACCAGCCGACGGCGAGGGCGGCGGCCCAGCCGGCCATCACGTAGAGGCAGACGCGGGAGTCCGCGTCGAAGGCGATGAGGCCGGTGACGAAGAGCAGGAACACGATGGCGACCCAGCTGAACCGGGCGCCGCCGGGTGCCGGGAAGGAGGAGGCGGGCAGGCGGCCGGCGTCGACGGCGCGGCGGTAGAGGACGTGGCTGATCAGGATCATCAGCCAGGTCCAGATGCCGGCCGCGGTGGCGACGGAGGTGACGTAGCCGAAGGCCTTCTCCGGGACGACGTAGTTGAGGACGACGCCGATGCCCATGAAGAGCATGGAGACGGTGATGCCGAAGGCGGGGGTCTTGGTGGCGGAGAGCCTGTTGAAGACCTTGGGGGCCTCGCCGTTGTCCGCGAGGGTGCGCAGCATGCGGCCGGTGGAGTACATGCCGGAGTTGCAGGAGGACAGGGCGGCGGTCAGCACGACGAAGTTGACGATGCCCGCGCCCGCCGGGATGCCGATCTTCGCGAACGCCTCGACGAAGGGGCTGACGCCGGGGGCGAACTCGGTCCACTTCACCACGCACAGGATGACGCTGAGGGCGCCGACGTAGAAGAGGGCGATGCGCCAGGGCAGGGTGTTGATCGCCTTGGGGAGGGTCTTCTCGGGGTTCTCGGACTCGCCCGCGGTGACGCCGACGAGCTCGACGGCGAGGTAGGCGAACATGACGCCCTGGAGGGTCATGAGGGAGGAGCCGATGCCCTTGGGGAAGAAGCCGTCGAACTGCCAGAGGTTGGCGACGGAGGCGGTGTCGCCGGCGGCGCTGAAGCCGAAGGTCAGGACGCCGAGACCGATGACGATCATGCCGACGAGGGCGGTGACCTTGACCATCGAGAACCAGAACTCGATCTCGCCGAAGAGCTTCACGGAGATCAGGTTGGCCACGAACAGGACGATCAGGAACACCAGCGCGGTCACCCACTGCGGGATGGCGGGGAACCAGAAGTTGACGTAGATCGCGGCGGCGGTGAGTTCCGCCATGCCGGTGACGACCCACATCAGCCAGTAGGTCCAGCCGGTGAAGTAGCCGAAGAACGGGCCGAGGAATTCGCGGGAGTACTCCGCGAAGGAGCCGGAGACGGGACGGTAGAGCAGCAGCTCGCCGAGCGCCCGCATGATGAAGAAGATGACCACGCCCGCGAGGGCGTACATGAGGATGAGGCTGGGGCCTGCCTTGGCGATGTTCGCCCCGGCGCCGAGGAAGAGCCCGACACCGACGGCTCCGCCGATCGCGATCATCTGGACCTGGCGGCTGCCGAGTCCGCGCTCGTACCCCTCTTCGGGGGTGCTGTCCTTGTCGACCTGCACAGAGGTCATGTGTGGTGCGCCTTTCTCCATGCCGAACCGGGCCTTTCGTCGGCCTCGGATCCGGTCGCGATCCCCCCGGATGTATGGAGCGAGCGGGCTCGGGGCTCTCCGAGTCCGCTCCGTGCCTGGCCGACGGTCGTCGGCTCGGTGGCGCACCCGGCGGGGGCATGGGTGGTCCTCGCCGGGCGGTCGTGAAGATTTATCACGCACTTACTCTTGATCGCCCTGGCGATTTGTGGCGTATCACACAAGAAGAAGCGGCCAAAGGGTGCACAAAGTGGACACAGTCGGCCGCTGCGGTAACGCGATCGTTATCCGGATTTGAGCGTCCGCTGAGCGAACGCCCGCCCGGGCGGATCAGGGCATGAGGGTGGACACGAGCGTCTCCTGGAGCCCGCCCAGCCAGAGATAGGCCATCACCATCGGCTTGCGCGGGTCCTCGTCCGGGAGGCGGTAGAGGAGGTCGGTGTCGTCCTCGTCGCTGATCTCCAGCCGCGAGCCGATAGCCAGCCGCAGGTCGTTCAGGGCGCTCAGCCACTGACGGGACTCGGCGGGCGACAGCTTGAGTACCGCGCCGCTGTCACCGGCGGCGGAGGTGAGCGCGTCCAGGGTCCGGATCACCGCGAGCGCGTTCTCGCGCTTGCCGGCCCGCAGGTCGTTCTCGGTGTACCGGCGGAACTCCGCGGAGTGCGCCCGCTGCTCCTCCGCCTCCTTGGGCCCCGGGTTGGCCTCCGGGTCGCCGTAGGCGTCGGGGAAGAGCCGTCTGAGGACCGGGTCGGCGGGCGGCTCGCTCGGGCCCTCGGCGAACAGCTCGGCGAGCGGGTCGGCCGAGGCGTCCTCGGCGGGGCCGGGACCGATGAGCTCCAGGAGCTGGACGGTCAGCGAGCGGATGATGGAGATCTCGACGTCGTCGAGGGCGACGGCCGCGCCGCCGCCGGGGAGCGGTTCGAAGTGTCCTGGCATGGAGGCGATTCGCTACTTCCGGTCCTGCTGGAGGGTGGCCCACAGACCGTAGCCGTGCATGGCCTGCACGTCGCGTTCCATCTCCTCGCGACTGCCGCTGGAGACGACCGCCCGGCCCTTGTGGTGGACGTCGAGCATGAGCTTGGTGGCCTTGTCCTTGGTGTAGCCGAAGTACGACTGGAAGACGTACGTCACATAGCTCATCAGGTTGACCGGGTCGTTGTGGACGATCGTGACCCAGGGGACGTCGGGCTCGGGTACGGCGAAGACCTCCTCCGCCGACTCGGTGCGTTCGATCTCCAGGGGTGCGGGTGACGTCACAGAGCCCATGCTGCCACCCGAGGGGGGTGGTCGCACAAACAGGCCGCCCGTGGCACCCCCGAAACTGAAATCGTCAGAGTGACGAAATGGGAGTACGATCCGGGTCATGGACGTAGCGGACCTTGGCCTGCCGGTGGACGTTCCCTCGACGGCACTCTTCACCGACCAGTACGAACTGACCATGCTTCAGGCCGCGCTCAAGGCGGGCACCGCCGAGCGGCGCAGCGTGTTCGAGGTGTTCACCCGGCGGCTGCCGGACGGGCGGCGCTACGGCGTCGTCGCGGGCACCGGGCGCGTACTGGACGCGATCGAGAACTTCCGCTTCGACGCGGACGTCCTCGCCTTCCTGCGCGAACGCGCCGTCGTCGACGAGGCGACCCTGGCCTGGCTCGCCTCCTACCGGTTCTCCGGTGACGTGTGGGGCTATCCCGAGGGCGAGGTGTACTTCCCGGGCTCCCCGATCATGCGGGTCGAGGGCACCTTCGCGGAGTGCGTGCTGCTGGAGACGGTGATCCTGTCCGTCCTCAACCACGACTCGGCGATCGCGGCCGCCGCCTCCCGGATGTCCTCCGCCGCCGGCGGGCGGCCGCTGATCGAGATGGGCGCCCGGCGCACCCACGAGCTGGCCGCGGTCGCCTCGGCGCGCGCCGCGTACGTGGGCGGTTTCAGCTCCACCTCCGACCTGGCGGCCGGTTTCCGCTACAACATCCCGACCGTCGGCACCTCCGCCCACGCCTTCACCCTGCTGCACGACCACGAGCGGGACGCCTTTCAGGCGCAGGTCGCCTCGCTGGGCCGGGGCACGACCCTGCTGGTGGACACCTACGACGTCGCCGAGGCGGTCCGCATGGCGGTCCAGGTCGCCGGGCCCGAGCTGGGCGCGGTGCGCATCGACTCCGGCGACCTGCTGCTGGTCGCGCACCGGGTGCGCCGGCAGCTCGACGAGCTGGGCGCCCGCGACACGAAGATCATCGTGACCTCCGACCTGGACGAGTACGCGATCGCCTCGCTGGCGGCGGCGCCGGTGGACGCGTACGGCGTCGGTACGCAGCTGGTGACCGGGTCCGGGCACCCGACCTGCTCGATGGTGTACAAGCTGGTCGCCCGGGCCGGCTCCACCGACCCGAAGGCGCCGCTGCTGCCGGTGGCGAAGAAGTCCAGCGGCGGCAAGACCTCCGTCGGCGGCCGCAAGTGGGCCGCGCGGCGGCTGGACGAGAACGGGGTCGCGGAGGCCGAGGTCGTCGGCACGGGGGCGGTGCCGACCGAGCTGCTCGACCGGCGGCTGCTGGTCGAGCTGGTCAAGGGCGGCGAGGTCGTCGCCCGCGAGCCCCTGGACGTCGTGCGCGAGCGGCACACGGCGGCCGTCGCCGGTCTGCCGCTGTCCGCCACCCAGCTGTCCCGGGGAGAACCCGTCCTTCCTACGGAGTACGTCCACGGACGGTCGGGTAGCTAGAGCGAGTGCTCGCACGCACGGCCCCGGCCGCCCTCTCCCGTACCGCCCGCGAAGTCTCTAGGCTCGAAGCTTCCCGGCCGGGTCCCTGTCACCGGCCCCCCGACCTCCTCCCGTCCTCGTCCCGTCCTCTCCCCCACCGCGATCCCACTGCCGAAGGACACCCGCCATGCGCCGCGCCCTGATCGTCGTAGATGTGCAGAACGACTTCTGCGAGGGAGGCAGCCTCGCGGTGGCCGGGGGTGCCGATGTCGCCGCCGCGATCACCGAGCTGATCGGGCAGGCGCCCGCCGGCTACCGGCACGTGGTGGCCACCCGTGACCACCACATCGCACCCGGTGGCCACTTCGCCGACAATCCCGACTTCGTCCGCTCCTGGCCCGCGCACTGCGTCGCCGGCACGGAGGGGGTCGGCTTCCACCCGAACTTCGCGCCCGTGGTCGCCTCCGGGGCGATCGACGCCGTGTTCGACAAGGGGGCGTACTCGGCGGCGTACAGCGGCTTCGAGGGCGCCGACGAGAACGGGGTCCCGCTGGGCGACTGGCTCAGGGCGCGCCAGATCGAGGAGGTGGACGTGGTGGGCATCGCCACCGACCACTGTGTACGGGCCACCGCCCTGGACGCCGTACGGCAGGGCTTCCGCACCCATGTGCTCCTCGACCTGACCGCCGGGGTGGCCGAGGAGAGCACCGCCCGGGCGCTGGAGGAGCTGCGGGCCGCGGGTGTGGAGCTGACCGGCAAGCCGGTCGTCTGACCCGCCGGGAGCGGTCGGGAGGCCGGGCGCCGGGCCCGTCAGGCCGGGGCCGTCGGGCGTCTGAACAGGGCGCGGATGGGGTGCCACAGCTCGGGCGGGGTGACCTCGCCGTCGGGCGCCGTGCGCCATATCAGGCCGTCGGGATGGTGCAGGACCGCGGTGATCTCGTCCGGTGTCGGCGGGGCCGTGTTGCCCCGCAGGTAGACGGCGCGCAGACCGAGGTTGCGCAGCCTGGTCAGGGCCCGGGCACGGTTGCGGGCGTGCACGAGCACCCGGACGCCGCCGGAGCCCTCGGCGTCGGGGCTGGGCAGGTTCAGCGCCACCACCACCATGCCGTCCGGCAACTTGCAGAAACCTCCCACAGCCATGCGGTCACACCCCCGTGCGCATCGGTGTCAATAAGAAATCCACAGCACGCACCTAAACACGATCGGCGGCAACCCGCCAAGGGGCTGCCGCCGATACGCCTGTGACCTGCTAAAACGTGATCTACTTGTGGGACGGGGTGACCAGGAGCTTGATCGTCGAGCCGCTCAGCGGCTCCTGGACGATCGTGATCCGGGTGTTGGTGTCAGTGATCTTGACACCGGCCCGCGGGTTCGACGCGTCGTAGTACGTCGACTTGCCGTCGTCGAAGACCGGGACCCCGGGCTGCGACTTGATCTTGGTGGCGACGTCGGCCTTGTGCAGCGTGACGGCGTCGGTCGGGTACCAGCTGAACGGGGAGTCGTAGGCCTGGATGCGGTTGCGCATCAGCGTGCCGTCCGCCCACTTCAGCGGCGTCGGGTGCGAGTCGATCGGCAGGATCAGACCCGTGCCCGGGTGCGCGCTGGTGTTGTCGTCGACCTGGGAGGTGTCCCACTTCCAGATCAGCAGACCGTTCTGGTACGCGTAGTGCTCCACCCAGTCCGGACGGGTCGTCGAGAAGCCGAAGTTGTACGGACCGGTCTTCAACTGCTGGTCGTACGACACGTACTGGCGGTTCTCGGCGATGTAGTACTGGTCGTAGTCGTCCGTGACGGACGCGCCGACACGGGTGAAGCCGGCCGCCGTCCAGGCCGGGTCCGCGGACTCGACGTTGTCGGAGAACAGCGTGGCGCCGTCGGCGGTCACGGTGATCTCGTCGGCCGTGAAGCCCTTCAGCGCCGCGCCGCCGTCGGTCTGGTAGCGGAAGCGCAGGTCGACCTTCTTGCCCGCGTAGGCGTCGAGCGGGAACGTCAGCTTCTGGTACGCGGCCACCGAGCCGGTGAGGGCGGGCTTGCCGCTGCCGTCACGCGGGATGGCGGTGCCGTCGGCCAGAGTGCCGTCGACGGGCGTCCAGTTGGCGCCGCCGTCGGTGGAGACCTCGGTGTAGAGGTAGTCGTAGTCCTGCTCGATGTCCCACCAGCCGTCGAGGGTGAGGGCGGCGGACGCCTTGCCGGTCAGATCGACCGAGCGGGTCAGGGTGTTGTGCAGGTCGTTGCCGCTGCCGCTCCACCACTGCGTGGCGCCCTGGGCCGGGGCGACGACGTCGGTGGTGACCGTCTTCCTCGGCAGCTGGACCACGAGGGCCTGCGGGTTCTTGGTGTTGTACTCCGCGACGCCCAGCGTGTGCGCGGACAGCTTGCCGGCCTTCGCCACGTCGTAGTCGAGCCAGCCGAGCTGGAGCTTGTCCCAGGCGTTCATGTCGCCGGGCAGGTCGCCGATGGCGTCCTTGCCGGTGCCGAGCCAGGAACCGGACGACATCAGCGTCCAGAAGCCGGTGGAGTTCTCGCCGCCCGCGGTGTCGTACTCGTCGGGCAGGCCGAGGTCGTGGCCGTACTCGTGGGCGTAGACGCCCAGGCCGCCGTTCTCCGGCTGGATGGTGTAGTCGCCGACCCAGATGCCGGTGTCACCGATCTGCGTGCCGCCGAGCTTGTTGGTGTCCGGGCCGGTGGAACCGGCGTCGGTGCCGAAGGCGTACCAGCGGTGCGCCCAGATCGCGTCCTCGCCCTGGGCGCCGCCGCCCGCGGACTCGTCCTCACCGGCGTGCACGATCTGGAAGTGGTCGATGTAGCCGTCGGGCTCGTTGAAGTTTCCGTCGCCGTCGTAGTCGTAGCGGTCCCACTGGTCGTACTGGGCCAGCTCGGTCCTGATCTCGGCGGCGGTGTCGCCGGCCGCCTCGCGCTGGGCGACCCAGGCGTTGACGCCGTCCTGCACCGCGTACCAGGCGCCGGTGGCGGCGTCGTTGGAGCCGTAACGGGCCTCGTTGTAGGGGACCTTGACCCAGTCGGTGACCTCACCGTCGACCGAGTAGCGGCCCGAGGACTGCTTCTCGTAGTACTTCTTCAGCGACTCGGTGTTCTTGCCGGTGCCGAAGTAGAGGTCCTGGAAGTGCGCCTGGTTGTAGTCCGCCTGCCAGGCGGTGCTGTTGTCCTTGGCGCGGTCCGGCGCGGCGATCTGGTTGTGCAGCGGGCCGGCGGTGCCGCCGTAGCGGCTGTCGACCTGGTCGCCGAACTCCACCAGGATCGTGAAGATCTTGTCGGTCTTCTCGCGGCCGAGCTCGACGTACTTGCTGCCGCCCTGCTTGCCCTTCAGCTGGACGACCTGCGAGCCGTTGCGGTCCTTGACCGTGGCCTTGCCGGATATGACCTGCTGGAGAGCTTCCTTGCGCTGCGCGTCCTGAGTCTTGCTCAGGGGGCCGTCGAAGTCGTGCTCCTTGCTCTTGACCGGCTGCGGATCGTGCCGGTCCACCGCGGGACTTCCCGCGGACGTGCCCTCCGCGGCCTGCGCCACCGCGAAGGTCGAGAACGTCACCGAGGCCGCCGCTAGGGCGACGACCGTGGCGGCCGCTCTGAAGGTTCTGGGTCTGCTGCTCACTTGATGTCCTCCCCTGACGCAACCGGACGCGCGGAAGGGGGGCCTGTTCAGGAAAGGTCCGCGCACGGTTAAACGCGTGTAGTCAAGTGACGTCATTTGACTACTGGTTTACGAGAAAAGACAGACCTTGACTTGAGCAGGACAACTGCACTATGCGAAGCAGGAGTTCGTATTACGGACACGCGGCTGTAACACAACAGGCGCGCACGGACGTCCACTTGGCGGACTCCATGACTCCGTGCGCCCCCTGTGCACCAGCGCTGTAGGTTAGGCCACGCTTACCGTTCGTTCCGCTCGGGCATGCAGCCGATTAGAGTCGACTGGCGGAAGGCCAGGAAGTCGGCGGAATGCCAGGCCGCCACCCCTCCGACCCCCCTTTCTCTCCGAGGACACGATTGCCATGCCTCGTCCGACTGCCGCACAGCTCGCCTACGGTTCGTCCACCGTGATCTTCTCGACGCTCGCCATGCTGCTGCTGTCACAGACGAGTTCGGGTGTGGGGATCGCGGTCATCGCCCTCGCGGCGCTCGCGCTGGGACTCCTGGTCTCGATGACGGTCCCCCTGCCGAGGTCACGCGCCACCGCCTCGGCCGAGGCGCGCACGGCCGCCGGGGCCCCGGCCTCGACCGAACGCGTCGAGACCGTCCAGAGCGTTCAGACCGTCGCGGACGTCGCGACGGTGGAGGCCGTCGAGGTGCGGGTGCCGACGGCCGGTTGAGACCGGACGACGAGACGGCGGGCCCGTGATCCCACGGGCCCGCCGTCTCGTCGTCCGGTGTCAGACGATACTGACCACCACCGTCTTGGCCGCCTTGTCGTGCAACCCCTGCTTGTAGGGCCGGTCGAAGAAGCTCCAACCGCCCGCGATCGCCGTCCAGATGCAGGCGCAGCAGAAGGCGAACGGGATCCACAGCACCGCCGCGCGCACCAGCGAGGTCTGGGTGGAGGGCGTCGCGCCGTTGTCGAGGTCCGCCACCCGCATGCCCAGCCACTTCTTGCCGAGGGTCTGCCCCGACCTGCTGATCAGGTAGGTGTCGTAGGCGATGTAGAGCACCGCGGCGATGAGGGACTGGGTGAACGACCTGCCGTAGGAGATCCGGTCGCCGTCCATCCCGAACTCGTGGACCCCGATGGGCCAGGTGACCAGCCAGACGACGATGCCGACGAGGATCATGTCGATGATCCGGGCGAGGGTGCGCCTGCCGCTGTCCGCGAGCGGGGGCATGCCCGCCAGCGGGTCCGCGGGGTACTGACCGCCGCCGTAGGGACCTCCGCCGCCGTACGGGTCACCGCCGTGGGGCGGGGGTTGGCCGCCGTACGGGCCGCCACCGCCCGGAGGGGGCGGCTGACCGCCGTTGTACGGGCCGCCGCCGCCCTGGTGCCAGCCGCCGCCCGGGGGCGGCTGACCGCCCGGCGGCGGGGTCTGCGGGCCGCCCTGGGGTGTGTCGTACGGCGAACCCGCGCCCGGCCCGGGCGGGGGCTGCTTTCTGAACGGGTCGTCGTCCGGTGGCTGCGGTCCGGAGCCGGGGGGCGGTTCACTGCTCATGGCCCGAGTCGACCTCGAACCCTCCGGTTCCGCATCCGGCGAGCGGCCGTCCGGAGTACGGCCGCTGCCGCGCCCCGGCCGTCGTGGTCAGTCCGCCACGAAGGTGTGGGCCGCCTTGTCGTGCCAGCACTGGTGCCACGGGCGGTCGAACAGGCACCACAGGACGCCCACGACGCCGAAGCCGAGCAGCCCGGGCACGCTGTACACGAGCCAGCGGCGCAGGGCCGCGCCGAAGGCCGGGGGCTCGTGGCCCTCGATGTCCCGCACTCGGCGCGGCATGTCCGCCCGGTCGGTGCGGGCCGCGTTGCGCCGGGCGCACACCTCCTCCGGGACGTCCAGCACGATGGCGATGGGCAGCACGTCGTACTTCCTGGCGAGGTCGATCAGTTGA